>JAIIWC010000034.1 GCA_022745215.1 Collinsella sp. | reverse complement strand
GACGAGATAGTCGAGAAGCGCGGTCTCAAGAAGGAGTAACATCGGGACTTGCAGCGACGGACCTCAGGACGCTCTTACACCACGTCTGCGCGCGCGACCATCCCGTGTGCAAAAAATGCCAAATATGAGTACTGTTGCCTCGTCGGTTGCATATCTTTGAGACTGATTTGACTCTCTAATGATAGTGGATATCGTTAGGGAGTCTCTTTTATTGGACCTTTGGGGAATTACTTCACTCAGCTTTTGGACAAGTGGGGATTTCTAGCGTCTGAACTTGAGCAAATCGCTGCTACTAAATTGGTGACAGTACTCATATTTGGCATTTTTTGCACACAGGGGCTGCTGGAGTCGCGGTTTCGCCCTTTTTGCATCGAAGCGATACACTGTTACCGTTTGATTTCTTCGCTCAAGGAGGATGCGCATGCCGTGCACAACGATTTTGGTTGGTAAGAACGCGAGCTACGACGGGTCGACGCTGGTCGCCCGCAACGAGGACTCGTCCAACGGGGTGTTTGAGCCCAAGCGCATGCGCGTGGTGCACCCCGACGAGCAACCGCGCGTCTACACGAGCGTCCTGAGCCACCTGACGATCGAGCTGCCCGATAACCCCATGCGCTACACGAGCGTCCCCGACGTCATCCCTGGTCACGGCATCTGGGCCGAGGCCGGATTCAACGAGCTCAACGTGGGCATGTCCGCAACCGAGACGCTCACCACCAACGAGCGCGTCCGCGGCGCTGATCCACTCGTCGACTACGTGCCCGCAAAGGGCAACGAGGGCGAGGACGGTTACGTTCCGGCACAGCCCGGCGGCCTGGGCGAGGAGGACATGGTGACCCTGGTCTTGCCGTACGCCAAGTCCGCCCGCGACGGTGTGCGCATCTTGGGCGACCTGCTCGAGCGCTACGGCACCTACGAGAACAACGGCATCGCCTTTAGCGACGTGGATGAGATCTGGTGGCTCGAGACCATCGGCGGTCACCACTGGATCGCCAAGCGCGTGCCCGATGACGCCTATGTTACGATGCCCAACCAGCTGGGCATCGACAGCTTTGATCTGGACGACGCCGAGGGTGCCCAGGTCGAGCACATGTGCTCTGCCGACCTGCGCGCCTGGATGGCCGAGTGGCATCTGGATTTGACACTGGGCGTCGAGGGCGACGGTCCCGCAACGGTCTTTAACCCGCGCGAGGCCTTTGGCTCGCACAGCGACAGCGACCACGTCTACAACACACCGCGCGCCTGGTACATGCAGCGCTGCCTCAACCCCAGCGATGTGTGGGACGGTCCCGACGCCGACTACACGCCCGAGAGCGACGACATCCCCTGGAGCCGCGTGCCCGAGCGCAAGGTGACCATCGAGGATATCAAGTATGTGCTTTCGAGCCACTACCAGGGCACGGAGTACGACTGCTACGGCAGCAAGGGCACACCCGCCACGCGCGGCGCCTATCGTCCCATCGGCATCAACCGCAACAGCCAGCTCGCCGTGCTGCAGCTGCGTCCCTATGCGCAGCCGGCGTATCGCGCCGTGCAGTGGATGGCGTTTGGCTCCAACTCGTTTAACGCGCTCGTACCGCTGTACGCCAATGCCGAGACCATGCCCGAGTACTATGCCGACACGCAGGCTCGCGTGACGTCCGAGAATTTCTATTGGGCAAATCGCCTGATCGGTGCCTTGGCCGATGTTCGCTTCCATGAGTGCGGTCGCGCGGTCGAGGATTATCAGGAGAAGGTCGGCGGCATGGGCCACAAGCAGATTCACGACGTTGACGCTGTCGTGGCCGCACTGCCCGAGGCCGAGGTTCCCGCCGAGCTCGCGCGCGCCAACGAGGCCTTTGCCGAGCTTGTGCGCGTGGAGACCGACGCTCTGCTGGGCAAGGTGCTCTACACTACCAGCTGCGCCATGAAGAATTCCTTCGCGATGAACGACAACGTAAGGTAAAGATAACCTTGCAACGAGCGAGCGGGACAAACGCCGTCAAAGGCTTGCCCCGCTCGATTTCTATCCCGGCGATAAAACGATTTTGTGTCGTTCGCCCAATCTTGGGTACAAGAACGCCAATGCAGTTGTTCACGATTGGAGCCAACCATGGTTATGAAATTCGATCAGCTTGTTAACGGTGCCATCAACGTGGGCTTCGGCGCCGCTGCCGTTGCCGTCGAAGGCGGCAAGAAGGTCCTCGACGACCTCAATACCAAGGGCGAGCAGGTGCGCAAGGACGCCGGCACCCCCGATATCGCCCGCAGCGTGTCCGACATGTTCGAGCAGGCCGGCGGCACCATCTCAGACCTGACCGAGCGCCTGGGCATGCAGGGTGAGACTGCGGCGCAGCGCGTGCTCGACGAGCTCATCCTGGCCCGCGTCCGTGTTATGACCGCCCCCGAGCGCACGGCCTTCCTGGCCCATGTGCGCGATATCGTCGATTCGGTCGAGGACAACGTGACTTCGGTGCCCGTCGAGTCCGTTGAGCCCGACGATGCAGAGGACACCGAAGAGGCCGAGTAGCAGCGCAGATGGCAGATTCCACCACCGATTACAACAATCAAGATCCCTTGGGTGACGAGACGGCGGTTGTCGATGAGGTTGAGGCTGCCGTCTCGGGCGCTCGCAAGAAACCGCGCGCTGTCGATATGGTCCCCGAGGAGCCCGACGCGATGGCGCCGGACGAGGAATACCAGCTCACGCCGGCAGGTCGTCGTGAGCGTATTGGGCAGATCGTTCGCCTGATCAAAAAGTATCGCGTATGGGATAACCTCACGCCGGTGTGCCTGCGTCGTCTGCTCGAAGAGCTCGGCCCCATGTTCGTTAAAATGGGGCAGATTCTGGCCAACCGCTCCGAGATTTTGCCGCAGCGGTTTTGCGACGAGCTGCGTCGCCTGCGCTCCGACGTAGAGCCGGTGCCGTATGAGGTAGTGCTCCGCTGCCTGGAAGAGGAATACGGCCAGCGCTTGGGGCAGATGTTCGACGCGATCGACCCCAACCCGCTCGGTAGCGCATCGCTCGCGCAGGTGCACCGCGCCCGTCTGGTGACCGGCGAGGACGTGGCCGTTAAGGTGCAGCGCCCCGGTGCGCAGCAGGTCATGGCGCAGGACATCGACATCATCCGTTCGGTGGTGCGCATCGTTTCCAAGTTTGTCAACACCGATCAGTTTGTTGACCTGCACGGCGTGGTCGAGGAGCTGTGGACCTCGTTTCGCGAGGAGACCAACTTTTTGGCCGAGGCCAAAAACCTCAACGATTTCTATGAGTTCCATAAGAGCGTCCATGGCGTGTCGTGTCCCAAATCCTACTTGGACCTTTGCACCGAACACGTCGTGGTCATGGACTACATTGACGGTATCTCGATTGCCGATCCCGAGCGCCTGGTGGCCGAGGGCTATGACCTGGAAAAGATCGGCTCGGCGATTGTCGAGGACTATTCGACGCAGGTGCTCGATGACGGCTTTTTCCATGCCGACCCGCATGCGGGAAACATCATCCTCAAAGATGGCATCGTTTACTTTATCGACCTGGGCATGGTCGGGCGCATGTCGAGTCACGACCGCGGTATCGTCAAGGATATGATTTTCGCCGTGGCCGAGGGCGACGTGCCCAAGCTCAAGGATTCGCTCATGCGCTTTGCCGTGACGCGCGGCGACTCGGCCGAGCTTGACCATTCGGCCTTTTTGTCCGACTTGGACTTTATCGTCGCCGACTTTGCGGGTCTTGATCTTAAGGACCTGGATATCGGCGAGTTTTTGACCTCGCTGGTGAACCTGGCGCGCAAGAACGATGTCGAGCTGCCGAGCGTGGTGACGATGTTCGCGCGCGGCATGGTGACGCTCGAGGGCCTGCTGACCGAGTACATGCCCAACGTTAACATGATCCAAATCATCCAGGCGCACATTAAAAACGAGAAGAGTACCTACGCACGCATGCGCGACATGAGTCGCGATTTCGCTGCGAGTAGCTACCGAGCGGCAAAGGGTTCGCTCGAAGCGGCTGAGTATCTGGGCCTGGCGTCGCGCATGCTCACGCGCGGTCAGCTCAAGCTGAACCTGCAGCTCATGAGTAGCGACAAGGCGCTGCGCCAGATTGGCGGCATCGTCGACCGCATGTCAATGGCCATCGTCATCGCCGGCCTGTTTATCGGCTCGTCGGTGGTCTACTACGCGCGCATCGAGCCGGTTGTGTTTGGTATTCCGGTCATCGGCCTTTTTGGCTACGTGAGCGCGCTGGTGCTGGCGTTGATGCTGGGGCGTGAGATCTGGCGCAACAGCCACGGCGGCAAGCACTAGGGGCTGCGGTCGGCACCGCATTTTCCTATCGCAAACAATAGCTTTTACCTTGGGTTTCGCCTGCGTGCGGGGCCCTTTTGCGTGATACCATAATGACGGTAATAATCGATGGCCTAGATGGTGGTGCGGAGACGCACAAATGCGCGGTTTTCCTGCGCGTTTGGGAGAATCGGGGTGCAAATCCCCGGCTGTACCAGTAACCGTAATTCCTTATGTCTCGGGAGAATCGTGTCGCAGATCGGACGACGCGCCCGGGCCGGCAAGGTTAAGTCGGATCGCCTCCCATCTTGCACGCGGCCGCGGCGTATGCCGCCGGTACGCGTTGGGCTCTGGAGGGAAGGAGGACCCCGATGGGGGAACTCGAGCGCAACATGCGCGATGACGTGGGGCAGCCGCATGGTAACGCCTCAAGTACAGACAATGGGGGACAAATGGATATGTTTGAGGACGAGCGCAAGCGCGCCTCGTTGCGTCGCCATGGGGCGATCGCGCGCGGCGTAGCCAAGCGCGGCCTGGTGGCATTCCTGGCCTTCGCGATGGCATTCAGCACCACGCCGGCCCAGCTTTGGGCCGATGGCGCCGAGGGCATTGCCGAGGCCGTGGCTCAGGCCACAACGCCGAGCGAGGGCGCGCAGGCCACGGACGGTGCTGCAGATACTACCGCGGCTGCTGCTGACGCAAACGATTCGGCTGCAGGTGGCTCCTCCGAAACTGGGGATACGGGTTCGGCCGCGCCTGACAACGTGAGCGATGATGCATCGGACGACCCCGCTGCGTCAGACCCTGCTTCGGCCACCCCGGCGAGCGAGGCGTCTGACACCACCGCCGAGACCGGCGACGCGACTGCGGTGGCCAGCGAGCCCAGTGTTGCCAAGGCCGCGTCTCGTGCCGCTGCTACGTTTTCCTCGAATAATGGTGTCAGCGTCGGAAAGAGCCAGTCGCCTTCTCGTTGGGCTGGCTCTAACTTCACCGCTTTTATCCAGAGCAATACTACGCTCTATGCGAATGTTTGGACTTCGTCCAGCAAGCGCGCCAGCGCTTCGGGCTGCACCTATCAGTGGCTTGCTGCCGACATCAGCAACAAGAGCGATGCGGACAATTCCGCGTTTGTTCCTGTCGAGGGTCAGACGGGCGCATCGATCGTTTTGGACGATGCCCTGCGCACTCAGCTTAACGGCAAGTGCCTGCGCGTACGCATTACCGATGCCAGCGGTAACGTCATCTACGGCCCGACTAAGGGCGCCAACAACCAAAAGCTGACAGCGACGAACACCATCAAGGCGCCCGTTCCTACCAAGACGGCACTGGATGCAAAGTCTTATGTCCTCATCCAGTCTTCGGCAGACGATTCGAGCTCGTATTCGTCTGTTAAGGCCGAGATGCTGAACCCTGGCACTACGCTTTGGGCGAACGCCTACGACGGCGAAGCGGTTCCCAATAAGCGTATTGCGACACAGGCCGGCTGGACCTATCAGTGGCTTGCGTCTGACGTGCGCGATGCCGAGGATTCCGCCTATCAGGCAATTCCGGGCCAGACCGCCCAGTCGCTGACGATCACGGACGAACTCGCTTCGCAACTTGCGGGCAAGTACATTCGCGTTAAGGTTGTCGGCGATGGCCAGGAGCTGTACGGTCCGAGCAGCTCTTTCGGGACGCCCGCGTCTGTTGGCTACAATACGCCGGGTCCTGTTGCCGCGAGTGACCAGATCGCGTTAGGCCATATCGTTCTCGCCTATAACGGCGCCGAATTTGGCGACGATTATGAGAACGTCCCCAACGCTAACGTCGGTGACACGATTAAGGCTGCCGCCTACTACCTTAACTACGACACGCCGACTGACCTCTATGGCTCCGACAAGGTCGATTTTTCTTGGTGGGTGGCCGATTCTGCTGACGGCACGTTCGAGCAGGTTGCAACTGGTGATACCTTCACGGTTACCAAGGAGTGCGCGAACCGCTACCTCAAGGTGGTCGCTAAGGCCAAGAAGGGTATCCCCGGCTCCGATAGCTGTGAGACCAAGGCGGGCCGCATTCTGCCCAAGGGCGCGACGACGCTCGATTCAGTTGCATTTACCAATGCGAGCAAGGGCGCCAAGGACACTGGCTCTACGATTGAGGCGTGCGCCTACAAGGCGGTCGATTACTCGTCTGAGCCGGTTACCGAGGGCGTTACCTACACGTGGCGTTGGTCCTCTGTCGACCCGTCTTCCTCTGCGTTTGATGCGAAGACCGACTGGCATGTGGTCGAGGGCAAAACCGACAGCAGCTTTACGATTCCCGATGACTACGCCAAGCGCTGGGTGAGCGTGTCGGCCACTGCGGGCGATAACACCGTAGAGGCGACTACTGCTGTGGCCGTTAAGGCCGCAGGCTCGCACGAGCTGTTCCTGACGTATCTCAAAAAGATCGTCGGCGATCAGAGCGATGACGCCAAGTTTGTCTACAAGAGTGGCGAAAAGATCGGTGTTACTGCATTCGAGAAGACGTCTGCAGGAACAAAGGGTGCCGAGCTTACATCTGATCAACTGACGTATACGTGGCAGATTGCCGATAGCGCCCAGGGTCCGTTCACGACGCTGACGGATGAGAACGCGCACAGGCCGTCGTTCGTAATTTCGCAAAAGTACGTCGGCAAGTACCTCAAGTGCATCGTCGACGGTGGCTACAACACCGACTATGCCTCCACGCGTTATGCCATCGTCAAGGGCGAAGATGCCAAGGCGTATACCCTGACATCGGTTAATGTCGCTTCGAGCGGCAACCTTGCACAGGTCGGCGGAACGCTTACCCCTACTGCCAATTACATGGCAACGGGCGATTGGGGCGATTACGAGACGGCACTCCCCGAGGGCTCCCTCGTCGATTACCGCTGGTATCTCGCCGATGACGCTGAGGGCACAAATGCCCACGAGCTGTTTGGCGCCGACGAAACGACCGGCGCGATCACGCTTCCCGCCTCGGCTGAGGGCAAATACGCCTATGTCGTGGCAAACGCCGGCAACAACGATGTCAAGAGCACCGCTTGGCTCGTTAATTCTTCCGACGAAAAGTCTCTTTCCGTTAACGTCAGGGTTGTAGGCGTAAGCAAGCACGATGTCGGTCAGTCCTATGACCTTGTGGACTGGGTGCCGACGGCCTCGTTTGAGTGGTCGAGTACCCAAAAAATGTCTGCCTGGGACATCTTTGCCAAGGTGCTTGACGACGCCGGCTATAGCTATAGCACGGACGGCGGCGTTCCCTATTCGGTTACGAACCCCGATAAGTCCCAGACGCTCGCGATGGAAAACACGGCGTCCGGCTATAAGTACTGGCGTTTTGATATTAA
Source organism: Collinsella sp. (assembly GCA_022745215.1). Classification (GTDB taxonomy): domain Bacteria; phylum Actinomycetota; class Coriobacteriia; order Coriobacteriales; family Coriobacteriaceae; genus Collinsella. The sequence goes on along the minus strand of JAIIWC010000034.1, from coordinate 11,473 downwards.
TGGCAAGGCTGCCAACTCTTATGCCACGGGCTACTACCCGAGCGATGGCGACACGCTCGAGCTCGTGTACGAGGATCCCACGGGCACGGTTTCCACGCAGGTTTCCGTTACGATGGAGATCATCGGCAAGAAGGACGAGATAGCGCAGCGTTGGACGAGCCCCTCGACTCAGGTGTTCGCTAAGGGCACGACGATCAAGGACGCCTCCGCCGCCTACTTCGATGCCATTGGCGTCGAGTCCGAGATGTACGACCAATTTGGTTATTGGGGTGTTAGCAGCCTTGTTTCGCCGCTTGACGGCACCAAGTTGTCGGGTGCTTGGTCGTTCTTTGTCAATGGTGTCCCTGCACATCAGATCGATAGCGACTATGTACTTAAGCCGGGCGACAAAATCGTCTGGGCTTATGCTGCTGGCGATACCGTGCCCGGTGTCGACAGCGTCATCGTTGACCCGAGTGCCACGCGTCCTAACTGGGATAGCGACTGGTCTGGCTTTTCGAGCGCCGACAAGGTAACTGACGCCCCTGTGCCCACGAAGGATGCAGAGGCAAAGTGGGTAAGTGAACTTAAGAAATCTAGCGAATGGAATAAGGGAATCTCCGACCCGTTGCTGGTGGGTGACTACCTCTACGTTGCCGTTGGCTCCAAGTTGCTTAAGAAGAATGTCGACACGGGTGAGACCGTTGCGGAATCGCCTTTGATGGCAAAAATTGATTCGACCTCGCGTATGGTGTACACCGACGGCGTTGTGCTTGTTCCGCTCTCGGGTGGCCGCCTGCAGGCGCTAACGGTTGATGCATTGGCGACGGTTTGGGTTACCGATGAGCTGCCGGCCGGCCCGGATGGCGCTCAGCAGTCACTTGCTTCAGTTACGTTCCGTGACGGTTATGCCTACTTTGGTACTGCTTCGGCTAGCTGGACCGATTCGAGCGACGGCTACCTGCTTTGTGTGCGCGTCTCCGATGGCAAGGTTATGTGGCAGCACAAGAACGAGAACAACAAGGGCTATTACTGGGCCGGCATGGCGTTCTCGGGCAACTATGGTGTCATTGCAGACGATTCGGGTACGGTGAACACGGTTGACCCCGAAACCGGAAAGACCGTCGCATCGCTCAAAATCGCTGACCGCGTGCGCACGACGGTGCTGGTCGATGGGTCGACTGCTTATGTCGTGAGCGCCGATGGCATTTTGCATAAACTGTCGGTTGGGGCGGATGGAACGCTTTCCGAGCTTGGCAAGGTTTCGTTTGGCAGCAGCTCGACCTCGACACCGGTATTGGCCAACGGCAAGATTGTGGTCGGAGGGGCATCGACTGAGTCCTATGTTGGCGGTTATCAGAATAAGTACACGTATCACTACGGTCAGCTTGCAGTGATCGATGCCGAGACGCTTGCCGTGGACTATTCCATTTGCAAGGCAGACGGCAGCTACATTCGCCAGGGAACCTCGGGCGGCGGTGACGTAAAGTCGCAGCCGGTTGTTTCTGTACAGAATGGCGAGACGTACGTGTACTTTACGTCCAATAACAACCCGGGCGGCATCTATCGCTATCGCATTGGTGATGATGAAGCTGAGTTGCTGTACACGCCGGTGGCTGGCGACCAGCAGTACTGCATGGCTTCCATTTCGGTCGGATCCGACGGCTCGCTCTATTACGTCAATGACTCGGGCAAGCTGTTTGCTGTGAAGGGAAATGGCCAGAGGGTCAATCGTTATACCGTAACGTTCGATGCTAACGGTAAAGATGCCTCCATGCCCGATCCCCAGCGAGTGAAAGAGGGCAAGACGGCGACGGAGCCTTCGGACAAGCCGCAGTACAAGGGCTACACCTTCGGCGGCTGGTATACCGATGAGGCTTGCACGGAGGCGTATGACTTCAGTACGCCGGTGACGGCCGATATGACGCTGTATGCCAAGTGGACCAAGAATGCTGCTAATCCTGGCGGTAACGGCGGCTCCGATGCCAACGGCGGTTCCGGCTCGGGCAACGGCGGATCTGACTCTAATGGCTCCGGCTCCAATGGCAACGCTGACGGCTCTGGCAATGGCGCCGGCTCCAGCAACGGAACGAGTGGCCAGCAGAATGGCGGTGCTGTTTCGCCTGGGCAGAAGCCGGTGTCGTCTACCACGACCACGACCGAGACCAAGGACGACAAGGATTCCAAGAAGGATTCCGACAAGTCCGACAAGAAGTCTGACAAGAAGGACGATGAGTCTAGCAAGTCTGACACGGGCTCTGCTTCTGCGACCGCAGCCAAGAAGTCCGCTGAGGCTTCTGCACAGCAGGCTGGCTTCAACCCACTCGCCATTGTCGGCGTCGCGGCCGGCGTGATCGGTCTTGCTGTCATCGCCGTCTTCGTGCTGACCAAGCGTCGGTAGGTGAGGTCCGTGTCCAATAAACCTCAGGACGCCGACTCCAAGCAACCTGATTCGTCGTTCATCCAGTTCGACGATGCAAAGCAAAAGGGCGCCGCTTCGGCGGCGTCCGCCCCTCGGCGCAAGGCGCTTGCCGGCGGCCTAACAGCTGCCTGTATCGTTCTGATCGTTGTGTCGCTAGGCTTTGTCCGGCCTTCTTCCAGCGGCGCATGGTCCATCGATTGGATCGTGCAGGCCGTGGCAGGGGAGAGCGTCGTTGCAAAGGATGCCTCGGGTTCCGGTTCGACTACCGCTTCGGTTAAGACGGGGTCCAAGGATTCCAAATCTTCGGATGACGCGAAGGATGAGTCTAAGGATTCGAACGAGTCCGGCTCCAAGGACGATTCCGAATCCTCGGACAAGGACTCAAACAAGGACTCGAAAGGGAAGAAGTCCGAAGGCAAGGGCGGCAAGAAATCCGGCAACGCATCCGACGGACAGAGCTCCGGGTCCGCCGGCGGATCGAGTTCTTCTGACGGCTCTTCTTCGGCCGGCGCCTCGGCAACTGGCGGTGGCTCTGCGTCCAACGGCGGCAGCGCCTCTACGGGCAACCAGAGCGGCTCGCAGCAGCCTGGCTACGTTACGGTGACGGTATCGGTCACATCGAGCGCCGTGGGCAATCCTGTCTCGTCTGGCGGCACGTTCACCTTTAACGAGGGGGCCACGGTCTACGATGCCCTATGCGCACTGGGTCTTTCCGTTAACGCTCATGGCTCGTCGTACGGCACGTATGTCGCCGCCATCGGCGGTCTAGCCGAGAAAGAACACGGCAGCACGAGCGGCTGGATGTACTCCGTCAACGGTGTGACGCCTGGCATGGCTTGCAGCAGCTACGTTCTCTCTAACGGCGACAACGTCGTCTGGTATTACGTAACAGGCTAGAGGCCTCGATATAACACGCCATACGGGCGGTTCGGAGCGTATCCGAGCCGCCCGTTTTTACTGGGAATGGGATGGAGTTTCCCAATCGAGGCTCAACCGGAAAGCGCGTCCCACTCTGGAGGCGAATTCTGGGATGCGCTTTCCGGAACGGCGCCTATGGGGAAACCGCGTCCCATTTCGGCACCGTGACCCGTCTCATACGTCTTCCTTGACAGCCTCGTCAAACAAAAAACCGGCTGGAACGTGAATTCCAACCGGTTATATATTCAAGTAAATGTCGAATTGACTACGACTGCGCGCCTTCGAGGAAGAAGCGGCGGCTGAAGTAGTTGTACCAGGTGACCAGAAACGTGGCGATGGCCTTCATGGCCTGGTAGCCGATGCTCAAAAACGTGACGCCCACAAACATGTACAGGTCGTTGAGGCCCAGACCAATCACCGACAGGATGGTGAAGATCGTGAACTCGCGCTTGCGGCTCATGCCCTCGCGGTGATCGAACACGTACTTCATGCTGAGCCAGTAGTTGACCACGACGGACGTGATAAACGAGATCGTGGTGCTCATCAAAAAGTCGAGGTGGAACAGCTCGACGAGCGCAATGAGCATGCCCCAGTCGATGCCAAAGGAGATAAGACCCACGACAGCAAACTTGAGGAACTGCTTAGTATGAGGTTGTGCCAGTGCCTTGCGCACGCAATCACATCCAATGCGTTGATGAATCGAGCAGAGGATACTTTAGAGCTTTTGCATGGGAAACGTAAGGTCTTTGCCAAGAACTATACGAACTCGCCAAATATTCAAGAGCTAATCCGCAAACGTTGAAAATTTGCCCGTAAACGAGCGGCGCCCACGGACGATGCTGCGCTGAGCGCGCGTCGACCATGGGCGCCGTAAGGCTATCGGGATGTCGAGCTACTTGGTCTCGTCACCCTCCAGGAAGATCTTGCGGGTCACAAAGTTATAGACCATGACCAGTGCGGTGGCGCAAATCTTGGCGATATTGGCCTCGAGTCCCAGGCCGGCGTTGAGGGCCAGCACGAAGCCGTCGTTGAGCGCCAGGCCGATCACGGACAGCACGACAAAGATAATGAACTCGCGGCGGCGGCTCATGCCTTCTTTGTGCGCGAACACGTACTTCATGCTCGCGACGTAATTAAAGATGAGCGAGACGATAAAGCCGCTGGTGTTGGCGATCAGGATGTTGAGGCCCAGACCGTAGTGGAGCAGATTCATGATGCCAAAGTCGATGACGGTGGCGATGACGCCGACGACGCCAAACTTCATGATCTGCGCAAGGAGCTTTTGCATGGTACCTGCCTTAGGGTGGCGCCGGGGCGCCGTGGGGATGACAAACCCAGAAAGTTTAGCCAATCCCCGCAGGCGCCGCTAGGCGCGCTCCTCGATAGCACCGTTTCTATATGCGTCGAGCAGCTGGCGCAGGTCCTGGATCTGGCTGCGAATCTTGACGCCGGTATCGGTGTCGCTCACCATGCGGCGACGGTCGGCCTGGTCAAAACGGTTGGTCTCGCTCTCGATGTCCACGTTGCGGGTGAGCGCCTCGGCAACGGTGGTAAAGGCCTGATGCGACTTGAGGCGGCAACCGCGCGAGCTGGAGATAAGCGTGTAGCCGGCGATACCCGTCTTGGGATGGTAGGCGCGACAGAAACCGCCGTCGATGACCAGCAGTTTGCCGTCGGCGCGGATGGGCTGTTCGCCCTTGGTGGTCTTGACGGGGGTGTGGCCGTTGATGATGTGACCGGTCGGCGAGCAAGCCATGGGGACGACGCCAAACTCGTGCATGATGTCGTCGCAGACCGACGGCGACGTGGTGAGCGTGTAGTACGGATCCATCGGCTCGACCCAAGTGCTCTTATCGGCAATATAGGCGCGCTCGAAGGTGCGCACCAGGCGTCCGCTGGCAGGCGAGTTAAAGCCGATCCACAGGTACCACATCCAGTCGAGGGCGTCGCGGTCGCCGGTGCGCCAGGCACGGCGGGCGATGTGGTCACAAAAATCGAAATAATCGCGACCGGCGTGCCAGGTGCCCAGGCAGTTCATGCTGCTAAAGGTGCCGTCCTCGTTGAGCGGCACGCAGCCGTGGAACAACAGATTGCCGTTGGTGACCTTGTACATCGAGCCGTGGGTGTAGAGGAAATCGATATGGCGATGCAGGTGATCGGCGGTGACAAACTCGGACACGAGTTTGTCGATGATGTGCTGCTCCTCGGGCGTGAGCGAATAGGGGTCTGTCGGGTCGACGGTGGGGAAGTCGTTGGTCGTGAGCGGCCACACGCTGCCGTCGGCGAGCGTGACCGTGCCGGTGCCATGGTCGATCTTGTCGAGCAATAGACGGTCAGCCATGTCGAACTCGGGGTGGCGCTGAATAATCTGGCCCTCGAGCTTAAAGAGCAGTACGTTGATGGCCTTGATCAGCGGGGTGATGGACTCGCCGGCGGTGTAGGTGGCATCGGCGAAGGCGACAAGTTCGCGCAACGAGATGCCGTAGTCGTTTTCGAGGATCTCGTAGTTGTCATAGCGCAGGTTGTTGCGCAGAACCGTGGCGATGCAGGCGGGCTCGCCGGCCGCGGCGCCCATCCACAGCAGGTCGTGGTTGCCCCACTGGATGTCGAGTGAATGGTAGGTGAGCAGGCGGTCCATAATCTTGGCCGCGCCGCCGCCACGGTCGAAGATGTCGCCCACCAGGTGCAGGTGGTCGACGGCGAGGCGTTTGATGAGCGAGGCGAGCGACTCGATAAAGTCGTCGGCGCTCGCGGTCTCCAGGATGGACTCCACGATGCGCTCGTGATAGCGCACGCGATAGTTGTTCTCGTCCGGGTGCGTGTGCAGCAGCTCGTCGATGATGTAGGCATAGTCGCGCGGGATGGCCTTACGCACCTTGGAGCGCGTGTAGCGGCTCGAAAGCGAGCGGGCGACCATGATGAGCTGGTCGAGTATCGTCTTGTACCAGGTGGGCGAGTCCTCGTGCTGGCTGCGGACCAGGTCGATTTTCTCGCGTGGGTAGTAGATGAGCGTGCACAGCTCGCCCTTTTCGTCAAAGGAGAGCGTGTCGCCAAAGATCTCGTCGACATGCTCGCGCACCACGCCCGAGCAGTTGTTGAGGATGTGCATAAAGGCTTCGTACTCGCCGTGCACGTCGCTCATAAAATGCTCGGTGCCCTTGGGTAGGTTGAGAATGGCCGAGAGATTGATGATCTCGGTAAACGCGGATTGCTCGGTGGGGAACTGTCTCGACAGCAGGCGCAGATACTTGAAGTCTTGCGGGTTGCGATCGAATGCGACCATGAAACACCTTCCGATGTGGTTGGTAAAACTGATAAACAGCGTCAAACGTTTATCAGTATGCGCCGCTTTTGTTTCGATTTTGCGCCGGCGGCTGAATTGTCGGTTGAACGGTTTGGTAAATCGATTTAGTGAAGGTAGATATGGCGGTTGAGTGGAGACCAAGGAGCGTTTTTGCCTGTGATGGCGTATGGCGACGAGAGAGATATTCATGATAAAGATGTTCAATACGAATGGTTCGAAATGGTAAATAGTGGACATTTGTACCGTATTTAGGCTTGCTGTGCGATAATTTGCGCAGCAATGACTAAGGAGCCTCATATGAGTGATTTTGTCCTGACCTGTGAATCTGCCGCCGACCGAACCCGTGAGTTCTTTGCGTCGCGCAATATCCCTGTCGTGTGTTTTCATTACGAGATCGACGATGTTGTCTATACGGACGATCTGTATCAGTCGGTTACGCCGGACGAGTTTTTTGCCCAGATTGCCGCGGGCGCCATGCCCAAGACGTCTCAGGTAAGCGTGGGTGAGTACGAGGAGTTTTGGGAGCCGTTCGTTGCCGAGGGTAAAGACGTGCTGCACCTAACGTTGTCGTCGGGTATTTCGGGCACGTATGGATCGGCCTGCGTTGCGGCGCAGATGCTCGCGGATCGCTATCCCCAGGGCGGCAAGGTGCGCGTCATCGATTCGTTGGCGGCGTCTTCGGGCTTTGGCCTGCTGGCGGAATGTGCCGCCGACGTTCGCGATAGCGGGGCTTCACTCGACGAGACGGCTGCCTGGATCGAGGAGAACAAGCTCAACCTGCACCACTGGTTCTTCTCGACCGATCTGTCGAGCTATCTGCGCGGCGGTCGCATTTCGGCCGCGAGCGCGATCATCGGCACGGCACTCAAGATTTGCCCGCTTATGACCGTCGATTGCGAGGGCGGGCTGTCGCCACGTGAGAAGATCCGCACTAAGAAGCGCGCGATTTCCGAGATGGCCAAGACCATGATGGCGCATGTGCAGGATGGTGCGAACTATTCGGGCAAGTGCATCATGTCACACTCGGCGTGCCGCGAGGACGCCGAAGCGGTGGCGGCACTGATTGAGGAACAGGTTCCGCAACTCAAAGGCAAGATTGAGATCAACAATATCGGTGCTCTGATCGGTTCGCACACCGGACCTGGTACGGTGGCGCTTTTCTTTATGGGCGACAAGCGCGTGGATTAGTTTGCCCCATCACATCGCTGCATGATTGCTCAAACGAAAACGGCCCGCCTCACGTTTGTGGGGCGGGCCTTGCTGTTGGGGTTAGCGTTTCTTTCCGCGGAAGAAGAAGCCGTGCAGTGACGGCTTGAGGCCGCGGTTGGCGCGACGCTCCTCGACGCGCTCGTGGATCGAAGCGACGCGCTCGATGACCTCGTCGGGAATCGGCACGTCGGGATTCATGTTCTCGACCTGGCTGACTTCGGCGGCGGCGACCTGGTCGATAATGGGCACATCGTCGCGCGAGATAACGGGCGTGGCGTCTTCCTTCATCTTGCGATAACGCTGCATCATGTCGGTCTGTAGTTGCTGTGCCGAAGGCGGCGTCCAGATGATAGCGTTGGCGCCGGCGGCGATGGTTTCACGGATGCTCTCGGGCGTCTTGCCGCCCGGCGCGATGAGCGGCAGGTTGGGATAGTGCTCGCGCAGCTCGCGCAGGACCTGCGGCGTGTTTTTGCCGGCGGCGATGTTGAGGATCTTGGCGCCGGCGCGCACCTTTGCGTGAGCATCGTCGTCGCAACGTACGACCGTGGCGATGACGGGGATGTCGGCGATGTTGGTGATGTGCTCGACCATCTCGGCGGTGGCGGGGGAGTTGACCACACAGCCCGCCGCGCCCTGCATCTCGGAGACGGCTGCCATCTGAACGGAGCGCTTGCCGGTGGTGGTGCCACCGCCCACGCCTACGAAGACCGGGCACTCGGCGACGGTCAGCAGCGCCTGCGTAATGGCCGGCTGCGGCGTGAACGGGTAAACGGCAAAGACGGCATCGGCATTGGAGTTGCGGATGACCGCGACGTCGGTGGTGTAAATGAGCGACTTGATGCGTCGACCGAAGAGCGTGAAGCCGCTGGCCTCCTCAATCTCGTCGGGCATGCGGAGGGCCGCCTTGCGCAGGCGTCCGTCGATGGGCAGGGGCTCCATAGGGAGCAGGCCGTTGGGCGTGACGGCTACCTGGGGTTCGGTGAACTCGTCTGCGAGCTCGACCTCGGAGAAATCGACCGAGGCGACAATGTCCTCGTGAACCTCGGCGGGCACATCGATGGGGGCTTGGTCGTTTGCCGCGGCAGGCGTGTCGAAAGAGCTGGTGCCGACGAAGGCGTCGACGCGCTCATTTAGATCGTTGAGGGTATCCATGGAAGCTCGATTCTATGTGATGACGGCCGGCGCGATGCAGCCGGAATTGCGAATGCTAAATCATTTGACGAGTTGATTTTTCCCCGCCGCGCCATCCGTTAGACCGAAGGGCCGGCGAACGTGAAGGAGCTGTGGTGGCGGGTATTGAGGTGCTATCTTGAATGTCCCGTTTAAAAGAGAGGTGACGCGGTATGGAATTGACAGCAATGTTTAGCTCGATTGGCCTGTGCGTGGGCGCAATCGTTGCCGCCGCGGTCATCTACTTTGTGGTCACGGCCATTAAGGGCAAAAGGGCCGAACGCAAGGAGCGCGCGACGCTTAAACAGCATCGCGACCAGCAGAGCAAACGCGCACGGAGATAGCTTGTTGAGTTTTGGATCCGTGCGCTAGCTGCGTTTTCGGATCAGGGCAATGTAGAAGCCCTCAAAGTCGCGGCTAGGCGGAATGGTGAGCGTGCCGGACAGGCCGTTGGCGATGGCCGATACCTGACCCGCGGCAATGGCCTCGGTTAGGGCGTTGGACTCGATGCGCGGCTCCTCGCCAGCTTCCTGGGCGCGGCGTGCCTCACTTTCGCTTGGCGTGCCGTCGAGGGGGATGAGCTCGCAGTCCATATGCTTGTCGAGGGCCTCTTGCAGGGCGTCCTCGTTTTCCTGCGGCAAGATCGAACAAGTCGAATAGACGAGCGTGCCGCCCGGTTTGAGGGCTCCCATGGCGCGGTCCAGAAGCGCACGCTGCGAGCGGGCGCATTTGACGAGCAGCTGCTCGGTCAGGCCGCGCAGGGTTTTCTCGTTGCCGCTGATAACGGTGCCCGTGCCGGTGCAGGGAGCGTCGAGCAGGATGCGGTCAAAGCGGAAGAACTCGTCGAGCTCGCGTGCGTCGGTGCGCATGACGGGCACGTTTTTTGCGCCTTGGCGGTGGAGGTTGGCTTCGAGCTTCTCGGCGCGGGGAATGCTCATCTCGCAGGCGGTAAGGTGCGCCTGCCCCTGCGTGAGGGCGGCGATCTGCGTCGTCTTGCCGCCAGGGGCTGCGCACATGTCCAGGATGTCCTCGCCTACCTGAGCGCCCAGGACCAGCGGCGGCATCATGGACGACAGGCTCTGCAGGTAGATCTTGCCGTCGCGGTAGATGTCGAGATCCCACAGATCGGAAACCTGGGCCTCGGGCAGGATGAAGGCGTCTGGGTACCAGGTGACGGGGTTGTGAGCGATGCCGGCGGCATCGAGCGCCGCAGCGATGTCCTCGACGGTTGCCTTGAGCGTGTTGGCGCGCAGCGTGACCGGGCGTGTGGCCGCGGCGCCGAAGCCCTCGATCATGAGCTCGGCATCGGCGGGCGCATAGGCGCCGGCGACCGTGTCGACCATAAAGCGCGGCAGGTCGGCGGCGGAGTGTTGGGCGGCAAGCTGGTCGGAAAGCTCGGTAGCAGCAAACTGCCTGAGCTTGAGCTCGGGCTTAACCTGCTTTTTCTGCTTACGACGACGCGGCTTGGACATCCGTCTTTCCTTCCCATTCCATTACATGTCGAGTGTTTAGTACTGGCTCTCGTGCTTGCTGAAGAAGTCGAAGCGCGGGGGCAGTGGCTTTACGCGGTGCTCGCCGGGCTTCTCGCCCAGACTCTCCACAAATTCGTCCGTGGAGGCGAAGATGTTGTCCCAGCTAAAGAAGGCGACCGGGTCAACGTCGAAGTACTCGCAGATGAGCTCGCAGCCGGCAGGGACGATGCCGTGCATGAGCACGGTCGCCACGCGCAGCTCGGTAAAGGCGTCGACGAGGGCCTGCGTCATTGCGGCGTTTGCCTCGTTACCCTCGAGCTTGTTGGCGGCCTTGGAGGCATCGCTCCAGCGCTTGTTGGCGGCGCGCAGGTAGTCGTCGCACACGGCAAGCGCGCGGTGCGTCTCGAACTTGTACATAGCCTGCTCAAAGGCGAGAGCTGCCTGCTCGGCGGCTTCGACCACGGCGGCAGAGGCCGCACCGGCGGGGATGCAGCCGTTGCGATAGGGGCTCTCGTCGCCCTCCTTGACGGCGACGCCGTAGAAGCAGCTGCGGGCCAGGCGGTTGAACACGCCGGTCAGCAGCGCGCTCTCCTTAAGGGCCGGATCGATGACGCGCTTGTCGTCGCAGGCGCGCACCTCGTTGCCGTCCTTGTCCTTGCCGGTCACGCGGGTGTCGTATGCCTTGGGGCTAAAGCTCACCGGCTTTTCGGACAGGCCGAGCGACAGCCAGTGCGCGCGCATCTGCTCGCAGGTGTAGTGGTTGAGCAGGTCGTCTGCCGGCGGGGGAGGCGTCTGCGAGGACGAGCTGGCCTTTTTGCCCATGTAGAGCAGGTGGTAGCAGGCGCTGACGGTGCTCTGCGTGAGGTCCCAGCCCAGGGCCTCCCACATGGCGGTCTGCGCGATGCAGTAGAAGTAGATGTTGTCCTGACCGATAAACTGGTAGATCTGTGCGTCGTCCGAGCACCACCAGTCGCGCCAGTCGAGCGAGCTGTGCTGGTA
>JAIIWC010000104.1 GCA_022745215.1 Collinsella sp. | reverse complement strand
CCCAAAGGGCGCGCGTCTGCGCGAGCGCATCGCCGCCGAGAAGGCACGCGAGGAGGAGCGCCGCCAGTTTGCCGCAGCCCAGGCTGCCGAGGAGGCCGCCCGCGCCGAGGCCGAGGCCAAGAAGAAGGCTGAGCAGGAGCGCCTTGCTCGCGAGAAGGAGGAGGCTGCCCGCGAGGCCCAGCGCCGCGCCGTTCCCGCTTCCGACTCCGGTTCGCGCTTCCGTTCGCTGCTCGACCAGATCGCCGCACAGGAGACCGTGCTCAAGGAGAAGAAGGACGCCGAGGACAAGGCCAAGGCCGAGCGCGCCGCCGAGCGCGGTAACCGTCGTGGCGGCAACAACGACCGCCGCGGTGGCCGTCGTAACGATCGTAACGCCTCCGACAACAACTCCGAGCGCAACGCCTCCGAGAGCCGTCCGCACAGCCATCGCACCAACGCCAGCAACAACGTCGCTGCCGGCATGGACTTCCCCAACCCCGATAAGCAGGGCAAGGGCAAGAAGCGCAAGGGCGGTCACAACAACGAAGAGGACCACTATAGCCGCATGGCTCGCGAGGCCGAGGAGTACAGCCGCGAGAAGGTGCTCGAGGAGGCTCGTGCTGCCGTCGAGGAGGCCTCTCGCGAGTCCACCGGTCGCCGCAAGAAGCGCAAGGAGAAGCGCGAGCGCGAGGCTGCCAAGGCTCAGGAGGAGCGCAAGATAGAGGAGGCGCTGGCCCAGGGCGTGAACCCCGAGGAGCTCGACGCCATCAAGGTCTCCCAGGGCGTTACCGTCCAGGAGCTTGCTGAGGCCCTCGACGTTCCGGCCAACGACATCATCAAGCGCCTGTTCCTGCTGGGCACGCCGCTCACCATGACACAGTCCATGTCTGACGACCTCGTCGAGCTCGTTGCCGACGACCTGGGCCGTCAGATCAAGATCATCACCCCCGAGGAGGAGAACACCTTCTCGTTCTACGACGATCCCGCCGACCTTAAGCCGCGCGCCCCGGTCGTCACCGTCATGGGCCACGTCGACCACGGCAAGACGAGCCTTCTCGACGCCATCCGTCACACCGGTGTCGCTGCCGGTGAGGCTGGCGGCATTACCCAGGCAATCGGCGCTTCGCAGGTCAAGATCAACGGCCGCAAGATCACCTTTATCGATACCCCGGGTCACGCCACCTTTACGGCCATGCGTGCCCGTGGCGCCAAGGTGACCGACATCGTCATTCTGATCGTGGCTGCCGACGACGGCGTCATGCCCCAGACGGTCGAGTCGATCAACCACGCCAAGGCCGCCGGCGTACCCATCGTCGTCGCCGTCAACAAGATCGATAAGCCGGGCGCCAACCCCGACCGCGTACGCCAGGAGCTCACCGAGTACGGTGTCATCCCCGAGGAGTGGGGCGGACAGAACATGTTCGTCAACATCTCGGCGAAGCAGAAGATCGGTATCGACGATCTGCTCGAGACCGTGCTGCTCCAGGCCGATGTACTCGAGCTCAAGGCCAACCCGGATACCTTTGCCTCCGGCAACGTTCTCGAGGCCAAGCTCGACAAGGGCCGCGGCTCGGTCGCTACCGTGCTCGTGACCCGCGGTACCCTGCACGTGGGCGATACGCTGGTCGCCGGCCTTACCTACGGCCGCGTCCGCGCCATGCTTGACCCCAAGGGTCGCGCCGTCACCGAGGCCGGTCCCTCAGACGCCGTCGAGATTTTGGGCCTGCAGTCCGTGCCCAACGCCGGTGACGAGTTCCGCGTGTTCGAGGACGAGCGCGAGGCACGTGCGCTGGCCGACGAGCGTTCGCTCAAGGCCCGTATCGAGGAGCAGAGCCGCGTGAAGCACGTCACGCTCGAGAACCTCTTCGAGACCATTGCCGACGCCGAGGTCAAGGAGCTCAACCTGATCATCAAGGCCGACGTCCAGGGTTCCATCGAGGCCCTTCAGGATTCGCTCGACAAGATGGATCAGTCCGAGGTCCGCATCAACACGATCCACTCCGCCGTTGGTGCCATCAACGAGACCGACGTCGTCCTGGCCGACGCCTCCAACGCCATCATCATCGGCTTTGGCGTCCGTCCTGACGGTAAGGCCCGCTCCGCCGCCGAGCGCGAGGGCGTCGAGATCCGTTGCTACGACGTCATCTACAAGTGCCTCGAGGAACTCGACGCTGCCCGTATCGGCATGCTCAAGCCCACCGAGGTCGAGGTCTCCACGGGTACCGCGACCGTCCTGGACACCTTCAAGGTGCCCAAAGTCGGTATCGCCGCCGGTGTCCGTGTCGAAGAGGGCGAGATCGCCGCGACCGATTCCGTGCGTCTGGTGCGCGACGGCATCGTGGTCTTCAACGGCAAGATCGCCTCGATGCGTCACTACAAGGACGAGGCCAAGAGCCTCAAGAGCGGTTCCGAGGGCGGCATTGGCCTGGAGAACTTCCAGGACATCAAGCCCGGCGACCAGATCGAGGGTTACCGCATCGACCAGGTTGCCCGTACCGAGTAGGGGGTAGCGCTATGAAGCAAACGCAGGCAACCCGCCGTCTGGGCGAGCAGCTTCGCGAGAAGCTTGGTTATATCCTGCTCTTTGAGGTTTCCGATCCGCGTCTCGACCTGGTTACTTTGACCGCGGTCGAGGTCGCGGTGGACCGTTCGTTCGCGCGTGTGTACGTGTCGTGCGATGCGAGCCGCTACGACGAGGTCATGGAGGCGCTCGCAAGCGCTAAGGGCCGTATTCGCAGCCTGTTGGCTCGCTCGCTCGATTGGCGTGTTACGCCCGAGCTCGATTTTCGCATCGATCGCTCGACCGATGAGGCCGAGCGCATCACGCGTGCGCTGGAAAACGTTCCCGCCACGCTTGCGATCGAAAAGGACGAGGACGGCTATCCGATAGTGGATGCCGCCCAGGAGGCAGCTTTAGATGACTAATTCCGCCGACCTCGCCTCGTGCGAGTC
>JAIIWC010000033.1 GCA_022745215.1 Collinsella sp. | reverse complement strand
CCCGGTGGTTTTTGCGCCGACTCCCACGGCCTTGCCACCTTTAACGGCCACATGCTGTTTGAGCACGAGATTCACCCCAACTGGGGCACGCACAAGTTCGATTTTGCCCGTGGCGAGGTCCGCTCCTTCCTGGTCTCCAACGTGCTGTACTGGCTCGAGAACTTCCACGTGGACGGCATTCGCATGGACGGCGTGTCCAGCATGCTGTACCTCAACTTTGGCATCGACGATCCGGGCCAAAAGAAGTTCAACAAGTACGGTACCGAGGAGGACTTGGACGCCAGCGCGTTTATCCGCCAGGTCAACTGCGCCGTTGAGGCCCACTACCCCGACGTGATGATGATGGCCGAGGAGTCCACCGCGTGGCCGCTCGTGACCTATCCGCCGCAGGACGGCGGCCTGGGCTTCCACTACAAGTGGGACATGGGCTGGATGAACGACACCCTGCACTACATGCAGACCGATTTTCCGTGGCGCCCCGGCAACCACGGCCTGCTCACGTTCTCCATCATGTACGCCTTTACCGAGAACTTCATCTGCCCGCTGAGTCACGACGAGGTCGTGCACGGCAAGTGCTCGCTCATCGGCCGCATGCCGGGCGACTGGTGGCGCCAGTTTGCCGGCCTGCGCACGCTGGCCTTCTACCAGATGACGCACCCCGGTGCCAAGCTCAACTTTATGGGCAACGAGATCGGCCAGTTTATTGAGTGGCGCTATTACGAGTCCATCCAGTGGTTCCTGACCGAGGAGTACGAGACTCACCGTCATCATCAGGCGTTTATCAAGGCGCTCAACCACCTGTACACCGCCGAGCCCGCCCTGTACGAACGCGGATACACCGACGACGGCTTTACCTGGATCGACGCGGACAACTCCAAGCAGTCCATCGTGAGCTTTGTGCGCCAGGGCGAGGATGTGGACGACGATCTGGTGATCCTGATCAACTTTGACCCGGCGAGCTACGAGAGCTTCCGCGTGGGCGTGCCGCGCGAGGGTGACTGGGAGGTCATCTTCGATTCCGACCGTCCCGAGTTCGGTGGCAGCGGATACGCCGGCGAGGAGCCCTACACCTGCTCGAGCGAGCCCTACCCCTGGAACGGGCAGATGGACTCCATCGAGATCAAGGTGCCCGGCCTGGCAGGTGTGGTGCTCAAGCGCCGCGGTCCCAGCAGCTATAAGCCGCCGGTGGTCGAGGAGCCTAAGAAGGCCACGCGCAAGCGCGCGTCCTCGGTGAAGCCCAAGGCTGCTGCGGTCAAGAAGGCACCGGCTAAGGCTAAGGCTAAGGCTACGACGACCAAGGCTAAGGCTGCCGTAAAGCCCGCTGCTAAGGCTACCGCGACCAAGAAGCCGGCTGCCAAAAAGGGCGCTACCAAGGCAAAGTCTGCTTCTGTTAAGCCGTCTGCCAAGGATGCGTAACAAAGCCGTTACAGCTGTAATACCCGCCCCGCGGGGGCGTAGGATACATGTCATAACCGTTCCGGGAGAAACATCCCCGGGGGAAAGGAACGTATGAATAAGATCTTCGACAACAAGCAGGAGTTTACCGAGCTCTATCGCGATGCCGTCATGAGCATTAGCGGCAAGAGCGTCGAGGCCGCGAGCGACCTCGACCGCTTTAACGCCCTGGCCAAGCTCGTGGCCGAGAAGGCGCGCACCGTTGCCACCAAGAGCGACGCCCGCGCCACCGCCGAGGGTAAAAAGCGCGTGTACTACTTCTCGATCGAGTTTTTGATCGGCCGCCTGCTCGACAATTACCTGCTCAACTTTGGCGTGCGCGACATGGTCGCCGAGGCGCTCGACGACATGGGCTTCGACCTGTCCGTCATCGAGAACCAGGAGCCCGATCCGGCTCTGGGCAACGGTGGCCTGGGCCGCCTGGCCGCATGCTTCCTGGATTCCATGGCAGCCGAGGGCATTGCCGGCTACGGCAACGGCATGCGCTACCGCTACGGTCTGTTTAAGCAGGAGATCGTCAACGGCAGCCAGGTCGAGACCACCGACGAGTGGCTCACCCACGGCTATCCCTGGGAGGTCCGTCGTCAGGACAAGGCCGTGACCATCAAGTTTGGTGGCCACGTTGAGGGCTTTGAGGAGGACGGCCGCACGTTCTACCGCACGGTGGACACGCAGGATATCCTGGCCGTTCCCTACGACATCCCCGTGGTGGGCTATGCCGGCGAGACTGTCAACAAGCTGCGCGTCTGGGCTGCTGAGCCGGTCGAGGAGCACTTCGATCTGGAGGCCTTCAACCGCGGCGACTATGCCCTGGCCGACGCCGAGCGCGCCGAGGCCGAGGCCATCAGCGCCATCCTCTACCCCAACGACGCCGGCGAGCACGGCCGTCTGCTGCGCCTGAAGCAGGAGTACCTGTTTGTTTCGGCCGGCATCTACAGCCTGCTCGACACCTTTGAGAAGGAGCACGGCGAGAACTGGGAGCTGCTGCCGCAGTTTGTGGCCATCCACACCAACGACACGCACCCCGCCATGTGCGGCCCCGAGCTCATGCGCATCCTCATCGACGAGAAGAAGCTTGAGTGGGACGACGCTTGGAACATCGTGACGCAGGTCGTGAGCTACACCAACCACACCATCCTGCCCGAGGCTCTGGAGAAGTGGCCCATCGGCACGTTCTCCAAGCTCCTCCCCCGCGTGTACCAGATCATCGACGAGATCAGCCGTCGTTGGCACGAGTCGTTCGACACCACGCAGGAGGGCTGGCAGGAGCGTCTGCGCCAGACTGCTATCCTGTGGGACGGCGAGATTCGCATGGCCAACCTGTCCGTGATCTGCAGCCACAGCGTCAACGGCGTGGCCAAGATTCACTCCGACATCATTAAGAACATCGTGCTCAAGGACTTCTACGCCCTCACGCCCGAGAAGTTCAACAACAAGACCAACGGCATCTCGCACCGTCGCTTCTTTGCCGAGGCCAACCCCACCTACGCCAAGCTCGTGACCGAGGCCATTGGCGACGGCTGGCTCAAGGACGCCTTTGAGCTGGAGAAACTCAAGGAGTTCCAGAACGACAGCGAGTTCCTGAAGGCCGTGGGTGCCTCCAAGCGCGCCAACAAGGAGCGTCTGGCCGCCTACGTTAAGGCCGAGACCGGTCTGGTCATCGACCCCAACACTGTCTTCGATGTTCAGGTGAAGCGCTTCCACGCCTACAAGCGCCAGCTCATGAACATCATGAAGGTGATGGACATCTACAACCGTCGCATCGCCGACCCCAACTTCCACGTGACGCCGACGACCTTCATCTTTAGCGGCAAGGCGGCCTCGAGCTACACCTTTGCCAAGGAGACCATCCGTCTCATCAACTCCGTGGCAGACGTCATCAACAACGACGCCCGCGTCAACGAGGTCATGAAGGTCTGCTTTATCCCCAACTTCCGCGTGAGCAACGCCCAGCTCATCTACCCTGCTGCCGAGATCTCGGAGCAGATCTCCACGGCCGGCAAGGAGGCCTCGGGCACGTCCAACATGAAGCTCATGATGAACGGCGCCATTACGCTGGGCACCCTCGACGGCGCCAACATCGAGATCGCCGACCTGGCCGGTCGCGAGAACGAGGCCATCTTTGGCCTGACCGCCCCCGAGGTCGAGCAGCTCTGGGCATCGAACAGCTACTTTGCGTGGGATACGCTCAACAACGATCGCGAGCGTCTGGGCCGCGTGATGGACGAGCTCAAGGACAACACCTTTGCGGGTCTTTCGGGCAACTTCGAGAGCATCTACAACGAGCTCATGAACAACAACGACCCCGACCTGGTCATGGCAGACTTCCGCAGCTACGTCGACGCCTGGGAGAAGCTCACGAACAGCTACGGCGACCAGGAGACCTGGAACCGCAAGGCCCTGCTCAACACCGCCTCCTCCGGTTGGTTCTCGAGCGACCGCACCATTCGCGAGTACCGCGACGAGATCTGGCACGCGTAAAGGCGCGCGAGCTCCCTTTGCAGCACGGCATTATTCGACGGGCGCGACCGAGCGCCGCGCCCGTCGCTAATGGGTTTAGGAACATCGATGACAGAAGGAGAAATCGATGAGTAAGAAAGAATGCATCGCGATGCTCCTCGCAGGAGGACAGGGTAGCCGATTGGGGGCACTCACCCAAAAGATCGCCAAGCCGGCGGTTAGCTTTGGTGGCAAGTTCCGCATTATCGACTTTTCGCTCTCCAACTGCTCCAACTCGGGCATCGACACGGTGGGCGTTCTGACGCAGTATCGTCCCTACCTGCTGCATGCCTACGTGGGCTCCGGCGAGGCGTGGGATCTGGACAGCCGCGACGGCGGCGTGTCGATCCTGCCGCCGTACGAGACGCAGACCGGCGGGGCCTGGTATGCGGGCACGGCCGACGCCATTACGCAGAACCTCGACTACATCAAGGCCAACGACCCCAAGTACGTCCTGATTCTTTCCGGCGACCACCTGTATCGCATGGACTACCGCAAGATGCTCAAGACGCACATTGAGAACAACGCCGACCTCACGGTGAGCGTTATGCCCGTGCCGTGGGAGGAAGCCAGCCGCTTTGGCATCCTGACCACCGACCCCGAGGACGGCCGCATCACCAAGTTCACCGAGAAGCCCGAGAAGCCCGATTCGAACCTCGCATCCATGGGCATCTACATCTTCTCGGCCGACGTGCTGATCGAGGCGCTCGAGGAGGACGCTCTGGACCAGCGCTCGAGCCACGACTTTGGCAAGGACATCATCCCCAAGCTGCTCGGCGAGAACAAGCGCCTGTACAGCTACGAGTTCCACGGCTTTTGGAAGGATGTCGGCACCATCGCCAGCTTCCATGAGACCTCGATGGACCTGCTGGGCAACAACCCCGAGTTCGATCTGTTTGACAAGAACTTCCCCATCATGTCCAACATCA
Organism: Collinsella sp.; assembly: GCA_022745215.1. Taxonomy (GTDB): domain Bacteria; phylum Actinomycetota; class Coriobacteriia; order Coriobacteriales; family Coriobacteriaceae; genus Collinsella. The sequence goes on along the minus strand of JAIIWC010000033.1, from coordinate 14,433 downwards.
CCACGCGTCCGCCGCACTACATTGGCCCGGACGGCCGCCTGGACGACTGCCTGGTCTCCAACGGCTGCAAGATCTACGGCACCGCTCGCCACTCGATCCTTTCGACCGATGTCATCATCGAGGAGCGCGCCGTGGTCGAGGACTCCGTGCTGCTGCCGGGCGCGCACGTTAAGAGCGGCGCGCACATCTGCCGCGCTATTTTGGGCGAGAACTCCACGGTCGAAGAGGGCGTGAAGCTCGGCTCTGTCGATACCACCAAGGATACGGCCGTCGTTGGAAATGACGTCGTTATCGGGAAGGGGGAATGATCCGATGATCAATCGCAAGGCCATCGGTTATATCACCGCTAACTACTCTTCGACCTACGGCAGCGTGCTGCTCAAGGACCGCCCCATCGCGTCCGTTCCGTTTTTGGGCCGCTACCGCCTGATCGACTTTCCGCTGTCCAACATGATGAATGCCGGCATCAAGACCGTCGGCGTCGTCATGCCGGGCAACTACCGCTCGCTGATCGATCACGTGGGCTCGGGCAAGGACTGGGGCCTGGACCGCAAGAAGGGCGGCCTGTTCATGGTGCCCGGCAACGCGTATGGCACCACCAAGGGCGGCATGCGCTTCCTGCTGCGCGACATCATCTCCAACAAGACGCTGTTCCAGCGCTCGGAGAAGCCCTATGTCGTGATGATGGGCACCAACATCATCTTTAACATGGACCTCAACACCATCATCGAGGCACACGAGAACTCTGGTGCCCAGATGACCGTGGTGTACTGCAAGGCCACGCGCAACGTCGATGACGAGACCAAGCTCGAGATTAACGAGAACGGCCGCCTGACGGGCGTGAGCGCCGGCGTCGTGTACGGCGACAACGCCTCTATGGACTGCTGCATCGTCAACCGCGAGACGCTGCTCGAGATCATCGACCACTACCAGGCCGCCGACTATCTGGACCTGCTCGAGGCACTCCAGGGCGACTTTGGCAACATCGACGTGTGCAGCTACGAGTACAAGGGCGAGGTCGTGGGCGTATTTAGCGAGAAATCGCTGTATCGCCGCAGCATGGACCTGCTCGACCAGACCGTGGCCGATCAGCTCTTCGATCCCGATCGCCCGATCCTGACCAAGGCTCACGACGTGCCGCCTTCGCGCTATGCGACCGGTAGCCACGCGTGCAACTCGATCATCTCGGCCGGCTGCATCATCAAGGGCACCGTGCGCAATTCGATCCTGTCGCGCGGCGTCGTGGTCGAGGAGGGCGCATCGGTGACCAACTCGATCATCAACCAGAGCTGCATCATCAAGAGCGGCGCCCGCGTCGAGAATGCCATTCTGGACAAGAACAACGTGGTTCCCACCAACACCGAGCTTCGCGGAACGCCCGAGAACATCCTGGTGCTGGGCAAGGCTCCGTTAACTTCCGACACCACCATCGTACGTTAACGTTGGCACCGCAACATCGCTCGTAACATGTAGAATAGCCGCCCGGTTAGCGCCAGGCGGCTATTCTCGAATTGCAACATGGGAGACAATATGGCAGATTCCAGCAAAAAGATGCAGATCGTGTTTGCCTCGGCCGAGTGCGCACCGTTTGTGAAGACCGGTGGCCTGGGCGACGTGGCGGGCTCGCTGCCTGCGGCGCTCGTACGCGCCGGCGCCGAAGTTATCGTGATGGTGCCCAAGTACGCCACCATCAAGGACGAGTACAAGGCGCAGATGGAGCACTTTGCCGATTTCTACGTGAGCCTGGGCTGGCGCAACGAGTACTGCGGTCTCGAGAAGCTCGAGCACGACGGCGTCACCTATATGTTCATCGACAACGAGCGCTACTTTGCGCGCGACTATCCGTACGGCTTCTTTGACGACGGTGAGCGCTTTGCGTTCTTCTCCAAGGCCATTACCGAGAGCCTGCAGCACCTGCCGGCCGGTTTTGAGTGCGACATCCTGCACTGTAACGACTGGCAGACGGCACTGGCACCCGTGTTCTTGCGCGAGTTCTACCAGGGCCTGCCGCTGTATGACCGCGTCAAGACCGTGTTTTCGATTCACAACGTGGCGTTCCAGGGCCAGTTTAGCGACACCGTGATGGAGGATATCCTGGGCGTGGCGCATATTCCAGCGGCCGCCTCGCAGCTGCGTTGCGACGCCTGCAGCATCAACTACATGCTGGGCGCCCTGCGCTATGCCGACGCCATCACCACGGTGAGCCCCACCTATGCCAACGAGATCCAGACGCCCGAATTTGGCGAGGGCCTGGACGGCGTTCTGCGCGAGCGTTCGTATGCGCTGCAGGGCATTTTGAATGGCATCGACGTTGCGGGCTTTGACCCGGCGACCGACAAGCGCATTGCCGCCAACTACACGGTTGATGACCGTGGGGGCAAGGCCGTGTGCAAGGCCAAGCTGCAGGAAGAGCTGGGGCTCGAGGTTCGCGACGACCGTCCGCTTATGGTCATGGTCACGCGTCTGACGCGCCAGAAGGGCTTGGATCTGGTCATGTACGCGCTCGACCGCATCCTGGCCGGCGGCGTGCAGGTGGCGGTGCTGGGCACCGGCGACCGCGACTACGAGGACGGCCTGCGCTACTTCCAGGACAAGTACCCCGGCACCATGGCCGCGCGTATCGAGTTCGATCCGGCGCTGTCGCAGCGCATGTATGCCGCCGCCGATATGTTCCTGATGCCGTCGAAGTTTGAGCCCTGCGGCCTGTCGCAGATCATCGCCATGCGCTACGGCACCCTGCCCATCGTGCGCGAGACCGGTGGTCTGAAGGACACCGTGATCCCGTATAACGAGTTTACCGGCGAGGGCACAGGATTCTCGTTTAGTAACTTTAACGGCGACGAGATGGGCGATGCGGTTTTCCGCGCGGCGCGTCTGTTCTGGGATAACCGTGAGGCGTGGGATCAGCTGGTCACGCAGGCCATGAGCCAGGACTTTAGCTGGACGCGCTCGGCCGATAAGTATCTGGACCTGTACTTCTTTATGCACCCGGAGATTGAGAGGCCGGCGGCTGTTGTCGACGAGCCTGAGGCTGTTGCTGAACCGGTGGCCGCCGAGGAGCCCAAGGCCGAGGAGAAGCCTGTTGAGGCTGAGCCCGCAAAGGCCGAGCCTAAGGTGAAGGCTGAGGTTGCTCTTGAGGCAAAGGACGAGGTCAAGCCCGCTGCAAAGCCCGCAGCTAAGAAGACCACGACCCGCAAGACGACCGCTAAGAAGACTACGACGACCAAAGCTGCCGCGACTAAAACAACGGCTGCCAAGACAACGACCACGCGCAAGCGCACGACCGCCGCTGCCAAGAAGGCCGCCGAGGCCGTGGCTGCTCCCGAGGTAAAGGCCGAGGTCACTGAGGCCAAGCCAGCCGCCAAGGCTCCGGCAAAGACCGCTGCCAAGAAGACGACCACAACCGCCAAGAAGGCAACAGCTGCCAAGAAGACCACGGCAACGAAGTCGACGGCCGCCAAGGCTACTGCGACCAAGGCCGCTCCGAAGGCTGCCGCAAAGCCCGCCGTCAAGGTCGAGGAGGCAGCCGTCGAGCCCAAGGCCGAGGCAGCTGTCGAGGCCAAGCCGACCGCCAAGACCACCACGCGCAAGCGCGCAACGACGACGGCCAAAAAGACCACGGCCAAGGCTGCCGCTCCCAAGGCAGAGGCTAAGGCCGCCGCTGTCAAAGAGGAGCCCAAGCCCGCAGTAAAGGCCAAGCCGGCACCGAAGCCCGATGAGGTCAAGACCGCTCCGAAGGCTACGGCAAAGGCCGAGCCTAAGGCCGAGCCCGCGAAGAAGGCCCCGGTCTCCCCCGCCGCTTCGGCCGAGGAAAAGGCTCCGACCAAGAAGACCTCCGTCCGCAAGGCTACGGCCACCCGCAAGCGCCGTTAATCCAGACGATCCAAAACCTCATCAAACCCTAAGCAAGGGGCGCTCCAACCGGGCGCCCCTTCTCTGTAGATAGTTGGTAAAACGATTTTCTAGGACAACCGTTCGCCGATGGTAAACGGATGTTGTTTATACAGCCTATGTACAACAGATATACTTACATCCTGTGCGTAAAGCCCATGGCCAGCAGGCCATGATTCTATTGAACTGGACCGTACTATGAGATTGATACACAACAGCCGCCTACCGCAGTTTCGCACTCCGTTTGGCGCTGTGACCACTGGCACTTCCGTTTCGCTCTCGGTGATCTTGGAGGATGCCGACCCCAACCAGGCAACGCTCACCCTGCGCACTTGGGTCGATGAGATCGGCGAGTCTCGGTATCCCATGATGCACGAAGGCGACGGCATATTTTCCGTAGAGCTTGAGTGTACCGAGCCCTGTCTTATCTGGTACAGCTTTATCTGCAATATCGAGGGCCAGCCCGAAGTTCGCCTGGGCGCACCGCAGGGCCGCACCGGCGGCGAGGGCGTAACCTACGACTACGCCGAGGTACCGTCGTTCCAGATTACCGTCTATAAGCACCGCGACAACCGCCCCACTTGGTACGAGCGCGGCATGGTCTACCAAATCTTCCCCGACCGCTACGCCCGCGACGAAAACTGGCGCGAGCGCACGCTGGCCGAAGTCGAAAAACCGCGCAACGGAATCCAGCGCCGCATGGTCGAGGACTGGAACGAGCCGCCCGTATACGAGCGCGCCGAGGACGGCTCCATCAAGACCTGGGACTTCTACGGCGGCTCGCTCAAGGGCATCCAAAATGACCTGCCCCGCATCGCGGAGCTGGGCTTTACGGCCATCTACCTCAACCCCATCTTTGAGGCCGCGAGCAACCACCGCTACGACACGGCCGACTACACCAAGATCGACCCAATCCTGGGCACCGAGCAGGACTTTACCGAACTGTGCCAGGCGGCCGAGAAGCTGGGCATCTCCATCATCCTGGACGGCGTTTTTAACCATACGGGTGACGACTCCATCTATTTCAACCGCTACGGCAACTACCCCGGCGTGGGCGCGTGGCAGAGCGAGGACTCGCCATGGCGCGATGCGTTTTATTTCCACGAGGACGGCTCGTACGACTGCTGGTGGGGCGTGGGCAATATGCCCGCCATCAATGAGAGCTCCGAGCTGGTACGCGAGCGGCTTCTGGGCAAGGACGGCGTGATCCGTAAATGGCTACGTGCCGGCGCTCATGGCTGGCGCCTGGACGTCGCTGACGAGCTTTCCGACGACTTCCTGGCCGAGATCAAGAAGGCCGTACTTGCCGAAAAGCCTGACGCACTGTTGCTCGGCGAAGTCTGGGAAGACGCCTCCAACAAGATTAGCTACGGCCATCTGCGTCGCTACCTACAGGGCTCCGAGTTGGACTCTGCTATGGATTACCCCTTCCGCGACATGGTCATCGGCTTTTTGATGGGCTACAAGAACGCCTATGAGGCCGCTGAGGATATCGAGACCCTGCGCGAGAACTACCCGAGCGAGGCATTGTCCTGCGCGCTCAACCTGCTGTCGAGCCACGACCGCCCGCGTATCATCTCGGTGCTCGGCGGCGGCCCCGACGAGTCGCAGCTGCCCGAGTGCGAGCGCAGCAAATGGCGCCTGGACGAGAACTCGATGGGCCTGGCCAAGAGCCGTTTTTGGCTCGCCACGCTCATGCAGATGACCTTCCCCGGCGTGCCTTCGATCTACTACGGCGACGAATACGGCCTGGAGGGTCTAACCGATCCGGGCAACCGCCGCACCCTGCCGACCAAGGACCAACTGCACGACTTCGACACGCTGGCTATTGTCAAAAACGCCTCCGCCGTACGCCGCGCACTGCCGTTTATGATCGACGGCGAGATCAAGGCCTTCGCGCTCAACGACGAGGTGCTGGCATACAACCGCACGGGCAAGGATGGCGAGTCCGCGACGGTTATCATCAACCGTAGTCTGCGCAATTCGCACCGCGTGACGATTCCGGCGCTCGACGAATGCGCGAGTGACGTGATCAGCGGTCACGAGTGCGAGATCCACAACGGCACGGTCACGCTCGATTTGTATCCGCTGGGCTCGTCGATCATCTATCACCACGCCGAGCAGCGCCTGCAGGAGCCGCTCGATCACGGTGCGGGCGTCGTGTGCCATATCACCTCGGTGCCCACCGACGATGGCAAGCCCGGTACGATCGGCGCGCCCACGCGTCGCTTTATCGACCATCTGGCCGCCATGGGCATGCGTTACTGGCAGGTTCTCCCCGTCAACCCCACGGACTTCTTCCGCTCCCCTTACGCCGGTCCTTCGGCCTTTGCGGGCAATATTGACCTGCTGCCCGAGAGCCAAGAGGAGCTGGCGGCCGACTTTGAGACTTGGAAGGCCCGTGGCGGCGAAGATGCCGATCCGCTCTACACCGCGTTTAAACATCGCAACGCCGATTGGCTCGAGAAATACTGCGTCTACATGGCCGTTAAGAAGTACTTTGAGGGCGAGTCGCGCCACGATTGGCCGGCGGATGTCGCGCGCTACAACGAGCACCTGATTGACGACAAGCGTTTCCACGACGAGGCAGAGCTGCAGGCGTACATGCAGTACCGCTTTGACCTAGCCTGGTGCGAGCTCATGAACTACGCGCACAAGAAGGGCATCGAGGTCATCGGCGATATCCCGATGTATGTCTCGGACGATTCGGCCGATGCATGGAGCGAGCCCGAGAACTTCTGGCTGTCCGATACCGGTAAGGCGATTGAGATTTCTGGCGCGCCGCCCGACAACTTTGCGCCCGAGGGCCAGGTGTGGGGCAACCCGACGTTCCGCTGGGACCACATGAAGCAGAACGGCTATAGCTGGTGGATGGATCGCCTACGTCGTGCGTTTTCGCTCTACGACCGCGTGCGCCTGGATCACTTCCTGGGCTTCCACAGCTACTTTAGCATTCCCGCGGGTAAGGCCTGCGCCGACGGGCGTTGGCTGGCAGGCCCGGGCAAGGACCTGTTCCAGACCGCCTATGACGAGCTGGGGCCGCTCAACTTTATCGCCGAGGACCTGGGCTACCTGACGCCCGGCGTTCGCGCCATGGCTTCGACTTGCGGCTTCCCCGGTATGGACGTACTGGAGTTTAGCGATTACGACGTTCGTTGCGGCGTGCACCCTACGTCCGGCAAGATCCTGTACACATCGACTCACGACACGTCGACGCTCGCGGGTTGGTGCACGCGTTCCTTTGCGGGCGGCGACGAGCCGAGCGGTGTTGAGGTGGCAGCCAAGCTGATAAGCGACGCGCTGACAAGCGACGCTCCCCTGGTGATGATGCCGCTGCAGGATGTCTTGGGGCTTGGCGACGATGCGCGCATGAACGTACCGGGCGTGGCCACGGGCAACTGGACCTGGCAGGCTGACGAGGCCGACGTTGCGGCCGCTGAGGGCAAAACCGCACAGCTCCTGCGCAACACGCATAGATTCTGGGGCGAAGCGTGATAAAACGCCCGATATAGGGTACAGTTACAGACGTTTGAATTTTTGCGGGCAGAGTAATCTGCCCGCTTTGTGCTGAAAAGGAAGTATTATGGCGCGCTACGATTACAAGTGCTCGAGCTGCGGCAACGTGTTTGAGGTTGAGCATCCCATGTCCGAGACTCCCGAGGTCGTGTGCCCGAGCTGCGGTGCCCCGGCGGCCAAGACGTTCTCGGCCAGCGGCATCAAGTTTGAGGGTAGTGGCTTCTACAACACCGACCAGCGAAGCGGCGGCTCCAGCACCAGCGCCACGAGTGGCTGCTGCGCCAACTGCCCGCACAGCCACTAGAAACCAATCAGCCCCGCGACCAACACCAATCGCGGGGCTGATTCTTTAGCTGCCCAGGTTTCCTTATGAGTTGCGGTGAAATAAGGACTTTTTGGCGGGTAGATGCCGCTATTCAATCCCTATTTCACCGCAACGTAGTAATTACTTGTGGACCAGCCTGGCGCAGAAGTGGCCGTCGTAGGAGTCGGCGTTTACCGGCACGCTTTGGAAGAGGCCTCGATCGTTCTGACGAACGGATACGAGCTTCTTGGCCTGATCGAACTCGGGAAGTTGCAGGATCTGCGCCTCGGAGAGCGGCTCCAGGCTAAAACCGGTGCCCTCGGGAGAGTTCAGGAAAGCATCCACCACCTGCGTATTCTCCTCGTCGAAGACCGAGCATGTCGCATAGATAAGCTCGCCACCAGCAGCCACGCGCGCAGCGGCTTCCTTGAGCATCGTCAGCTGCAGCTTGGGCAGCTCAACCGTCACATCCTTTTCGGTCAGGCGCCACGGGATCTCGGGATGACGACGCATGGTTCCGGTGCCAGAGCACGGCGCATCGATAAAGACTGTGTCGAACTTAACCGGCTCGCCAAGCATGGCATCAAACGATGTGAGCACCTCATCAAGCTCGCAGGCATCACCCGAAACCGTACGAACGCCCTGAATACCGGCCTTATGCAGGCGAGCGAGATTCAGATCGCACTTGCGATCATGCAGATCGAGCGCCGTATGCTGACGCTCATAGCCCGCACGCTTGGCCTGGCACATCATCACATATGTCTTGGTACCGCGACCGGCTCCAATCTCAAGGCAGCTACCAGGGCGCGTGGCAGCTGTGGCGATAAGCTGGGCGTTAAGGTCCGAGGCCACGGCAGCAGCACGCTCAAATACGCCCGACGAAACCGTAACCTGAGCATCGACCGGAGCATGGCAGCCAGGGAAGACAGGCGCGACGAGCTGCGAGATATACGGATCGGGCTTAGTCGCAAAGGCGTTCTCATGCAGGGCCAGCGGTGCGGGGGCCAAATTGCCGGCAAAGTTAAGCGCACCCTCTGGCGTGTCAAACGACGCCATAATGCGAGCGCACAGCCAGCGCGGCAAGCCCATCAGGCGAGACAGACGAACCAAACGGCGCTCGGACTCATCCACATCGGACGCAGTAGCAAAGTCCTCAACATTGTCCGCAACCTTATGCAGTACAGCATTGGCCAAGCCAGCGGCGGACTTAGCACCACTGCGAACCAGCTCAACACCCTGACTCACGGCAACGCGGCCAGGCGTATGCAGATAGAGCATCTCGAAGGCCGAGATACGAAGCGCCATGCGAACACGCGGCGCAACCTTTTTGGGCTTATCAAGAAACTGATCGAGCAGCTCGTCCAAAATACCCTGCGTGGCGGCCACGCCCAGCGCCAAGCGGGCGGCAAAAGCGGAATCGCGCTGGTCAATAGCCTTGGCCGATGCGCGAGAGGACAGTACGTCGCGCGCATACATGCCGCGACGATCGGCCTCCATCAGCACATCGAGCGCAAGCTTGCGCGCGGGAGACAGCTTGCTCATGACAAAACACCCCAGATAAGATCGGCACCCTGCAGGCCAGCAGCCCAAGCAGAAGCAGTCATAGCACGCTTGCCATCAGGCTTAACCTCGAGCAGTTCAACCGAGCCATCAGAAAGGCCAAGGTAAACACGCTTGGCCTTAACGAGAACCTGACACTCGCCGAGCGACACATCAGCCGCCGCAGCATCGAGCACGCGCACGGTCTTACCGGCAATCACGCAACGAGCAGGCGCGGTATCGGACGAAGCCAGCACATGGCGCACGCAATCAAGCGCCGCCATCTGAGGATCCAGACGCATCTCCTGCTTAGAAATCTTGGCAGCATGAGTGACGAGCGACTCATCCTGTTCAGTCCACACAGCGGCGCCATCGGCAAGCGAAGGAAGCGTATCGGCAAGCAATTTGCCGCCAAGTTCAGCAAGCTCCATGGTCAGCGCCTCGGCATGCTTACCGGCAACCGACGTGGAGGCCTGAGCACAATAAGCCCCAGTATCCACGCCATGCCCGATGCGCATGATAGAAACGCCAGCAACCTCATCACCAGCAAGAATGGCACGCTGAATAGGAGCGGCGCCACGCCAACGAGGCAGCAAGGAAGCATGAACATTCACAATGCCGAGCGGTGCCATATGCAGCACGTCATCAGGCAAAATGCAGCCATAAGCAGCCACACAGAAAATGTCAGCGTGGGCAGCTTGGAGCGCCTCAACGACCTCAGGCGTCATACGATTAGCCTCAACAACCGGCAGGCCAAGCTCGAGTGCCTTGGCCTTAACAGGAGAAGGCTCAAGCTTCTTACCACGCCCACGAACAGCATCGGGACGAGTAACAACAAGCGCAATCTCGTTCCCAGCCGCAACAAGCGAAGTCAGCGAAGGCACAGCAAAATCAGGCGTACCCATAAACACAATACGCATAAAGGACGTCTCCCCTCAACCAAAGCCGAGACGGCTACAAATAACTGCGGAAAGCCAAGTCACCAGCCCATCCGCAATAACAATTCAACAAGAACAAATATACCCAAAACCAAAGAAAGAGCCGCAATAAAAGCAGCTCTTCCAACAAAGCAATTATCAGCGAAGACGCCCCTCCCTGGCCCGACGACACCCGGGCGAGACAAGCAGCGGCAACGTAGTCCCCGGGGCGCCCGCCTATATCGTCCCGCGCGCAGTTTCGCAGCGCAGCGAGAATGTTTGAGCACGGGATGATATAGGCGGGCGCCCCGGGGACGGACAAACCTACTCCGTCTCGCCCGGTCGAGCGCCGCGGGCCAGGGCGTCCTGGTACTCCTTGACGGCCTTGAGCCTCTGCATGGGCTTCAGTCGCTCGAACATGGTATTGCCGTGCAGGTGATCGATCTCGTGCTGCAGGCACACGCAGAACAGGTCGCCCGAAGCCTCATAGCGAATCAGGTTTGCGTCCAGGTCATACGCCTCGACGACGACATGATCGGGACGCTCGATCTCGCAGCTAATGCCAGGGATGGACAGGCAGCCCTCGCTAAACGGAACGAGGTGGTCGCTTTGCTCGACAATCACGGGATTGATGAGGACGTACGGGTCGTAGTCGTTCTTGTCGCTGTAGTCGCAGTCGATGGTGACGAGCTGAATGAGCTCGCCGATCTGCGGGGCAGCCAGGCCGCAGCCGCCGTTCTCGAACATCATCTTCTTCATCTTCTCGGCAAGTGCCTCGATCGCCGGGGTGATCTCCTCAATGACGGCGCACTCCTGGCGCAGACGAGGGTCGGGCGACAATACGATTCCGTTGGCTTCCATGGCCATCCTTTCGGTTTGTTACATCAAATCATAGGCATCGACGTCAACGCTCACGCTCACGCCGCGCACGGAGCCCGCCTCTTTGAGGCAGGCGTCGATATCGTCAGAGACATGGTACCCTACCGGCGACTTTACAAGCAGATGGAAGCGGTAACGGTCCTTGGCTCTCTCGATTACACACGAAGCCGGGCCTAGCACCTGCGGCACGACACTCCCCGCCCGCAAAAAATCAGGGGCGGCGGCGTGCCAGCGGCGCTTAAGGAGCTTTGCGATGCGCCCGATGTAGTCTTGCGCGTCGTCTCGGTTCGCCGACCATACCAAAATGTTGACTAGGCGCACGAACGGCGGATATAGGGCGTCGCGACGCTGGTCCAGGTCGAAGTCGGTAAAGATCGAACGATCGTGCTCGGCGACGGCGCGAATGACCGGATCCTCGGGCAGGTAGGTCTGGATGATGACCTCGCCGGGGCGATCGCCGCGACCTGCGCGGCCCGCCACCTGTTCCAGCAGGTCGTAGGCGCGCTCCCCTGCTCTAAAATCGGGCATCTTGAGGGCAAAGTCGGCATTGACCACGCCCACGAGCGTGACTTCGGGAAAGTCGAGGCCCTTGGCGATCATCTGGGTACCCAACAGCACCGCGCAATCGGCGGCATCGAACTGCTCGAGCAGCTTTTTGTGCGCATCCTTGCCGCGCGTGGAATCGGCATCCATGCGAATAATGGCGACGTCCTCGGGAAGCATCTGGTGCAGTGCGTCCTCGATCTGCTGCGTACCCAGGCCCATTTTAGCCAGGTAGCGGCTGCCGCACTTGGGACAGCGACTCGTGGGCGCCGGATAGGGCTGCACGCGCCAGGACGATCCGCAGGTGTGGCACTGTAGCGTGTGCGTGCGCTCGTGGTACGTAAGCGCGGTGGAGCAGTGGTTGCAGGTGGGCACGCAGCCGCATTCACGGCACATCAGAAACGGCGCAAAGCCACGGCGGTTATGCAGCAGCACGGCCTTCTCGCGGCGCTCGACCACACGTTCCAGGCCCTCCATCAGCGGTTTTGAGAACATGGAACGACTGCCGTGCGAGAACTCACGGCGCAGGTCGGCGATCCGAACCGTCGGCAGGACTGCGTGTCCCGGGCGCTCGGGCATCTCGACGCGCGTCCAAGTGGCACCGTTATACGTGCCACGGCGGCAGCGATCGAGGGCCTCAGCAGAAGGCGTGGCGGAGCCCAACACGAGCGGGCAGCGGTAGCGCCGCGCCATCTCGGCCGCCACCTCGCGCGCGTGGTAACGCGGGCTGGAGCCTTGCTTATAGCTGGTCTCGTGCTCCTCGTCGATGATGATGAGGCCCAGGTCGTCAAGCGGGCAAAAGAGCGCCGAGCGGGCGCCCACGACCACGCGCGCGGCACCGCTGGCGACCATATCCCACTGGTCCAGGCGCTCGCCGGCCGAAAGGCGCGAATGGAACACGGCGACCGTCTCACCAAAGCGCGAGCGAAAGCGGCCGACGGTTTGGGCCGTCAGCGAGATCTCGGGCACAAGCACGCACGCCGAGCGACCGGCTGCGAGCACGCGCTCGATGGCGGAGAGGTACACCTCGGTTTTGCCGGAGCCGGTGACGCCGTCGACAAGGACCACGTCTCCGTGGGCGTCAAGACGGGCGCGCTCAATCTGCGCGAGCGCCTGCTGCTGGCCGTTGGTAAGTGCGACCGGCGCCTTGCCGCTTGCCGAGGACAGCGTGGTCTGCTCGCTGCATCCACGCCAGGCGCGGCGCTCCTCCACAACCACGACGCCGCGTTTTTCGAGCGCCTTGATGGTCGCCGACATGCTGTTATAGAGAAGGTTGAGGTCGCGCGTCGTGACCGGGCCGCACTGGAGCGCCTCAATGAGCTGACGCTGGCGAACTGCAGTCTTGGGCGGCGTATAGTCGAAACCCTCGGGCGTGAGCATGACCCAGCGGTTTTGGATTGGCTTGACGGCGGGACGTTCAACCGTCCACACGCCGTCGTCACCCTTGACCACGCGCGGGCTGCCGCCCGGAGGCAAGAACAGGCGCAGGCACTCGGAAAGCGTTGCGACGTACTCGCGGCTCATCCAGTGTGCGATACGGGCAGCCTCGGCGGTAAAGAGTGGTTTGCTGAGAATCGCCTCGACGGGCTTGATGCGCGCAGGATCGAGAGCGTCGTCACCTTGCAGACCGGCCAACTTGGGCGCGATGTCGACGATGTAGCCCGCGGCCGCACGATTGCCAAAATGAACTAGGACGGTGGAGCCGATCTGGACATCGTTGGCGAGTGACTGCGGGATGCCGTAGGCGAATGGCTCGGACAGCGCACGCGTCGGAATGTCCAGGACTACGCTCGCGTAGGCGGCGATGGGCTCAGGTACAGGCTCGGACTTGGCCGGGGCAACAGCAGGCTCGGGCGTGGCCGGAGCCTGCTCCGGTTCCGGCGAACCAAACAGCGACAGTTGCTCGGCCATGGCCCCAGCACCTCCCATCCCATTCGTCTACAGAAATAAGAGCCCCGCTCGGGTGAACGGGGCTCGGATACATACGTTTGCGCAGCGATTACAGCGCCATCGTGCGGGCGCGGTCAATGCGCGCCAGGCAGTCGTCACGACCGACGAGCGCCATGGTCTCGCCCAGCGGAGGGCTCACCATGTTGCCGCAGACAGCGACGCGCACGGCCTGGAACACCACGCGCTTCTTAAGGTCCATCTGCTCGGGCAGCGGCTCAAGCGCGGCGTCGATGGCCTCGGCAGTCCACTCGTCCACGCCCTCGAGCGCGACCTTAGCGGCATCCAGAATGGCGCCCATGCCCTCCTTTGCCAGGCCCTTGTTGACGGACTTCTCGTCATACTCGAGCGTCTCGGCCGTAGCAAAGATGGGGGCGGCGACGGTCACGGCGTCGGCCGGCATCTTGGTGCGCGGCTTAACGATGGCAGCAAGCGCATCGATCCAATCCTCGCCGTACTCGACATTACCCTCGATAAGACCCGCCTCGTGCAGCTCGGGGACCATGATCTCGTCGGCAAACTGAGCATCGGACATGCCGTTGATGTACTCGGCGTTGACCCAATCGAGCTTCTTGGGGTCGAAGGTCGCCGGGTTCTTGGAGATGCGGTCGAGCGAGAACTTGCTGGCCAGGACATCGCGCGGGATGATCGTGGTCTCGCCGTCGAGCGACCAGCCGAGCAGCGCCAGGTAGTTGACGAAGGCGTCGGACAGGTAGCCGGCGTCGCGGTACTCCTCCACCGAGGTGGCGCCGTGGCGCTTGGAGAGCTTCTTGCCGTCGGCACCCAAGATCATGGAGATGTGGGCGAACGTAGGCACGGGCGCGCCGAGGGCCTCGTAGACCATGACCTGACGCGGGGTGTTGGACAGGTGGTCGTCGCCGCGGATGACATGGGTGA
>JAIIWC010000032.1 GCA_022745215.1 Collinsella sp. | reverse complement strand
ATCACCGATGGCGAGTTCCGCCGCAGCTACTGGCACCTCGATTTTATGTGGGGGCTGAACGGCGTCGAGCGTCGCACCTCGCGTACGGGCTATATGTTCCACGATGAGGAGACCACCGCCGACACCGCCGTGGTAACCGGTCCCATTAGCGGCGAGAACCATCCGTTCGTCGAGCACTTCAAATTTGTCAAGGCGCTCGAGGGGGAGGGCCAGGTCGCGCGGCAAACTATTCCGGCGCCGATCCAGACGTTCTCCGAAGTCACGCTCGACCGCTGCGATGGCCAGCAGGAGAGCCTGCGCGCTGTCTATAAGACCGACGAAGAGCTCGCCGACGCCATCGCGGCGGCATACCGCACCGTGATTGCCGACCTGTATGCCGCAGGCTGCCGCAACATTCAATTTGATGACTGCACCTGGGGCATCTATTGCGATACCGACTTTGTGGCAAAGACTGGTATGAGCCCGGTCGACCTGCAAAAGGTGTCCGAGCTGGGCGTGGCGCTCAACAACGCTGCCATCGAGGGCAAGCCCGACGACCTGGTCATCAACACGCATGTGTGCCGTGGTAATTACCACTCCACCTATGCCTTCGAGGGCGGCTATGACCCCATCGCGCCGTACCTGTTCGCACACGAGAACGTCGATGCGTTTTACCTTGAGTTCGATACGCCGCGTGCCGGTGGCTTTGAGCCGCTCAAGTACGTTGCCCCCGGCAAGAAGGTCGTGTTGGGCCTAGTGACCACCAAGGCCGCTGAGCTTGAGGACGAGGATGCCATCGTCGAGCGTATTCACGAGGCTGCAAAGTATGTTCCGCTCGAGAACCTGTATCTGTCGCCCCAGTGCGGTTTTGCTAGTTGCGAGATTGGCAACAAGTTGACCGAGGACGAGCAATGGACAAAGATCGCGCTGGTCAAACGCATTGCCGAGCGTGTTTGGAAGTAGCAGTAACGTTCGCAGGTGACGGCGCGTGCGAGACATGGTGCATCGCGTACAATGGTTCGGATCGTATCGTTCGGGCAGGTTATCCGATATGCCCGATCGCCCTTCCATTCGAAAGGACATCCATGTCCCAGTCTTCGACGCCCGCCGTCACCGATGCCATCTACGACGCATCGTCGCTCGGCCGTCCGCGCATGTTTTTGCTCGGCCTGCAGCATCTGTTTGCCATGTTTGGCGCCACGGTGCTGGTGCCCGTGCTCACCGGCCTCTCGGTGTCGGCAACGCTTTTGTTTGCCGGCTTGGGCACGCTGCTGTTCCACTTCCTGTCGCGTGGTAAGGTGCCGGCCTTCCTGGGCTCATCGTTTGCCTTTATTGCCGGTTATGCCGCAATCGCGCCCAACGGCGAGGCCGAGCTTTTGCCCTACGCCTGCCTGGGTGTAGCCTGCGCCGGCCTGCTCTATCCGGTGCTGGCGGCCCTGTTCCGCGCGTTTGGCGCCAAGCGCGTCATGCGCTTCTTTCCGCCGGTGGTGACTGGTCCCATCGTCATTTCCATCGGCTTGATCCTGGCAAGTTCCGCTATTACTAACTGCCAGACCAACTGGCTTGTTGCCGTTGTCGCTGTGGCTGTGATCGTCATCTGCAACATCTGGGGCCGCGGCATGGTCAAGATCGTGCCGATTCTGCTGGGCGTTGTGGTGAGCTATGCCGTTGCGGCTGCGCTGGGCGAGGTCGACTTCTCTGGCGTCGCAGCCGCTCCCTGGGTTGGCTTGCCCATCGTGTGGGACAACACCGTGTTTGCGCTCTTTGGGCCTCAGTTCGATAGCGGCCTTGCCACGACTGCCATCATCACCATCATGCCGCTGGCCTTTGCGACTATGATCGAGCATATTGGTGATATCTCCGCTATCGGCTCGACTTGCGAGCGCAACTACATTGCCGATCCCGGCCTGCATCGCACCCTGCTTGGCGATGGCCTGGCGACCATTCTCGCATCGCTCTTTGGCGCTCCGGCTAACACCACCTATGGCGAGAACACCGGTGTGCTTGCCCTGACGCGTGTGTTTGACCCGCGCGTGATTCGCATTGCCGCGTGTTGCGCCATTGTGCTCTCGTTCTGCCCCAAGTTCGCGGCTGTTATTGCGGCCATGCCGGCGTGTGTGATCGGCGGCGTGTCACTCGTGCTCTATGGCATGATCAGTGCGGTAGGTGTGCGTAACCTCATCGAGAACCAGGTCGATTTCCAGAACAACCGCAACGTGCTGGTGGCCGCTCTGGTGCTGGTGCTTTCACTCGGCATTGCTTACAGCACTGCCGGTGCTATCGTGTTGGAGCTGGGCGGCGTGACCATTTCGCTTTCGGGTCTTGCCGTGGGTTCGCTGGTGGGCATTGTGCTTAACGCCATCCTGCCGGGTAACGACTTTGAGTTTGATGTCTCCGAGCTTGAGGAGGCTGCTGAGTAACAACTGCGTCCAGCTGAATCAAAAAATGGCGCCCATGCGTACGCGCGGGCGTCATTTTTAATGCGTCAATATCCAGTGGATGCCACGTGCCATGCGCAGATCGGTTTGGGCAAAGTGATTGCCGGGGTTGAGCTCCAGCGTTGTTGGAATGCCGCGCGCGACGAGCAACGCTTCCATCGCGCGTGTGTCGTCGAGTACATGCCGCATCATGCGGTTGGGTGTCTTGGTCTCCTTTTTGCCGAGTGACAGATAGACGGCCTGCGGGTTGCCGGCAAAAGGGGCCGTGCTGGCGCGATCGACAAAGTCGGGAAACCACAACGACCCCGATGCGCTTGCGGCGCGGCTAAAGGCGTCGGTTTGCCAGAGGGACCAGAGCGCGAAGAGGCCCGCGAGCGAGTAGCCGGCAATGCCGCGCCAGGTGGGCGGCTGAGGAAGCGACGACTCGGCCTCTGGGATTATCCAGTTCAACAGCTCATCGAGAAATCCGGAAGCCTGACCGCCAAAGGGCTCGGCATCGCGCACGGTTCCGTCGCATCCCCAGGGGCTCAGCTCGCGATTCCAGTTGAGGCTGCCAATGCCGACAAGCGTGAAGGGCGGGCAGTTGAGCTCTCGGCAGCGTTCATAAACCTCCGCGCCGTCGCCCATGACCACGGGAAGATAGATGACTGGTGCGCTTTCGGCATGCTGTGCATGAACGGTTATCTGCTTTTGATGCGCTTCCATGACGGGCTTCTCTCGGCGTTGTGATATCGACGGCCCCCATTGTCGCACGCCGGCTCATGCAGGTTGGGCTAGACAAAAGACAATCTCGTGCATACCCTGCGGACGCATATGGAAAACGCCACCGCCGGAGGGGAGCTCGGCGGTGGCGTTGTTAAACGGTGCTGGGACTCGGGGCCTTCGCGGGAGCTGCCATGTGCGCAGAGGCGTCTACGAGCGTTTGCGGCTCGCCATGGTGCCTGCGGCGATAGCGGCTGTTCCCGCAAGGACGGTTGCCACGATGGCCGCACCCGAGGTGTCGCCGGTTGCCGCGAGCACGCCGGTGGCCTTGGCCTTCGCGGTTGCAACCGCAACGGTCTTGGTCGTCTTTGCGCCCTCGGGCTTGGGGTCCTGCTTGGACTCCGCGGGCTTGGTCTCGTCGGGCCTGGGGTCTTCCGGCTTGGCTACCTCGGGAGGTGCGATGACCATGCTCTTGGCGACAGCTTCGTTATAGGGGGAGTCGATCACAGCGTCGCCCGTGCCGATGGCTTGGCCTGCCTCGTAGATGCCGTTACGGAGCTTGCGATAGTCAATGACCTTGCCGCCTTCGGGCGTCTGGATGGCGGCGTTCTCAATCTTGATGGTGCCGATTGTCTTGCCGTCAGCGCTCATGGCACGGGCAAAGATTGCCGCTGTATCTCCTTCGGCCGTTACCTTGCTGCGGATGATCGAGATGACTGCGGGTGTGACGCCCTCGCTGGTCTGGGCGATGATGCCGATGTTCTCGCCTTGGGGCTCGGGGCTCGTCTCACCATCTTGGTTTTCGCTGTAGGGGATGGGGCCGTCGCCGTTCTCGACATAGCGGGCTATGGCCTTGACAACGGAGTCGCTGATGTAGATGTGGCCACCCTCCTCGTTGGGTCGATCGTTTCTGGTGGAGAATGCAGCCGAAACCTCGCCTTCCGCAAACGCGTCCACGGTGGAGCCGTTCTTGACGACGATGTCGTCCTGGTAGGTGAAGAGGGCGATGGCGCCACCGTATCTGCCTTTACCTGCACGGACCGTCACGTTTGCATGATCGAGGGTGATGCCCTTGTGGGCATAGACGCCATATTCAACACCGTTTACGTTGAGGGAGGCGTTTGTGGCTGCGAGGCTGCCCTTGGCCTCGACGGCAGCGTCTTTCTCGGAGCTTGCCTTGACCTGGCTGCCGTCCGAGATGTTGATATTGCCGCCGCTCCAAAGGGCCTCACCATCAGCTGAGCTTGCCTCGACCGTCCCGCCACCCTTGATGGTGAGGTTCTTGTCGGTTCCAATACCCTTGTCCTCGGTAGCCCTGGCGGTGACGGCTCCGCTGTCGTCAATCGTGATATTGCCGTTTGCCCTGATGCCATCCGATGCACCCGTGGCGTTGACGTTGCCCGAACCTTTGATAGCGAGATCACCCCCGGCATTGATGGCATCAAACCCAGTGCTCGTGGCGTTGACGGATCCGGCTCCGTCGATGTTGATATTACCCGTGGAGAGGATAGCGTCCTCAGTAGATGTCACGCTGAGCGTGCTGCCCGCGTCGCCTTGGATATTGAGCTCGGCATTCTCGTTAGTGCCATGAGAAACGTTGATGCTTTCGATCCATTCGGCAGTGACGATGTTGGTTCCCGAGTAATTCACGTTGAGCTTGCCTGCGGCCTGGATCTCGCCGCCGTTATAGTTGTTGAGCTTCAAGTCGTCGGCGCCGTCCCACGACCAGGTACCGGCCTCGTCGCTCGCCGCGGTGTTGTACTTGTTGCCGCCGACCTTGACCCATTCCGCTGCGATCGAGACGCTCGGCATGAGCAGCGAGCTCACCGTGAGCGCGCACACGGCGCCCGCGACGATGCGGCGCGTCACGCGGCGCCAGCTGCCGTGCGCGAGTCCTATGCGACGGCGAACGTCGGGTTCGGCAACATGGGTTCCGGCGGTAGTGTCATTGCGTTTGGGGGTCGTGAACAAGGCTGCCATGGTTGCTCCCGTTCTCATAGGGCCTATACGGCTAGGTTCAGCGTATCTGCTGGATGTTGCCGGCGGTAGTGCCGTTTGGAGGGCAAAATGGCCAAAATGGGGGAGAAATAGGCCGCACGCCGGCGCAGGGACCGACGCTAAAAGAAAAGCGCGGGGCCGCATGGCGACTCCGCGCTTTATTGTTCAGCTTTTGCAGCCTTGCCCTTACGCTACGAAGAAGTAGACGAGGAAGGCAAGGGCCGCGATCCACCCGTCCTGTGCGAAAAAGTGTTTACGAGCGTTTGCGACTCGCCAGGGCGCCTGTGACGATAGCGGCCGTTCCTACAAGGGCGGTCGCTATGATGGCTGCGCTCGAGGCGTCGCCGGTTGCCGCGAGCTTGCCGGTGGTCTTGGCTCCCGTGGCTGCAACTGCAACGGTCTTGGTTGTCTTCGTGCCCTCGGACTTGGAACCCTCGGGCTTGGTCTCGCCTGGCTTCTCCTCGGGTTTGATCTCCTCGGGAGGCACGGTGACCGTGCGCTTGGCGACAGCGGCGTCATAGGGGGAGTCGATCGTGGCGTCGCCCGTGCCGATGGTTTGACCTGCCTCGTAGGAGATGCTGGGGCCGTACTCTTCTTCGTAGCGATAGTTAATGATCTTGCCGCCTGCGGGCGTCTGGATGGGAGCGCCTTCGATCTCGATGGTGCCGATCGCCTTGCCATCCTCGCTTATGGCAAGAGCGAAGATTGCCGCCGTGTCTCCCTCGGCCGTGAGCTTGCTGCGGACGATCGAGATACTCGCGGGCGTGATGCCCTCGTAGGTCTGGGCGAAGATACCGATGTTCAGACCCCTAGGCTCAGGGATGACCTCGCCGCTTTGGTCGTTGCTGTAGTGATCGGGGCCATCGCCACCGGTCTCGACATAGCGGGCTATAGCCTTAACAACGGAGTCGCTGATGTAGATGTGGCCGCCAGCGACGTTTGGCTGGTGGTTTCTGGTAGAGATTGCAACCGAGAATTTGCCTTCTGCGAACGCGTCCACGATGGAACCATTCTTGATGACGATGTCGTCCCCGTCAGTGATGAGGGCGATGGCCTGGCCGCCGCTCGCGCTTGTGCGGACCGTCACGGTCGCGTGATCGAGCGTAACGCCCTTGTAGGCATAGACACCATATTCAACACCGCTTGCGTCAAGGGAGGCGTTCGTGACCGCGAGACTACCCTCAGCGTCGACGGCAAGATCTCCCTGGGAGCTTGCCTCGACCTGGCTGCCGCCCGAGATGTCGATGTTGCCGTCAGCCCAAATCGCCGCTTCTTCTATCGAGCTTGCTTCTACCTTGCCACCGCCTTTGATGATCAGGTCACTGCCCGCGGCGATGCCGTAACCTTCGCTTCCTTTAGCGATCACTGTGCCAGAGGAATCGATGGTGGTCTTGCCCTTGGATTGGATGCCTTCGGTACCGCCCGTTGCATTCACGGTGCCCGAGCCCGTGATAGAGAGATCGCCCTTTGCCTCAATTCCGTCGGAAGTAGTGCTTGTGGTGTTCACAGTGCCTGGGCCAGAAATGGAGAGGTCGCCTGTGGATTTAATTGCATCGGCCTCAGCTGTCACATTGAGCTCATCCGTGCTATTCGAGCTCGTTATGTTCAACTCTGCTTTCTGGCTAGTGCCATCCTGCGCCTTGATGGCGGCTCCGGTGTAATCGGGCTCGGTTTTCACGGTGTTCTTGCCCTCGTAGGCAATGTTGAGCTTGCCCGCAGCCTGGATCGCACCGCCGTCATAGCCGTTGAGCTTCATATCGTCGGCGCCGTCCCAGCTCCAGGTGCCGGCGGCGTCTCCCGTGGGCCCCGCGGCCGCTTCGTGGCGGACGCCGCCAACGTCCACCCACTCCGCCGCGAGCGAGACGCTCGGCATGAGCAGCGAACTTACCGTGAGCGCGCAGGCCAGGCCGCAGACGATGCGGCGCGTCACGCGGCGCCAGCTGCCGTGCGCGAGCAGCGTGCGACGGTGCACGTCGGGCTCGACAAAATGGGCTCCAGAGGTTTTGTCATTGCGCTTGGGGGTCGTGAACAAGGCGGCCATGGTTACTCCCATCCTCATAGGGCCTATGCGGTTATATCCAGCATATCTGCAGGATGTAGCCGTCGGTAGTGCCGTTTGGAGAGCAAAACGTCCAAAACTTGCGAAGCAATACATCGCGCGTCCGTGTGGTGCCTGGCTTTAAAAGCAAAGCGCGGAGCCGCTCGATGCGACTCCGCGCTTTGCTGTTTGGTATTGCGAATCTTGCGCCTACGCTACGAAGAAGTAGACGAGGAAGGCAAGGGCTGCGATCCACATGAGCGGCTTGATCTTGGAGGCCTCGCCCTTAAAGAGCGCGACGATCACGTAGGCGATAAAGCCCAGGCCAATGCCGGAGGAGATGGAGTAGGTGAAGGGCACGCCGGCGACAATCATGAACGCCGGGAAGCCCTGCGACACGTCGGACCAGTCGATCTCGGAGGCCTCGCTCATCATGAGGTAGCCGACGTAGACCAGAGCACCGCAGGTGGCGGCACTGGAAACGATGGTGACGATGGGGGAGAAGAACGCGGCGAGAATGAACAGCACGCCGGTGGTGACGGAGGTGAGGCCCGTGCGACCACCGTCGGCAGCGCCAGAGGTGGACTCGACGAAGGTAGTGATGGAGGAGACGCCCATAAAGCCACCGGCAGCAGCGGCCACGGAGTCGACGACCAGGATGGGACGGATGTCCTCGACATTGCCGTCCTCGGTCAGGAACTCGCCCTGCTTGGCGACGGCCATCGCGGTGCCCATGGTGTCGAAGAAGTCGCTCATGAGCAGCGAGAAGGCAACGACGAGCAGCATCGGGTCGGTCAGGACCTTCACGATGGCAAGGTTGCCGTCGGCAGTGCTGGCAAACGGGGCGCCGAAGGTCGAGAAGTCGAGCGGTGCGATGAGGCCCTCGGGCGCATGGGTGACGCCCAGCGGGATTCCGGCGATAACGGCGACGATGATGCCGATGAGCAGCGAGCCCGGCACGTTGCGGGAAGCCAGGGCAACCGTCACGACGATGGAGATGATGCCGACGATAAAGGTGGGGGAGGCGATGTCGCCCAGGCCGACGAGCGTACCGGCGCCAGCGGTGATGATGCCGGCGTCGCACAGGCCGATCATGGCGATAAACAGGCCCAGACCCACCGAGATGGCGTGGCGCAGGACCACGGGGATGGCGTCCATGATGGCCTCGCGCAGGCCGCAAAGGACGAGCAGCAAGATGACGATACCCTCGAGGAAGATAACGCTCATGGCCACGTGCCAGTCGCCGCCGCACATGGTGGTGGCGATGCCCGCGATCATGGCGTTGATGCCCAGACCCGACGCGCAGGCGAGCGGGCGGTTGGCGAAGATGCCCATGCAGATGGTCATGATGCCGGCGCCCAGGCAGGTGGCGCAGGCGAGCGCTCCCGCATCGATGCCAGCGCCCGAGAGCACTGCGGGGTTGACGGCGATGATGTAGGCCATCGCCAGGAATGTTGTCAGTCCAGCGCGAAGTTCGGTCCCGATTGTGGACTTGCGCTCACTGACGTGAAAAAGTTCGTCCATGCATACCCTTTCCTTGTTCGGCCCCGAGTTTAGGCCGATTGACACGAACTCACTTACTATATCGTCTTTACAACCTTGCTGTTCCTCGCATGTTGATGTTCGGCGCTTTGTAACAGACGGACGGTATTTATCGCATGAAAATGTGTGGGTACCGTATACTTAAGCGGTTACAACGACCCCTATGGAGGAACGTATGATTAAAGAGCTTTGCCACGATGAGGCTATCCTGTCCCAGCGTTGCGAGGTTGCGACCGTCGAGGACGAGTCGGTTGCTCAGGACCTGATCGATACCATCAAGTCGCTCGACGATGCCGGCTGCCTTGCCGCTAACCAGATTGGCGTTACCAAGAAGGTCTGCGTCTACCTGGACGACGCCGGCGAGCCCCACGTGCTCTACAACCCCCGCCTGGTGTTTGGCCTGGGCGCCAGCAAGATGGAGGAGAGCTGCCTGACGCACGAGGAGGTCACCAAGTCCACGCGCTATATCAAGTGCAAGGTCGCTTATGACGTGATCGTCGACGGCAAGATGCGCGAGCGCAAGCAGGACTTTGTGGGCTTCGAGGCGCAGATGATCCAGCATATGATCGATCACTGTCTTGGCAAGCTTGTCTAGGGCGACCACAGCACCGCACTTCGTCGTTTTTGGTCCGGGCGTGACATTGTTGTCATGTCCGGGCTTTTGTGTTTAGCGCCTTTTTGTTTGGTGACAATAACCTTAGCAAGAACGTAAAGCTAGGAGGCGCTATGTGTACGAGCATTCGATTTACCGATAATTCCGGCAACATGTATCTGGGCCGCAACCTCGACTGGAGCTTTGACTACGGCCAACAGGTTCGCGTGATGCCGCGCGGGTTTCACATTCCGTATTCGTTTATCGACGACACGACAGCGGCACACGCGGTGATCGGTATGTGCATCGATTACAAGAACTACCCTATGTTCTTCGACTGCGGCAACGATGCGGGCCTCGCCGTGGCGGGTCTCAATTTCCCGGGTTATGCCGAGTATGCCGAGGACCCTGTCGACGGCAAGACCAATATCGCGGCCTATGAGTTTCCCCTGTGGGTGGCAGCGACGTTCTCGACGGTCGATGAGGTCGAGGCCGCGCTGCGCGACACGGTGATTGTCGCCAAATCTGCCGGAGAGGGGCTGGGCGTGTCGCTGCTCCATTGGATTATCGGCGACAGCCAGCGTAGCATCGTGGTCGAGATGATGGCTGACGGCCTGCATGTATACGACGATCCGGTCGACACCCTTGCCAATCAGCCCACCTTCCCGTGGCATATGGAAAACCTACGCACTTATATCACCGCCACAAGCGATTTTCCGCAGACGGCGACGTGGCGTGGCGCCGAGCTCAAGCCCTATGGCGCGGGTGCCGGCATGCGCGGTATTCCGGGCGATTGCTATTCGCCGAGCCGTTTTGTAAAGGCGGCGTACCTCAATGCCAATTACCCGCAAAAGGAGAGCGAGACCGAAAACGTCGTCCGCATGTTCCGTTCACTCGAGGGCGTGGTGATGATTGAGGGGGCGTCCAGGATGGGCGATGGCAAGTTCGAGAAGACTATCTATACCGGATGCTTTAGCGCGCGCACGGGCAATTATTACTACGCGATGTATGGGGATCCGTCGATTCGCTACGTGAGCCTGATGGATGCCGAGGGCGCGAGCCCCGATAGGCTCGTGGTTCCCGAGCCGCGCCGTTCGTAGCTCACTGGTCCGTTGCGACATAAAACGGCCTCGCACCTCTTATGAGATGCGAGGCCGTTGTCGTCAATGGCTGGTGGCGTGTTAGAAGTTGGCGTCGTTGAACTGGGTGCTCTCGAGTCCGTCGAGTTGCTGCTCGGGCGTATCGGCGACGCTCTCGAGCAGCTCAGTGGGATCGACGTTCATATTCCTACCGGCCTCGTTGCCGTTGACCAGGTCGTCCGAGAAGATGTCGACTTCCATTTCCTCGGCTTCCTCGATCTGAACTTCGAGTGGCACCTGGGTGCGTACAAGCTTGACTGCCGGACGCATGCGGGCAAAGAGGGGCACGTACTCGATGATGATGGCCGAGTTCTCTAGGCCGTACCAACGTGCCGGGCTTCCGCAGGCGCGGCGGACGGCGTACTTGATGGCCATCACGCGGTGGTCGTTGCGGTTGATGTCCGTTTCGGGGGCAAGCATCTTGCGCAGCATGCAAAAGCGGAAGTCACCTACGTTGCCGCGCGTCTCGTAGATGGAGTAGGTGTGATGTTGCGGCGGCAGCTCGCCCGATGCCATCAAGTCGCCGACGATCTGACGCAGATAGGCGTTGACGCGCTGGTTGACCTTAAAGCCCAGGTCCAGACGCACGCGGAACAAAAAGTCCGTGCCAAAGGTCTCGACGGAATACTCGTGCGTATAGGGTTCGTCGGTAACGTGCACGTTGATGAACCAATATGCCTTGGCGCGCTTGGGGTGCTTGTCCAGGATGGAATAGAGCACGTCGCGGTCGAGTGTGAGCGGGTCGGGGCTGTTGGTGAGAAATACCAGATTGTCGGCGAGCACGGGATAGGTCTCGTCATTGCGCAGGCGATTGAGCTGGTCAATGTACTTGGAGACGGGCAGCAGGATCGTCTGCGTGCGCTCGATGGCGGTGCCGCGGCGCCACACATACATAAGGCCAAACAGCAGTGCGGCCAAGAAGATCATCACATAGCCGCCGTCAAAGAACATGGTGAGGCACGAGGCGAAAAAGCACAGCTCAATGGCGCCGAAGAGCAGGGCGAAGACGCAGGCGCCCAGCTTGTGCTTGAGAATGCCGGCGATATAGCTCGTCAAAAGCGTGGTGGTCATAAGCATGGTCACGGTAATGGCGAGGCCGTAGGCACTCTCCATGCGCTCGGAGTTTTGGAACAGCAGCACGATGAAGATGCAGCCGACCCACATGATGTTATTGACGAGCGGAATATAGAGCTGGCCCTTGGTGTCGCTGGGGTAGTGGATGCGCAGGTGCGGCATAAGGTTGAGGCGCGTTGCCTCGGATACCAGCGAGAACGAGCCGGTGATGAGCGCCTGTGAGGCGATGATGGCCGCCACGGCCGAAAGCACGATGGCAAAGGGGCGTAGGGGCTCGGGGAGCATCATATAGAACGGGTTGACGATATCCATCGCGAGCATCTGGGGGTTGGAGTTATTGGCGAGCAGCCAGGCTCCCTGACCCAGATAGTTGAGGATAAGGGCCGCCTTAACAAATGGCCAGGATGCATAGATGTTTGCCTTGCCCACGTGGCCCATGTCCGAGTAGAGCGCCTCGGCACCGGTTGTCGATAGGAAGACAAAGCCGAGCACCATAATGCCCGAGTGGTTGATGGGCGAGAACAGAAACATGATGCCGCGGATGGGGTTGAGCGCGCGCAAGATGGACAGGTTGCCGAGCATGTTGAACAGGCCAGCGCCTGCCAAGAACAGGAACCATAGTGTCATGAGCGGGCCGAACAGCTTGCCGATCGACGAGGTGCCGGCGCGCTGCATGGCAAATAGGCCGCAGATAATGATGATGGTAATAATGATGACGTTGGTCTGGCCGTCGCCCAGCAGCGCATGGCCCCATTCGATGGTGCGTAGACCCTCGATGGCTGTGGTGACCGTGACGGCGGGGGTGAGGATGCCGTCGGCGAGCAGCGCCGCGCCGCCGATCATGGCGGGCAGAATCAGCCATGGTGCCACCTTGCGTACGAGGCTGAACAGGGCGAAGATGCCGCCTTCGTTGTGGTTGTCGGCCTTCATGGCGATTACCACGTACTTGACCGTGGTCACGAGCGTCATGGTCCAGATGACGAGCGAAAGCGCGCCCAGGATCATGTCCTCGCTGACGGTACCGATGCCGCCGTTGTTGGCGACGATTGATTTCATGGTGTACATGGGGCTCGTGCCGATGTCGCCATAGACGACGCCGAGCGTTACGAGCAGCATGCCAGCGGAGAGGGGGATGGCTCCGTGCCCGCCTTGCCCGCGCTGGTCTTGGAGGTTTGCCTCCAGTTTGTTGTGTGCCACGAGGACTCCCTTAGACATCCGGTTATCTGTCTAGGACAAAAAACTTTATGCCGTCTTTATACATACAAGAGCAGTTTGGCACATCGGGTTATTTTAGACAATAATCCTCAGCTGGGGATTATTTATCTACGCAGGTAGCATTTCAAAGCAGGGGCTTTTAAGCACGTGCTGTCTGGGCGATGCCAGCCTTGGCGTTTGCGCGTTTGCCGGCGAGTTCGCAAAAAATCGCGCCGCCGATGATAAGCGCGGCGCCCATCAGGCGGACCGGTGTTATGACTTCACCCAAAAGGGCGGCCGAGAACACGACCGCCGAAAGCGGCTCGAGGTAGCCGACGACGGCGACGGTCTGGACGGGCAGCTTGGCGACGGCGCTAAAGTAGAGCAGGCAACCAATGCCGGTGTTGACGACGCCGAGCATAGCGACGGCGCGCCAATCAATGCTGGCGGCGACGCCGGCGGACAGGAACGAGGGAGCGCCCTGCGTGATGAGCGTGAGGGCCAGTGCGGTCACAAAGGCGGCGCTCACTTGGAGTGCGGAGTTCTCGAGGCCCTCGATGTGCGGCGCACCCTTGCTGGCGATGACCATCAATGCATAGCAGAAGGCCGAGGCGATTCCACAGACGATGCCCGCAATGGGCATATTGCCGCCTAGACCTTGCGCTGCAATGAGAAAAGCACCACAAGCAACGGCGACAAAGCCGGCGATTTTGCCGCCGGTCAGCTTTTCGCCAAAAATGAGCGGGGAGAGGGCCATAACGATGATGGGGCCACAGTAATACAACAGCGAGGAGATACCAACGCCGATCGTCTGATAGGCGCGGAACAGGAAAATCCAGCTGGCGCCCAGCGCGGCGCCCGAGACGATGAGCGCTGCGGCCTCGCGGGGGCGAGACGGAGCCTGCAGGTTATGGCGCTTGGTTATGAAGAGGATGGCGGCAAGGGTGAGAGCGCCCAAAAACGTGCGCAACAGTACGATATCGGAGCTCGGCAGCGCGATGGCAGCGGCGATGATGCCGTTGGAGCCAAACAATAGCAATGCTGCTAAGTACGTAAACAATCCGTTGTTCATGTGCTGACATCCCCTCTATATCCGAGCATGTTCACTATGGGTGAACTGGCTTTAGAAGAAAAGCGAATATAATGCATGGATAACATGACAAAAACTCATGTAAAGGTGGAGGGGTGCCGTGGAAACGAATATTCAAAAGATGCAGGTGCTGCTCGAGACCGTGCGGGCCGGCAGTTTTACGCGCGCCGCCGAGCGGCTGAGCTATTCGCAGTCGGGAGTGAGCCGCATGGTGGGCGACCTTGAGACCGATTGGGGTTTTAAGGTGCTCGACCGCAGCCGCGAGGGTGTGGTGCTTTCTGCCGATGGGCGGCAGATCATGCCGGCGGTTGAGGCGCTCTGCGAGGAGTTTGGCCGCCTGCAGCGACACGTGGACGAGATGCGTGGGCTCATGCGCGGCAAGATCTGCATTGGTACGTTTTCGAGTGTGGCGACCCATGTACTGCCGCCGGTGATTGCGCGCTTTCGCGCCGATCATCCGGATGTCGATTACGAGCTGCTGATGGGTGATTACTCCGAGATTGAGCAATGGGTGGCGGAAGGCCGCTGCGACCTGGGCTTTATTCCGCGCGAGCCACGCGGCGCCGGCATGGCGTCGCGACCGTTGGTGCAAGACGAGTTGATGGCCGTGGTGCCAGCGGACTCCTCGCTTGCCACGGCGGAGGTCGTTTCTCTTGCCGATTTAGCCAACGAGCAGTTTATTCTGCTAGAACGCGGCACTGATGACGAGATTACGCCGCTATTCCGTCGGGCGGGGCTGGCGGTGCGCTCAAAACTGTCGACTTGGGATGACTATGCGATTATGGCTATGGTCGAGGATGGCCTGGGCGTGAGCATTCTTCCCGCGCTCATCTTGCGTCGCTGCCAGTTCGATGTTGCTGTGCGTCCGCTCGAAGGGCATCCCCATCGGCAGATCAACGCCATATATCGAACGGCCGATGTTTCGCTTGCCGCCGCTCGTTTCCTCGAATACCTCTAAATGCGTGCACGTCGTTATCGCCTTGGGATAAATCTCGAGGTCTTGCTCATTTTATTTTTGAAATTGAACTTTTCGAAATAGCACGGCGTTATACTGCTGCCTAAATTGAACTCAGGTTCAATTCGTGTTGTATAAATTGAACTTTGCCAGCAAGGAGGTTCTAGTGGCCCAAGAGACGTTTAGCGATCGTCTGCGACAGGCTATGTCCGATCGCGACGTTCGCCAGTCGGACGTGATCCGCGCATCGGAGATGCTCGGCAAAAAACTCGGCAAGAGTCAGATGAGCCAATATGTGAGCGGCAAGACGATTCCGCGGCGCGATGTGGCTGAGCTGCTCGCCCGTATTTTGGAGGTCGATGTTACCTGGCTGCTTGCCGGCGACGCCGATCAAGGCGAGGAGTCATCTCCCCGCAACGATTCCAAGCCCGAACCCCATCCCTCAGCTCAAATTGCAAGGAGCACCACCATGCGTACTTTTTCTAAATCCACCAAGCTCGATAACGTCCTGTATGACGTGCGCGGTCCCGTCGTCGACGAGGCCGCCCGTATGGAGGACGAGGGCGAGCGCATCCTCAAGCTCAATATCGGCAACCCGGCGCCCTTCGGTTTCCGCACGCCCGATGAGGTCATCAAGGACATGCGCCAGCAGCTGCCCGACTGCGAAGGCTATTCCAACTCGCGTGGCCTGTTCTCCGCGCGCAAGGCGATCATGCAGTATTCGCAGATCAAGGGCTTGCCCAACGTTCAGATGGAGCATATCTACACGGGCAACGGCGTGTCCGAGCTCATTCAGCTTTCGATGAACGCGCTGCTCGACAATGGCGACGAGATTCTGATCCCCAGCCCCGACTATCCGCTCTGGACGGCGTGCGCAACCCTTGCCGGCGGTCATCCTGTGCACTATCTGTGCGATGAGCAGGCGGATTGGTATCCCGACCTGGAGGATATGGAGTCCAAGATCACGAGCGCGACCAAAGCCCTCGTTATCATCAACCCCAACAACCCCACGGGCTCGGTCTACCCGCGCGAGGTGCTCGAGGGCATCGTCGAGGTTGCACGCAGGCATCAGCTGATGATCTTTGCTGATGAGATCTACGACCGCCTGTGCATGGACGGCTACGAGCACGTCTCGATTGCCTCGCTCGCTCCCGATCTGCCCTGCGTCACCTTTAGCGGTCTGTCCAAGTCGCACATGATCGCGGGCTATCGTATTGGCTGGATGGTGCTTTCGGGCAACCAGCGCTGCATGAGCGACTTCATCATGGGCATCAACATGCTCTCCAACATGCGCCTGTGCTCCAACGTGCCGGCTCAGTCGATCGTTCAGACGGCGCTCGGCGGACACCAGTCCGTCAACGACTACATCCGCCCCGGCGGCCGTGTCTACGAGCAGCGCAACTTTGTGTATGAGGCGCTCAACAAGATTGACGGCATCTCGGTGGTTAAGCCGCGTGCGGCGTTCTACATCTTCCCCAAGATGGATGTGAAGAAGTTCAACATTACCGATGACGAGCAGTTCGCCCTTGACCTGCTGCACGAGAAGAAGATTCTGATCACGCGCGGCGGCGGCTTCAACTGGGCTGAGCCCGACCACTTCCGTATCGTGTACCTGCCGCGCATGGAAGTGCTCAAAGAGTCCCTCGAAGACCTCGCCGACTTCTTCGACCATTACCGCCAGAGCTAGTGGGATAGAAGTTCCGCACTATGAAAAGCTCCCTGCAGTTGTTTTGCTGCAGGGAGCTTTCTTGAATCGGCGGAACTAAATAACGATTCCGCAACAGTGGTCGATTTCGTGTTGGATGATCTCGGCGGTGTAGCCCGAGAAGTTTTTGATGCGGTGGACGAAATTCTCGTCCAAATACTCAACCTTAATGCGGCGATAGCGAGTACAGGGGCGCTCGCCGGAAAGCGAGAGACATCCTTCGCTCGTCTGATAGGAATTGACCTGCTCAAGAATTTGAGGGTTGTACATCAGCAGCGCCCTGTTGCCGTCCTTTACGCAGATGATGCGTTTGCGCACGCCAATCATGTTGGCGGCAAGGCCCACGCACTCGTGCTCATGCTCATGGAGCGTATCCAGGAGGTCCTGCCCGGTCGCGGCATCGTCGGGCCCCGCGTCTTCGGAAGGCAGGCGCAAAAAGAACTCGGATTTCATGATGGGCTTAATCATGGCGGGCTCCTCATGTCTCGTGCTTTCGTGGACTTTTAATAATAGCGCGGAAGGAAAGCTGCGCGTCAGCGTTACAATCTTTCAACGTTGGACCATGTTGTCGGATCCGTCGCGTGCGGCGTCTGACGTAAGTCTAGGGCTCATGCTCGCCCTGGACTGTTCCTCTGGGGCGATGCGACTGTCGTTCCAAGAGGAAGGAAATGCATGGGGAGCAAATCTCAGCAACAAGTTCAAGCAACGCCATCGGCCACTTCGGCGTTTCTCGTCGTAATGTATATTGCAGCCTTTGTCGCCGCGTTTAACGAGAACATCATTAACGTGGCACTGCACGATATCATGGCGGCCTTTTCGGTGAGTGCCACCACGGCGCAGTGGCTAGTTTCGGGATACATGATCGTGACGTCGATCTTTACGGCCATCATGGCCTTTCTGTCCGGTCGTTTCTCGACGCGCAAGCTGCTGTTTTTCGCATGCGGATGCATGGTCGCCGGCGAAGTCCTGTGCCTGTTCGCTCCGTCATTTAGCGTTTTGCTGCCAAGCCGTATTTTGCAGGCTGCGGGATCGGGCATCTTGTTCCCGCTCATGATGAACGTGGTGCTGTCTTGCGCCCCGCGCGAGAAGCTTGGTCTGTATCTGAGCCTGGGCGGTGCCTGTATTACGCTGGGGCCGGCGTTTGGACCCGTGATCAGCGGTCTTATGTGCACGCTGTTTGGCTGGAGGGCGGTGTTCGTAGTGCCGCTGGTGGGCGGCATTGTGGTTGCTGCTGCGGGTGTAAAGCTCGTTCAGAATGTCGGAGAGCGCTCGAACACCACGCTTGATATTCTGTCGGTTGTTTTGCTCGCCGCCGGCATTACGGAATTTGTGTATTCCGTAGGCGAGTTCTCGACCAATCTGATTGCCGGCATCGCGACGCTTTTCGTCGCCGTTGTGCTGCTCGGCCTGTTTGCGGTCCGTCAGCTCAGGCTCGAGCATCCGGTGCTTAACGTGCGTCCCATGGCGAGCGTTCGTTTTTGGCCTGCGTGTTTGCTTGTGGTGGTGTCGATGATGACAACGTTCTCGATGAGCGTTTTGTTGCCGCTCTATTTTGAGGGCGCATACGGCATGACCGCACTCGTCGCGGGTTTGCTCATTTTGCCGGCGATCGCCTGCAACGCCGTGACCTCGATTGTGGGCGGACGCGTGATGGATGCCCGTGGTGCGTGGCCGCTGCTGCCGGTCGGCTTTGCCCTGATCGCTGTGGGGCAGACGGCAATCTCGATGACCGCGGCAAGCATGAACATCGGCGTTGTCGTGCTGCTGACCGTTGTGGTGTATGCCGGCGTCGGTTTGGTGCTGAGCCCCTCGCAGACCGCCGGTTTGGAGACGCTTCCCGCCGCTGAGCATCCTCACGGAACGGCATTGCTTAACACGTGGAACATGATTGCCGCGTCGTTTGGTCCGTCGCTGTTTATCGGCCTGCTTTCGAGTTCTGCGGTGGCTGCTGGCGCCGCGGGCGTTGCGTCGGACGTTGCCCAGGCGATAGGATTTGCAGCCGCCGTGCGCGTGGCGGCCGTGATTGCCGTTGTCGGGTTCGCGGTGTCGCTGGTGTACGCTCGCCGCGAGTCGCACATGTCGCATTAATGTGTGCACATAGATTCTGCAGCTAGATTGGATGGCGACACCATAAACTAATGGACGTTTTGCCGAGA
Source organism: Collinsella sp. (assembly GCA_022745215.1). Lineage (GTDB taxonomy): Bacteria > Actinomycetota > Coriobacteriia > Coriobacteriales > Coriobacteriaceae > Collinsella. Next base: position 862 of record JAIIWC010000032.1, on the reverse strand, counting down.
GGCATGAATGTATAAGGCGCAAAGAGTGCGCGACGGGCCCCGCGAATGGGGCGATGATGCCCGAGAGGGCCAAGAAGGAGTCTCATGTCTGAGAACGAAGAGATCATGAACGAGACCGAGAACGAGACCATGGCTGCCGAGGTCGAGGCAGTCGAGACCGTGGAGACCGAAGCTGCTGAGGTTGAGGCTGCTGACGAGGTTTCCGCCGAGGAGGAGGCCGAGGTTGTCGAGGCCGCCGTTGATTACGATGACGAAGAGCTGATGGACAAGATGCAGAAGGCCGCCCGCCTGCTGCGTAGCCGTCGCTTTGCTATTTCTAAGGAGGAGGAGGCCAAGGCCGAGCGCATGGCGAACATCGAGCGCGCCATCAAGCTTCTTGACCTCAAGCCCAAGATGGAGCAGAAGGAAATGTCCGACTTGCTGGGCATGCGCCTTCGTGAGCTCGATGGCCTGATGGCCGAGGCCGAGGCTGCCGATCTGGTCGGCCGCATCGACGACGCCGAGGGCGATATGCGCAAGATCGTTGTCTTCGCTGCCGAGGATGCCGCTGAGGGCCTGGTCGAGCTTGCCAACAAGAAGGAGAAGCTTCTGCCCGAGCTTTCTTACGAGGAGGCCACCGAGCTGATGGCCGCTCTCGATAAGGTTATCGCTCCGCTCGTCGCCATGGGCCTGGACGAGGACCGCGGTCCTCGCGGCGGCCGTGACGAGCGCGGTGGTCGTGGCGGCGACCGTGGCGGTCGCGGCGGCTTTGGCGATCGCGGCGGCCGCGGCGGCGACCGTGGCGGTCGCGGTGGCGATCGCGGCGGCCGTGGCGGCTTTGGTGACCGCGGCGGCGACCGTGGCGGTCGCGGCGGCTTTGGCG
>JAIIWC010000031.1 GCA_022745215.1 Collinsella sp. | reverse complement strand
ACGAGATAGTCGAGAAGCGCGGTCTCAAGAAGGAGTAACATCGGGACTTGCAGCGACGGACCTCAGGACGCTCTTACACCACGTCTGCGCGCGCGACCCATATCTAGGCCGCAAAGAGGTCGTTTGGGGCAGTTTTGGCTGTTATTAAAAAGGTGACAGTACTCATATTTGCCATTTTTTGTCCACGGGGCCTTGAGGGAGGGCGTCAATCAGGTCCCAGGGGAGGCGTTTCGAGGGCCGCAGAACAAAAAACGGGGGCGCAGTTCATTCTGCGCCCCCGTTTTTGGGTATTGCGGTTGTTTGCCGCCGGTTTTACGCCGCCTCGTCGAACTGCGAGTTGTACAGGTCCGCGTAGAAGCCGCCCTGGGCGAGCAGTTCGTCGTGTGTGCCCTTCTCGACGATGTCGCCGTCGCGGATCACCAAGATTACGTCGGCGTTGCGGATCGTGGACAGGCGATGCGCGATGACAAAGCTCGTGCGGCCCTGCATCAGCGCATCCATGGCGCGCTGAATAAGCTCCTCGGTACGGGTATCGACGTTGGAAGTCGCCTCGTCCAAAATCAGCGCCGGACGGTCGGCCAAAATGGCGCGGGCGATGGTCACGAGTTGGCGCTGGCCCTGTGAGAGGTTGGTGCCCTCCTCATTGATCATAAAGTCGTAGCCGCCGGCGAGCGTATGGATAAAGTGGTCGCAGCGTGCGGCGCGTGCGGCGGCCTCGACCTCGGCGTCGGTCGCATCGGGGCGTCCGTAGCGGATGTTCTCGCGGATGGTGCCGTTAAACAGCCAGGTGTCCTGCAGCACCATGGCAAACTCGCCGCGCAGCGCCGCGCGGTCCCAGTCGCGCACGTCGACGCCTTCGACGCGCAGCGAACCGCCGTCCACGTCGTAAAAGCGCTGCAGCAGCTTAATGAGCGTGGTCTTGCCGGCGCCGGTGGGGCCGACGATGGCAATGGTTTGGCCGGGCTGCGCCTCGCAGCTAAAGTCGTGGATGATGGTCTTGTCGGGCGTGTAGCCAAACTTGACATGGTCGAACTCCACGTGGCCGGGGCGCTTCTCGGGAATCTGCGCGTCGGCCTTCTGCTCCTCCTCGGGCGCGGACAGGAACTCAAACACGCGCTCGGTAGCGGCGGCCATCGACTGCATCGTGTTGCTCACGTTGCCCAGCTGCTGCACCGGCTGCGTAAAGTTGCGAACGTACTGGATAAAGCTCTGGATGTCGCCGGGCGTGGCATTGCCGGTCAGCGCGAGCTGCGCGCCTACCACGACGACGCCCACGTAGCCCATGTTGCCCACCAGACTCATAAGCGGCATCATCAGGCCCGACAGGAACTGCGAGCGCCAGCCGCTAATAAAGAGGCGGTCGTTTTGACGGTCGAACTCCTCGATTGAGGCCTCGGCGCGGTCGAACACCTGAATGACATTCTGACCGGCAAAGTCCTCCTCGATGATGCCGTTGACGGTGCCCAGGACTTGCTGCTGCTCGCGGAAGTACGGCTGCGAGAAGTGAATCATCACGGTCAGGATAATCGCGGCGGCCGGCAGTGTGAGCACGGTGACGCCGGTGAGCGGCAGACTGATCGAAAGCATCATGACGAGCACGCCGATAATCTGCGTCACCGACGTGATGAGCTGCGTCACGCTCTGGTTGAGTGACTGGCCGAGCGTATCGACGTCGTTGGTGATGCGGCTGAGCACGTCGCCCTTGCTGTGTCCGTTAAAGTAGCTCATCGGCACGACGGCAATCTTGGCGGCAATCTCCTTGCGCATGCGATAGCAGATCTTTTGCGTGACGCCGGTCATGAGCCAGCCTTGGATCAGGCTGCAGGCAGAGCTCGCCAGATACAGACAGAGCAAAAAGCCGAGCGTCTTGGCGATCCAGGCAAAGTCGACATCGCCGGTGCCGTTGACCTTGGCAACCAAGCCCTCGAACAGCTTAGTCGTAACCTGGCCGAGCACCTTGGGCCCCACAATGTTAAAGATGACCGAGCACACGGCAAAGGCGACGGCGGCAAACACGGCAATCTTGTGCTGGCCGATATAGCCGAGCAGCTGCCTCATGGTGCCCTTAAAGTCCTTGGCCTTTTCGCCACGGCGCATGCCGCCCATGCGGCCCATGGGACCACGCTGACGGGTGGGCTTGGGAATCTGAGTCTTGGTCTCGTCTGCCATTAGCGCTCGCCTCCTTCCATGACGGCTGCAATTTCTTCTTGGGTAAGCCCCAGCTCCTTGGCGGAAAGCTGCGACTGCGCAATCTCCAGGTACGCCGGACAGCTGCGCAGCAGCTCCTCGTGCGTGCCGGTGCCCACTACGTGGCCGTCGTCGAGCACGATGATCTGGTCGGCGTGCATGATGGTCGCGATGCGCTGGGCCACGACCACGAGTGCGGCGTCGGTAACGTTTTTGGCCAGCTCCTCGCGCAGGCGCGCGTCGGTCTTGTAGTCGAGGGCGCTAAACGAGTCATCGAAAACCACGACCTCGGGCTTCTTGGCCAAGGCGCGGGCGATGGCCAGGCGCTGACGCTGACCGCCCGAGACATTGGAGCCGCCCTGGCTGATGGGGGAGTCGTAACCGCCCTCACGTTCGGCGATAAAGTCCTCGGCCTGTGCGATGCGCGCTGCCTGGTGCATGTCATCATCGCTCACCATGCCGCCGGCAAACTTGAGGTTGCTCTCAACGGTGCCCGAGAACAGGCGACCCTGCTGCGGGATGTAACCGATGCGGCGGCGCAGCTCGGAAAGGGTCATGTCGCGCACGTCGATGCCGTCGAGCGAAATGCTGCCGCCCGTGACGTCGTACAGGCGCGGAATCAGCTGCACGAGCGTGGACTTGCCCGAGCCCGTGGAGCCAATGATGCCGAGCATCTGGCCGGCGTGCGTGGTGAAGTTCACACCGCTGATGACATCGGCGCGGGCATCGGGGTACTGGAAGCTCACGTCGCGGAAGGTGAGCTCACCGCGCGGCGCGCTGGCTGCGGGCAGTTTGGGCGAGGCAGGGTCGTTGATGCTCGTGGGGCAGGTGATGACCTCTTCCACGCGCTCGGCTGCGACCTCGGCGCGGGGCAGGATGACCGAAACCATGGTGAGGATCATAAACGCCATGACGATCTGCATGGTATAGGAGATAAACGCCATCATGTTGCCGACCTGCATCACGCCGTCGGATACGCCCTGCGCGCCAAACCAGACGATAAGCACGGTGATGCAGTTCATGACCAGCATCATGAGCGGCATCATAAAGCTCATGGCTCGGTTGGTGTAGAGCTGCGTGGTCATCAGGTCGAGCGAAGCCTTGTCAAAACGCTCGAGCTCATGCTCCTCGCGGTTGAACGAGCGGATGGGCATAAGGCCGTCAAGCAGCTCGCGGGCGGTAAGGTTCACGCGGTCCACAAAGCTCTGCATCTTTTTGAACTTGGGCATGGTGAGGCCCATAAGCACGCCGACGACGGCCGAGACCGCGATGATGGCCACGGCGATGGTCCACTCCAGGCCGGTGTGGTTGGCCAGGACGCGCATGACGGCGACGATGCCCATGACGGGGGCCATGAGGCACATGCGGATAAACAGGGTTGCGGCCATCTGAATCTGCTGAATGTCGTTGGTGCAGCGGGTGATGAGCGAGGCCTGGCTAAACTTGCCCACTTCGGCCGGCGAGAAGTGCATAACCTTGTTGAAGGTCTCGCGGCGCAGGTCGCGGGCGATGGAGCAGGCGGTGCGCGAAGCCACGGCACCGGTCAGGATGGTGGCGACCAACGATACCAGACACAGACCAAACATCGTGGTCGCCATGCGGCCCAGGTAGGCGTTCTGCACGTCGGCGGGGTCGATGTCCTGTGCCTTGTACTCGTCCTGCACATAGCTCACGGCGCGTTGGGTCACGATGGAGCCCGACATGGAGCCCATTTTGTCCGCCATACCATTGGCGCCCTCGACGAGCTTGTCCTGGTCGATGAGGCCGCCTTCAACGCCTAGACGCAGGCTCTTCATGGTGATCTTGCCGCCGTCGGCATCAATCTGCTTTTGCATATTCTGCGCCGCTGCGGCCTTCTGCTGCATCTCGGCGAGCTGCTCGGGCGTCATCGCTGCCATTTGCTCGGGCGTGGGCATGGCCTGGGCGGCGCTGTTATCTTTCTCGCTGGACGTGCCCATCATGTCGTCCATGGAGCTGGCGTCGATGCCCTGGTTGAGCGAAAGGACGACAGTCTCGGGCAGGCTCATGATATCGGCGAGCTTGCTGCCGTCGGCGCGCTCATCCTCGGTTCCCCTGTACGTGCGAATGCCGTTTTTGTCTGCCTTGCCAAACGCAGCTTCTACTGTCTTGGCGTCCCTGGCGCTCATAAAGAGTTCGAGGTCGTCGAGCGATTCGGCACGAATGGTGTCGGGCACGGGCGAGGCGATGCCGCCTTGCTGCACGCCCACGTCGACGATGTCGCTCATATAGGTAGGCAGTGCCAGATCGGCGTTGCAGCTGATTACGATAAGTACGATAGCTGCGAACAATGCTGGGACATGCTTTTTAAAGAGCTTGAGAATCCTCACTCGGCATCTCTCCTTTCTTGATTGCGGTCGATAATTTCGTTGGCATGTCTTAGAAGACGCACCATCTCTTGGGTATCTGTTTCGCCGAGCTGCTCGAGGAAAGCCGCGGTGCGGTTCTCGAATTCCCGACGCTTGATTTCGAGATCATGGAATCCCTTGTCGGTCACCGTGACGTGTACGCGACGACGGTCGGTCTTTGAGTGCTCACGCTCAACCCAGCCCTTGGCTTCGAGAGCGCGTAGGATATTGGCGATGCGGGCGTTCGAGACCCAGGCGCGATCAGCGAGTTCGCTCGGCGTGAGCGAGCCGCCAGCGAGTATGAGGGCGCGCATGACAGCCATCTCGCCGCCGAGAGCTTTGTCCGCAAAGCGCGAAATGCGCTGATGCATGCTGCCAAACTCAGTTAAGAGCTGACGCCCAAGCTCATGGAAATCGGTATCTTCCACCGAAAACCCCTAACACTAGAAACTATTTTCGGTGAAAGATGATACCCATGTGCGCGCATCCTAACCGGCAGATTTTGAGGCATGTCCCAAAAATCTACGTGGCTGCCAGTCAATATAAAGAGCGTATAAAGACTTAAAATCATTCAATAATTGTAGCGTTTCAAAGAATTATCATGCACGCGGTTAGGCGAGGGGTTGTCACCACCATGACGACTGGGACTCATATAATCGCCACGTGCGATGCTCCAACTTCCCGCAAGGAGACACCTTATATAAAGGGGGATGGAGTCATGGCATTTGACTTCACGGGCAAGACCGCGATTGTCACAGGCGGCACTCAGGGCATTGGCCTCGAGATCGCCAAGGGCATCGTCGCGGGCGGCGGACACGTCGCGCTCATCGCAAGGAACGCTGCTAAGGGCGAGGCCGCTGTGGCCGAGCTTGGCGAGGGCAACAAGTTCTATCAGCTCGATGTTGCCGATGCGCCCAAGGCGCGTGAGACCGTCGAGCAGATTTTTACGGACCTGCCGCAAACCAACATCCTGATCAACTGCGCCGGCGTCATCAGCACCAAGAAGTTCGACGAGATCGATGACACCGAGTGGCGTCGTACCATCGACATCAACCTCAACGGTACCTTTACCATGATGAACGCCGTGTACCCGCACTTTAAGGCGGCACATGCCGGCTCTATCGTCAACGTGAGCTCTGTTGCTGGCAAGATCGGCGGCGGCCTGCTCGGCACCGCGGCTTACGCGAGCTCCAAGGCCGGTGTTAACGGTCTAACCAAGGCAGTCGCCAAGGAAGGCGGCAAGTTTGGCGTCCGCTGCAACGCCGTGTGCCCGTCGCTCACCCTTACCGATATGACCTCGATCCTCTCTGACGAGAACTCTCAGCGCATCATCAACGGTATCCCCTTGGGCCGCGCCGCCCAGGCAAGCGAGCCCGCGCAGATGGTGCTCTTCTTTGCCTCCGACCTTGCCAGCTTCGTGAACGGCGAGATCGGTGACTGCGACGGTGGCATCGTTCTGGACGGGTAATACCCCGCGACGATAATTCGGCGACGGCTCCTGCGACTCGGGACCGTCGCCTTCTTTCTGACAAAGGCGCGTGCGGCTACGATTCGCATGCATCCAAAGGAGATATATATGAGTGAATCGACTGCGGTGGAGGCGCCGGCGGCAAAGGAGCCGTTCTTTAAGATGTCCTCCATCCCGGGTGCCAATATTTTGGTGCCGCTTTTGCTGGGCTGCCTGCTCAACACGCTGTTCCCCGACCTGTTCAAAACGCTCGGCAGTTTTACGCTCGGCATGACCCAGCAGGGCGCAGGCCCGCTTGTTGGCGCTTTTTTGCTCATCGTCGGTACGACGATTTCGTTTAAGAGCGCTCCTGCCGCCGCTGCCCGCGGCGCCATCATCATCGCCGTCAAGCAGATCGTGGTCGTTGCCGTGTCGCTGCTCATCCTTTATGTGTTCAACGACAACCTGTTTGGTATCTCGGCCATGGTGATGCTGGCCGCTTGCACGGGTGCGAACAACGCTATGTACGCTGGACTGATGGGCACCATGGGCAATGAGGCCGAACGTGGTGCCGTCGCAATCACCACGCTGGTTGTCGGCCCTCCGGTCACGATGATCGTGCTCGGCGCTGCCGGTCAGGCTCCGATCGGCTGGTCGCTCGTGGGCGCCATCCTGCCGATCGTCGTCGGCATTATCCTGGGTAACCTCTTCCCCAGCTTTAAGAAGATGATGGCACCGGCACTTTCCGCCATCATCGTGCTCGTCTTCTTTGCCATGGGCTCGACCATGACCTTTGGCCAGCTTATCAACGGTGGTCTTCCCGGCATCCTGCTCGGCGTGATCTGCTCGGTGGTCTTTGCAATTCCCGTCATCGCGGTCGATAAGCTCACGGGCGGTACGGGTGTCGCAGGTGCGGCCATTTCGAGCTGCGCCGGAGCCAATGTGGCCACGCCTGCTGCCATGGCAAGCGTCAACGAGGCCATGTACGGCGGCGCGGTGCTCGCGACGGCTACGGCGCAGGTCGCAGCATGTGCTATCGTGACGGCCATTTTGACCCCGCTGGTCACCAGCTGGTGCTACAAGCATTTTGAGGGTCAGGGCCACAGCAAGGCAACGACCGACAAGGCCGCCGCAGCCGCCTAATGCCAAGCGGCAATCAAAGCTAAATAACTAACCATGCCACAGGGCGGTCCCGGGGGAAATCCCGTGGCCGCCCTGCAGTTTCTGCGGGGTCTCTGGGGCACTTTACCCTGCTAAAACTGGCATAACAGCTAGAGTGAACGTCGTACAAAGGCAAGGAAAAATACCAAACAAATCGGTGAACGGTAGTTGTTCGCGCTCGCATTTCCTGCGGATTTGTTAAAAACGCACTAATGGTATAAAAAAAGAAACATATAACAGCCCAGATGGAGAGGGTGGCTATGTTATCCTTCTCAAACGGGTGAAATCTTGGGTTTTGGGTTGCAGTTCCAAGGTGGACAAACGTTTTTCCCTGTACCAACGTGTGGTGAAGAACGGAAGAAGCCGGTAGTGCAAGCCGATAATTCAAGAATTCAATAAGCAGCGGTGTGAGAGAGCGCCGCATTACACGTAACTAGGAGCGTGGTTACACAATGCAGGAGGCATGGGAAGGCTTCAAGGAAGGCATCTGGACGGGAGAGGTTGACGTCCGAGACTTCATCCAGAAGAACTACACCCCCTACGAGGGCGACGAGTCGTTCCTCGCCGGCCCGACCGAGCGTACCAAGGAGCTGTGGGGCGAGGTTCTCGACCTGCTGCTCAAGGAGCGCGAGCAGGGCGGCGTCCTCGATATGGACACCAAGACCGTCACGGGTATCGTGAGCCACCCCGCTGGCTACATCGATAACGCCCATCGCGACAAGGAGACCATCGTCGGTCTTCAGACTGACAAGCCGCTCAAGCGCGCGCTGCACGTCAACGGTGGTATCCGCATCGCTTGCCAGGCTGCCAGCCAGCATGGCTACAAGATCGACGAGAACGTTGTCGAGCGCTACACCTTCGAGCGCAAGACTCACAACGCCGGCGTCTTCGATGTCTACACCCCCGAGATGCGTGCTTGCCGCTCGGCTCACATCATCACCGGTCTGCCCGATGGCTATGGCCGCGGCCGCATCATCGGCGACTACCGTCGTGTTGCCCTGTACGGCGTCGACTACCTGATCAAGGACAAGGAGGCCCAGAAGGCTTCCACCCCGACTGTCATGACCGCCGACAACATCCGCGATCGCGAGGAGCTGCAGGAGCAGATCCGCGCCCTCGGCGAGCTCAAGATGATGGCCGAGACCTATGGTTTCGATATTTCCAACCCTGCTACCAACACGCAGGAGGCTATCCAGTGGATGTACTTCGCCTACCTCGCTGCCGTCAAGGAGCAGAACGGCGCCGCTATGTCCATCGGCCGTACCTCTACGTTCATTGACATCTACGCTGAGCGCGACCTTGCCAACGGCACCTTCACCGAGGAGCAGATCCAGGAGTTCGTGGATCACTTCATCATGAAGCTCCGTATGGTCAAGTTTGCCCGTACCCCCGAGTACCAGGCCCTGTTTACCGGCGATCCGCAGTGGGTCACCGAGTCCATTGGCGGCATGGGTGTTGACGGCCGTACGCTCGTTACCAAGATGAGCTACCGCTACCTGCACACGCTCGAGAACATGGGCACCAGCCCCGAGCCCAACATGACCGTTCTGTGGTCGACCCGTCTGCCCGAGAACTTCAAGAAGTTCTGCGCCAAGACTTCTGTCGCCAGCTCCTCGATTCAGTACGAGAACGATGACCTCATGCGCGTCTATCACGGCGACGACTACGGCATCGCCTGCTGCGTGTCCTCCATGCGCATCGGCAAGGAGATGCAGTTCTTCGGCGCCCGCGCCAACCTGGCCAAGTGCCTGCTGTACGCACTCAACGGCGGTGTTGACGAGGTCTCCAAGAAGCAGGTCGGCCCCAAGTATCGCGCCGTCGAGGGCGATACGCTCGATTACGACGACGTTGTGGCCAAGTACAACGACATGATGAAGTGGCTCGCTGGCGTGTACGTCAACTCGCTGAACATCATTCACTACATGCACGACAAGTATTGCTACGAGCGCATCCAGATGGCTCTGCACGACAAGCACGTGCACCGCTGGTTCGCTACGGGTATTGCTGGCCTTTCCGTCGTGGCTGACTCCCTGTCCGCCATCAAGTACGCCAAGGTCCACCCCGTCCGCGACGAGAACGGCATCATTGTCGACTTCGAGACCGAGGGCGAGTTCCCCAAGTACGGTAACGACGACGACCGCGTCGACCAGATCGCTCACGACGTTGTGCACCAGTTCATGGAGTACATCCGCATGAACGACACCTACCGCAACTCCGTGCCCACGACCTCGGTTCTGACCATCACCTCCAACGTCGTGTACGGCAAGAAGACCGGCTCCACCCCCGACGGCCGCAAGGCTGGCCAGCCGTTCGCCCCGGGTGCTAACCCCATGCACAAGCGCGATAGCCACGGCGCCATCGCTTCGCTGTCTTCGGTTTCCAAGCTCCCGTTCCGCGATGCTCAGGACGGCATCTCCAACACCTTCTCCATCATCCCGGGTGCGCTCGGCAAGGAGGACCAGGTGTTCTTTGGCGATATCGACCTTGATCAGCTGGGCGAGTAACTATTGTTAGTGCTATACTAACAATAACGATTACTGATTAGTGCGCCGGTTTCGGCCGGCGCCTATCAATCGAAGGAGACACATTATGAAGGTTTCTGAAGTTTCCGAGACTCAGGCCGATAACCTGGTCCACATGCTCGACGCTTACGCCGAGAAGGGTGGCCACCACCTGAACATCAACGTCTTCAACCGTGAGACGCTGCTCGACGCTCAGGCTCACCCCGAGAAGTACCCGCAGCTGACCATTCGCGTTTCCGGCTACGCCGTGAACTTCCACACGCTCACCAAGGAGCAGCAGGACGAGGTCATTTCGCGTACCTTCCACAACAAGTTCTAAAGGGATTTAACTCCCGCAGGATCGCCGGGGCTGTTTGGGCTACCTCCCAAAACGTCCTCGGACATGCAAGAAGCCCTCGCTGCGCACTTCGTGCGGCGAGGGCTTCTTGCGTCCTGCGGAATGTTTTGGGAGGTAGCCCAAACAGCCCCGGCGGGGGTCCTGTGTAGTCACCCTTTAGGCGGAACTCTCCTAATGGGTTGAGCGTTCTGGATACTTGCTTGCTACCGTTTATCGCGTATAGCTACCGTTTGCGGAATAAGTAACACTCCTTAATAAACCGTGTAGAATCTCAGATAAGCACGGAGTTTTCCAGGGAGACGCTGTCCTTTGTTGTGTGCAAGGGGCGGCGTCTCTTTGGCGCTTGGAGGCCGTTCTGCAGCAGGACGGCGGACGTGCGTCACATATTGAAAAGCCAACGTCGAGATGGGTCGTGATAAGAATGGGCAAGTACGTAATCGTGGTTGAGTCTGGTTCGGATGTGACGCCGGAGCTCTGCGAACGCTACGGCATCGTGCGCGTGCCCATGCATGTCACGATTGGCGACGAGACCGACGAAGACGGATCGATCGACCCGCTTGAGATTTACTCGCGCTGCAACGAGTTTGGTGTGATGCCCAAGACCAGTGGTTGCTCGCCGGCGGATTTTGCTCATGTGTACGACCGTATCCATGCTGAGCAGCCCGATGCGACCATTTTGCATCTTGCATATTCCGAGGCCACGACCTGCTCGCATCAGTCGTCGAAGATTGCGGCAAAGGGCCGCGATTACGTCTTCTCCATGGATACGCGCTTTGTGTCGGTGGGCCAGTCGCTTGTCGCCGTTGAGACCGCCAAGTATATCGAAGCTCATCCGGATGCCACCGTCGACGAGATTTTCGCCTTTACCAATTCCGTTATGGACCGCGTGCTGTTGGGCTTTGTCCCCACCGATCTCGCCTTCCTTAAGGCCGGCGGTCGTTTGTCCAACGTGGCATTTCTCGGTGCCCATCTGCTCAAGATTAAGCCCTGCATTGAGGTAACGGGCGGCAAGTTCGTGGCGACCAAGAAGCTCCGCGGCTCTATGCTCAAATGCGCCCGTGCCTTTATTGACCACATGGTTGCGAAGGGCGAGATTGACTATTCGCACATTGGCCTGGCGTATTCGGTGGGCCTTTCCGAGGAGCTGCGCGACGACATGGAAGTCTATGTACATGACCTGGGCTTTAAGGACGTTACCTGGACTCAGGTCGGCGGCGTCATCTCGAGCCATTGCGGCCCGACCGCCTTCGGTGCGGTGCTCACGCTTAAGGCGTAAAGGCCGCAGGCGAGCGTTCTCCAGCCTGACATCTCGACGTAGCCCCCAGCCTTGGTGATGGGGGATAGATTAAAACGTGCCGTTCTAGTCCGAGGCGTTTAAACGCAAACGCATGGGCTAGAATGACTCTGGCATTTTAATTGGTTGCATCCAAGGAGAGGCAAGGTAGCGCGAATGGCAGAAATGACGCTTGAGGGTGTGGACGCTCGTCCCGAGGACTCTGCGTTTGCCCTTGGCCGCGTGCATTCGATCGAGACGATGGGAACGGTCGACGGACCCGGCATCCGCTTTGTGGTGTTTGTTCAGGGCTGTCCCATGCGCTGCGCGTATTGCCACAATCCCGATACCTGGTCGGTCAACGGCGGCACCATGGTGACCGTCGAGCACCTGATGGATGAGTTCCAGAGTAACCACGAGTTCTATCGCAGCGGTGGCATTACGGTGTCCGGTGGCGAGCCGCTCCTGCAGCCCGAGTTTTTGGCCGACCTGTTCCGTGCAATGCACAACAACTCCGATGGCCGTGTACATACCTGCCTAGATAGCTGTGGCTATGCATTTGACCCCAACCACCCCGAGAAGTTCGATGCCGTGCTCAACGAGACCGACATGGTACTGCTCGATATTAAGCATGCCGACCCGGTCGAGCATAAAAAGCTGACCGGTTGCGATCCCGCACGCATCTTGGCGTTTGGCGATGAGCTTGCACGTCGCAAGATCAAGGTCGTTATCCGCCACGTGGTGGTGCCGGGCATTACCGACACGGTGGAGGAGTGCGAGAAGCTCGGTCGCCTCATCGCTCCATGGCACAACGTGGTGGGCCTGGAAATGCTGCCGTATCACACGATGGGTGTCGTCAAGTACGAGCAACTGGGCATTCCCTATAAGCTCGAGGGCGTGCCCCAGATGGATACCGCGCGCATGCCCGAGCTGCGCAATGCCGTTATGGCCGGTATGAAAAAGCGCCGCGCCGAACTCAAAAACGCCATCGGCTAGCAGGGCACTCATTGGGGACAGACTTAAATGAGTGCCCCCGGGCACCTAGTTGATTGCTAAGGAGCCCCGTCAAGTTGCGGTGGAATAGTTCTTGTTTTTCGGCTTATGTCGCCCAAACAGGAACTATTTCACCGCAACTGCGTTTTGGGCAAAGATGCGCAACGGAATCGGTGTTTTTGCATAGAAACGCCTGTTTATTGTTTAGAGACACCTTAAACGCGACTGAATATCTTTGGAAAGAAATGCCTGCTATCGACATCGATGGCCGTACCTATGTCATGAGCGTCATGACATCGATGCCGTGGAGCGACCACTCGAGCGAGGTTACGGCCGCGATTACAAAGGCGCTGTTTGATACGCGAGCTGCACTGGCTTAGCGTGTTCGTTTGGCGAGGTCAAACAAAATGCTGGTACCATACCGTGGTTGAGAATTTCGTATAGGTTTGGGGAATGGTATGGCTACCATCGCGATTATCGGTGCGCTCGAAAAAGAGATCATGCAGATTAAGGAAGAGCTGAGCGACGTTTGCGAGGCGCGGGAGGCAGGCTTGACCGTTGTGAGCGGTGAGCTCGACGGTCTGACAGTTGTCGCCACAACGGCGGGCATGGGCACGGTGAACGCCGCCGCTGCAACACAGCACCTCATTAGCAAGTATGCTCCGCAGGCTGTTGTGTTTTCGGGTATCGCGGGCGGTTTGAACCCCAAGCTCCATATCGACGACGTGGTCATTGGCAAACGCCTGCGCTATCTGGATACCGATACCGCGCTTATCGCCGAGTCCGCACCGGGGCTCGAGGAGTTTGGCTCGACGCCTGCGCTGGTCGATATTGCTGCCGATGTGCTTGCTGAGCGTGGGTTCGTTGATGCTTCAACAAATGCAGTCGCTTCGAACGAGGGCACCAAGCAGTTCCTGGTCGGCACGATTGCCACGGGTAACCGCTTTGTGACGGGCGCCGCCATGCGCAACGACGCTATCGAGGCGACGCATGCCGATTGTGTCGGCATGGAGGGCGCGGCAATTGCCCATGTCGCAACCAAAAATGGTGTCGATTGCCTGGTGTTGCGCGCTATCAGCGATAATTGTGACGAGGCGTACGATGCAATTTGCGATCGAGAGTTCGATCTGTTCGAGTATGCGCGTGTCGCAAGTGACATCACGCTCGATATCGTCCGCCGCATTGCCGCTGGGCAATAGCGCGCTCTTTTGTAAGAACCTACGACCAAGGAGTGTCCATGGCCGATTCCATTAACTACCAACTTGCCAAGTTCGTCGCCAGCTACGGCAAGGTTTCGCAGATTCCCGAGTCCACCTGTCCCGAGGTGAGCTTTGTGGGCCGCTCCAATGTGGGCAAGTCGTCGATTATGAACAAGCTCTTTGGCCGCAAGAACCTGGTCAAGGTTTCCAGCACGCCGGGCAAGACGAGCAACATCAACTTCTTTGAGGCCGACGACGTGCATTTCGTGGACCTGCCGGGTTACGGTTTCGCCCGTCGCTCCAAGGCCGAGCGCGACCGTTGGGCCGAGCTTATCGGCGACTTCTTCGACTCCGAGCGCAGCTTTAACTTGGTCGTCTCGCTGGTGGACATTCGTCACGACCCCAGCAAGCTCGACCACGACATGATCGACTACCTACAGGGCAACGAGTTCAACTTTATCGTCTGCCTCACCAAAGCCGACAAGCTCAGCCGCACCCAGCAGGCCCGCCAGGCAGCAGCCATCAAAAAGCAGCTCAACGTCCCTGCCGAAAACGTGATCATCACAAGCTCCCAAACCGGTGTGGGCATCGACGAACTCAAGCGCCGCATCGCCGAGGCCTGCCTCTAGCAAGTGCCCCTGCCAATAAAAATCAACTATCAGCCCGGCGCTCCTTCAAAGCGTGGGTCCTTGTAGACATCGCTAGCCACGTTGCCATAGGGCCACCCAGGGGCATCCCCTTAAAAACATTCCGCAGCACGAGGCCCGCTTATCCGTAGCTCCGAAGGAGCAGGATAAGCGGGCCTCAAGTGCGAGGACGTTTTTAAGGGGATGCCCCTGGGCGGCCCGAAGGGATTAACCAGCGATGTCTACAGGTACTCGATTTGAGCGCCCTCGGTGTCGCACGTCAGAATATGCGTATCGCACTTGGGGAACTGCTCGCGCAGCTTGACCTGCAGGAACTTCGCCACGATGGTATCGTCGGTTACGGCCATGAGGGTCGAGCCGGAGCCGCTGATCCAGATGGTCTTGGCACCGCCGTTAAGACAGGTGTCGCGCACGGCGTTGTAGTCGGGAATCAGGCGACGGCGATAGGGCTCCTGAATACGGTCGTCATTGGCGGCGGCAATCAGGTCCAGATCGCCGGTTTCGAGACCGCGCGTCATGCCGGCGATGCGGCCCATCTGCCATACGGCGGTGGAAAGCGGAATCTCCTGCGGCACGACCTTGCGCGCCTCACTCGTGTGTACCTCGTAGGGCGGAATCACGGTAATAAAACGCAGGCGATCGCTCACCTCGTAGCGCAGGCACTGGGGGAGCGAATCGGTCGGCGTAAAGGAGCAGACGGCGCCGCCCAGGATAGCGGGGGCGACGTTATCGGGATGGCCCTCGACCTCGGTGGCAATGCGGACGAGCTCGGCGCGGTCGACGGTGTGGCCCGTCAGCGCGGCGGCGGCCATAATGCCGGCGACAACGCAGGTGGAGCTGGAACCCAGGCCACGAGCGACGGGAACGTCAGTCTGAATGTCGATGGCAACGGGAAAAGCCGGCTCGCCCCATGCGGCAAGCGCATCGACAAAGCTCACGTAGACCAGGTTGTTCTCGTTTTGGAATTCCTCGGGGCAGCCCGTGATGGTGAGCTTGTCGGCGCGCTCGAAGGTGAAGTGCGAGTAAAGGCTGACGGCCATGCCGAGGGTGTCGTAGCCGATGCCCAAGTTGGCGCTTGTTGCTGGGACGGTGATCTTGATCATGTGAGTCCTCCTGGCGTGCCTGGCTATTTAGTTCGCTGCTCGGGCAGTCCTGCGCAAGACGGAAAGCACATTAAGTGCTTTCCTTTGCGTGCGGAACTCGCGACGAACTAAACAGCCAGGCACGCTGTGCGCGTTCGTCATCATCCCGGGGGTTATCTGATGAAAGAAGGTGCGCCGGCTTTCGCCGGCGCTTAATGAGGGGTTTAGTTGGTAGCCATCTTTTTTGCTGCGGACTCGACGTAGTTTGCCATCTCATCGACGTCGCAGACGTCTTCGAAGCGGATGGGCTTGGACTCGAGCTCGGCGAGCTGTGCCGGGGCGACCGTGTTGGTTGCCTGCTCGAGCACGCGCATGGCCTCAAAGTCGTCCTCGGGAACGTTGAGCCCCAGGGCGTCGCAGCAGGCGCGCGGGAACTTGTAGGGGCTGGCGGTCGAAAGCAGCACGCGGGCCTTGGCGCCCTCGGCGGGGGCGACCTGCTCAAAGACGTGATAGCCGCAAGCGGTGTGCGGGTCGATCACGTAGCCGTTCGCATCCCAGCAGCTCTTGATGGCAGTGCGGACCTCGTCCTCGCTGGCCCAGCCGCAGCCAAACACGCTCTGGATCTTGGCCAGCAGCTCGGCGGGCACCTCGTAACGACCGGTCTGAGCGAGCTGCTCCATAAGGCCGGCAACGAGCTCGCAGTCGCCGTCGGACAAGAAGTAGAGCATGCGCTCCAGGTTGGAGCTGATGAGGATGTCCATCGACGGCGAGATGGTCGTGAAGAACGGGCGGTTACGGTCGTAAACGCCGGTGGTCAGGAAGTCGGCCAGCACGTTGTTCTTGTCGCTCGCCACGACGAGCTTGGCGACGGGCAGACCCATGCGCTTGGCGTAGTAGCCGGCCAAGATATCGCCAAAGTTGCCGGTGGGCACGCAGAACTCTACGGCGTCGCCAGCCTCGATAGCGCCGGCGCGCAGCAGCTGCGCATAGGCGGCAAAGTAGTAGACGACCTGCGGCACCAGGCGGCCGACATTGATGGAGTTGGCACTCGAAAGCACGGTGCCAGCGGCCTCCAGGCGCTCGGCAAGCTCCTTATCGGCAAAGATGCGCTTGACGGCGCTCTGGGCGTCGTCAAAGTTGCCGCGGATGCCGCAGACAGCGACGTTGTCGCCCTCCTGAGTGGACATCTGCAGGTTCTGGACGCGGCTGACCTTGCCCTCGGGATAAAAGACAGTGATGCCCGTGCCCGGAGCGTCGGCAAAGCCGGCGAGTGCTGCCTTGCCGGTGTCGCCCGACGTGGCGGTGACGATCATGATGCGCTCGGCGCCGCCGTCCTTGGCAGAGGTGCGGGCCATCAGGCGGGGGAGCATCTGCAGGGCGACGTCCTTAAAGGCGCTCGTGGGGCCGCCAAAGAGTTCCATCACATAGGTTTGCGGGGCGTCGGCGCCCGGTGCGGCGTCGAGTTTGACGAGCGGCGTAACCTCTTCGCTCGCGAACGTGCCGCGGTATGCCTCATTCACACAGGCCGAAATTTCTTCGGCTGTGTAATCATTCAGTAACATTTCCAACACATCTTGAGCGATTTCAAAGTACGATTTATCTGCAAGCGAGCTGATATCGACCTGCTGGGTGCCCAGCTCGTCCGAGACAAACAAACCCCCGTCGGGAGCGATGCCGGTACGGATTGCCACCTTACTTGAGCACGATAAAGTGCGTCCTCGTGTACTATGATAAGTTCCCATATAACACTGCTCCTCGGATGCCTTGGTCCCAATCGGTGAAACCATGGTATCAGAGCGCGCAAAACAGGTTTGCAGAGGCTTTTAGAAAGGTAACCTCAAGCCCATGATTAAGATTGCCAAGTTTGGCGGCTCGTCGGTCGCCGACGCCGAACACTTTAAGAAGATCAAGGCCATTGTCGATGCCGACCCGGCCCGCCGTTTTGTGGTGGTTTCTGCCTGCGGTCGCCGCTTTAAGGGCGATACCAAGGTGACCGACCTGCTCTACTTGGTTAACGCACACGTTAAGTACCACGTGTCGTGCGAGGAGCTGCTCGAGGACATTGGCCAGCGCTATTTTGATATCGCTGACGAGCTGGAGCTCACCTATCCCATCCGCGAGGAGTTCGCGGCCTTTGCCGAGCGCGCCCGCTCGGGCGGCTACTCCACCGAGGAGCTCGTAAGCCGTGGCGAGTACTTCACCGCTCGCCTGATGGCCGAGTACCTGGGTTTGCCGTTCCTGGACGCCGCGACGGTCGTTGCGTTCCATCACGACGGTACGCTCAGCATGAACCGCACCTCCGAGCTGGTGCAGGAGTACGGTCAGCAGGGTGGCTTTGTCATGCCCGGTTTCTACGGCGCGACGCGTGAGGGCCAAATCAAGCTGCTCGACCGTGGCGGCGGCGATATTTCCGGCTCGATTCTGGCCAAGTGCCTTGGTGCCGACCTGTACGAGAACTGGACCGACGTTTCGGGCTTCTATTCTGCCGATCCTCGCATTGTGCCCGAGGCTCAGCCCATCGCCCGCGTTACCTACGAGGAGCTGCGCGAGCTTTCGTACATGGGCGCGAGCGTCCTGCACGAGGAGGCCGTGTTCCCCGTGCGCGAGGCAGGCATTCCGCTGGTCATCAAGAACACCAATGCGCCGCAGGACCCCGGCACCATCATTAGCGAGACGGCTGACGAGGGTGAGGCGGAGCCTATCATTACCGGCGTGACCGGCAAGCGCGGCTTTGTCGCCATCAACGTTGCCCGCGACCGCACCAAGCCCCGTGTCGGCTTTATGCGCCGTGCACTTTCGGTGTTCGAACGCTATGACGTTTCCGTCGAGCATATGCCCACCGGCGTCGACCGCTTTGGCGCCGTGGTGCAGGAGCAGGATGTGCACGATTCGCTGTACTCACTCGTGGGTGACATCCAGCAGGAGGTCGAGCCGCTCGAGATCGAGGTTGTCGAGGGCTTGGCGCTCATCGCGACCGTCGGTCGTAACCTGCGCGGCCGCGCAGGTATCTCGGGCCACCTGTTTGGCATGCTCGGCCAGGCCGGCGTGAGCGTGCGCATGATTTCGCAGAGCTGTGACGAGATCAACATCATTATCGGTGTCGAGGAGAAGGACTTCGACCTGGCGATTCGGACCATTTACCGCGCCTTCTCCGACGAGAACGGCATTGTGAAGGTCTCCGACCTGGAGGCTCCCGTGCCGGTCGATCCCGCCCCGGCCACGCTCCACAAGTAGCTGCTATCCCAGTAGATTTTTGGGACTTGCCTCAAAAACTACGGCGGGGCGTTTCGTTTCGGTTTCGTTTCGACGGGGCGGGTTTCGTGCCCGCCCCGTTCTTGTATAAACTGGGCAAGAATATCCGGCCTGCTTGGCGTGCGGGCGATAGCCACAACCTTTAAAGGGGGAAGCATGAAACAGTACACGGTTGCTATTTTGGGCGCGACGGGAGCCGTGGGCACCCAGATGCTCGAGTGCCTCAACGAGCAGGAGTTTCCGGTCGGTAAGCTCAAGCTGCTGGCGAGCGCACGCTCTGCGGGCAAGACCGTCGAGTTCCGCGGCGAGCAGGTTGTGATTGAGGAGGCTTGCCCCGAGGCCTTTGAGGGCTGCGACATCGTACTCGGCGCTGCCGGCGACGATATCGCCAAGGAGCTGCTGCCCGAAGCCGTCAAGCGCGGCGCCGTCGTGGTCGACAACAGCCACGCCTTCCGCATGGATCCCGAGGTGCCGCTGGTTGTGCCTGAGATCAATGCCGACGACATCAAGTGGCATCACGGCCTTATCGCCAATCCCAACTGCGCGACCATCATCGGCCTGGTTCCCACGTGGCCGCTGCATCAGCTCGCCGGCGTGAAGCGCATGATCGTCTCGACGTACCAGGCGGCTTCGGGTGCCGGCGCTCCCGGCATGGCCGAGCTCGAGGCTCAGCTGGCCGCCCTGGGCCGTGGCGAGGAGATTCCCGAGCCGCGTGCATTTGCCGCCCAGCTCGCGAGCAATCTGATTCCGCAGATTGGCGGTGTCAAGGAAGAGGGCTTTACCTCCGAGGAGATGAAGTTGCAGAACGAGGGCCGCAAGATCATGCACCTGCCCGAGCTGCGCGTGAACTGTACCTGCGTGCGCGTGCCCGTGCTGCGCTCGCACTCCGAGAGCATTACGCTCGAGTTTGAGCGCGATATTACGGTGGAAGAGGCCCGTGCCGCGCTGGCTTCTGCTCCGGGTGTCAAGCTGGTTGACGATCTGGGCGCCGAGGATGCACACGACCGCTTCCCCATGCCGATGGACACCTCCGACCAGGATTTGATTTGGGTCGGTCGCGTGCGTCGCGACATCTCGAACCCCGAGGCCGCGCGCGGCATCACCTTCTGGTGCTGCGGCGACCAAATCCGTAAGGGCGCGGCAACCAACGCCGTCCAGATTGCTAAGCTGCTCTGCGAGTAGTGCGACCTGTCCGGCGGGGGCCGGGCTTAGTTTTCAGAACGTCCTCGACCATGTGTGGCGCCTTGTCCTGCTCCTTCGGAGCTGCGGACAAGGCGCCACACTGGTCTGCGGAGTGTTCTGAAAACTAAACCCGGCCCCCGTCCATGGTGACACTGCTGCAAACGGCC
>JAIIWC010000103.1 GCA_022745215.1 Collinsella sp. | reverse complement strand
TGATGCCGTCGCCCATAAAGCCCACGGTGTGGCCGAGCAGCTCGCGCATGACGCGCACCAGGCGCGCCTTCTGCAGCGGCGAGAGCTTGGCGAACAGATGGGTGTTCTCGGCGCGCTCGGCAAGCTCGGCGTCATCGAGCGCATCGATCTCGGAGCCGAGCAAGACGTTGCTCGCATCGATACCAATCTGCTCGCAGACGGTGGCGGCGACGCGGTCGTTGTCGCCGGTCAGGACCTTGACCGCCACGCCCTTGGCCTCGAGGGTGGCGACGGCGCCCGCAGCACTCGCCTTGGGCGGATCGAGGAAGGCCAAAAAGCCCATCAGCACCATGCCGCACTCGTCGGCGATGCCAAACTCGCCCACGCAGCGCGGATTGGTCTTCTGCGCCACGGCAATCACGCGCAGGCCCTCGGCATTGAGCCCAGCGACCTGCTTGCGAATCTGGGCGAGCTTATCTTCGGTAAGCGGCTGGGCGGCACCATCGAACTCGACAAAGGAGCAGATCTCGAGCATTTCCTCGGCAGCTCCCTTGGTCACCATCTGGGTTTTGCCTTGGGCGTCGGCGACAACTACGCTCAGGCGACGGCGCGAGAAATCGAAGGGCGCCTCGTCGACCTTGGTATAGCGGTCGCGCAGGCTCTGGCCCAGCATGGAATCGGGTGCTGCGGCCGAGGGCGTCACATCGGCGCGGTCGATGACGGCCAGGTCGATAAGGTTCTTGAGGCCGGTCTGGAAGAAGCTGTTCAAAAACGCATGGCGCAGCACGCGTGCGTCTTCGATGCCGTCGGTGTTGAGGTAGCGCTCGAGCACGATGCGGTCTTCGGTGAGGGTGCCGGTCTTGTCGCAGCACAGTACGTCCATCGCGCCGAGGTTTTGGATCGCCGGCAGCTCCTTGACGATAACCTGGCGGCGGGCGAGGTCCTTGGCGCCCTGCGACAGGCTCGTGGTCACGATGACGGGAAGCATCTGCGGCGTGATGCCCACGGCCACGCTCGTGGCGAACAACAGCGCATCGATGACGTTGCCCTTGGTGGCGGCGTTGATGGCAAAGACCGCCGGCGCCATAACGAGCATGAGGCGCACGAGCAGCATGGAGACGCTCGAGACGCCGCGGTCAAACGCGCTCTTCTCGCCGCGCCCGTTGAGCATCTTGGCGATGCCGCCCAGGTAGGTGTCCGAGCCGGTGGCAACGACAAGCGCCATGGCGGTGCCGTTTTGCACGGAGGTGCCGGTAAAGACGATGTTCTTGCAGGCAGAGAGTGGTAGCGCGGAGCCGTCGGCACCCTCGACGACGGTGATGGCAGCGGTCTTCTCGACGGCCTCGCTCTCGCCGGTGAGTGCGGACTCGATCACAAACAGGTCGCGCGCGGTGATGATGCGGGCATCTGCCGGCACCATGTCGCCGGCAGAGAGGCGGATTACATCGCCGGGGACGAGCTCGTCGAAGGGGATCTCGACGCGCTCGCTGTCGCGCAGGGCACAGCAGGTGCTGGAGACCAGGTCCTTAAGGGCCTCGGCCGCATTGCCGCTGCGGGCTTCCTGGATAAACTTCATGCCGCCCGACACCAGCAGCATGATGCCGATGACGATGACCGTGGAGGGGTCGCGCTGCGGCTCGGGCACGGCGAGCACGTCGATGTAGAGCGAGACCAGTGCGAGCGCGGCGAGGATACCGGCGAAGGGGTCGATGAACGCGTCGGCGATGCGGCGGGCGAGCGTCTTGGTCGGTGCCTCGATGGTGTTGGGGCCAATGGCGTCCAAGCGCTCGGTTGCCTGCTCGGCGGTGAGGCCGTTTGCCGTGGCGTCAAGCAGTACGAGGGCGTCCTCGGCACTATGGGTGGCGGCGAATATGGTGTTCTTGGACAGGCCGGTATGAGCGGCAGGGCGCGCCGTGCGGCGGCGCTTGGAGATGGCTTCGAGTACCGTGACGGTTTTGAGCATCAGCATAGGGTCCTCCTTGTTGAGGGGAGTTAGCGTACGTGTCGTATTTGCTTCAAAAAACCTAGATGTCGCTCACGTCAAGCTCTTGAGCCCACAAAGGGTGCAGCGCGCCTTTGCGGTGGTTTTGGCGATCTGCCGGTGGCGTTTATGCGTGTGCGGAGTCCTCGCGGCGTGCCGAGGGCGACATGCAGGTTTTTCGACTAGGACTGCCTTCCATGGCACACCTCCTAAAGGCTGAGCGCAGCGCGCTTTGGGTATCTCGTACCCCTTTTTAATCCGCCCGTATTCTTGATGAGGGGGTTTGACATGTCAACCCCATTGTTCGGAAAACCATTCCCCCTGACAAAGCCTTTACAGAATGCCGTGGCCTCAAAGCACGCCCACATCGACGCTTCGCCTGCGCTAAACTGGAAGGCACGTACGCGATTACGAGAGGAGCCCGCATGGAGGCTTACAAGCAAGAGTTCATCAAGTTTATGGTCGAGTCCGACGTCCTTAAGTTCGGCAGCTTTACGCTCAAGAGCGGCCGTCAGTCCCCGTTCTTTATGAACGCCGGCGCTTACGTGACGGGCTATCAGCTCAAGAAGCTGGGCGAGTATTACGCCCAGGCCATCCACGATAACTTTGGCGACGACTTTGATGTGCTGTTTGGACCGGCCTACAAGGGTATTCCGCTGGCCGTCGTGACCGCAATTGCCTACCACGAGCTGTACGGCAAGGAGGTCAAGTACTGCTGCGACCGCAAGGAGGCCAAGGACCACGGTGCCGACAAGGGCAACCTGCTGGGCTACGAGCCCCAGGACGGCGACCGTGTGGTCATGGTCGAGGACGTTACCACCAGCGGCAAGTCCATCGACGAGACCTATCCCAAGGTCAAGGCTGCTGCCGATGTCGAGATCAAGGGCCTGATCGTGTCCCTCAACCGCATGGAGGTCGGCAAGGGCGGTGTGACCACCGCGCAGAAGGAGATCGAGGCCAAGTACGGTTTCCCCGTCGCGAGCATCGTCTCCATGGCTGAGGTCGTCGAGACCCTCTACAACCACGAGATCGACGGCAAGGTTGTCATCGACGACGAGCTCAAGACCGCCATCGACGCCTACTACGAGCAGTACGGAGCACGTTAGTTACGGCGTTTTACCAAACGCCGTAACTGCTCGACGCTGCGCGGGCCGCATTTGGACAATCTGACGTTCAACTTCAAGGGCGCGACCAGAAGGTCAGCGCCCTTTCGTTTCACGTCACCTTGTCTCAAAT
>JAIIWC010000102.1 GCA_022745215.1 Collinsella sp. | reverse complement strand
TTTTGTTGATAAGGGTATTGTAAAACCCAAATGTCCGCGAAATGTTACAGCGGCCAAAAAATTTCATTGAAAATCGGGGTGAAATGTTACAACGCTCGGACATTTCAAAAAAATTCACGGCGGACAGCTGGAAATGGTCGTCCGCCGAATCATACTACACAATCTTTTAGATAGATTGATTGTGAAATAATTTCAATCCAATCACCACATCTATCATAAGTTCCACAATGAGAATTATACTAATGGCAACATTAAAATTACATAGGTTATATAATCCGATATAGATTTCACAAGTAAGAAATACAACTTGCAGACACAAATTTAAGTATGTCACTAAATGCTCGTTAGTTCTATTCCACAATCTAAACAGGAACATTGTAAAAATAGGTTTTCCCGTAAAAGCAAAAAGCACTGACAATACCGGCACCAAAAATACATAGTAAGAATCTACTGCATTGCTGGGGGATGTACCTACCCATTGAATTGCTATTTTATCAGGAACAACGAAAAATAAAACAATAGATAAAATAACATTGATTATTAAGATGATTGTTGTTGCTTTGCAAAAATTGATTTTTTTCATGGTGTTTTCTCCTGTTATAAGTGTGCTTTATTTTGTTGATAAGGGTATTGTAAAACCCAAATGTCCGCGAAATGTTACAGCGGCCAAAAATTTTCATTGAAAATCGGGGTGAAATGTTACAAAGCTCGGACATTTCAAAATCAGTTTGCCATTTTGATCCGTTCCACCAACGAATTTCTGCATTGAATTTTTAGACAGATAGCAGAAATTATAATAGGTGTTATTATTAAGCAGACACCGTAAATCAGTAATGGAATAAAAGGAAAAGCATATTGAAAATAAGTTAATCCATTCGCAGACAATATCCGTACTAACAAATAACCCATCAAGGTTCCTGCCACAACCGTAATAATCAAGCATGGAATAATCAGTAAGACACTTTCATGCAGCAGCATTTTCTTTATCTGTTTTTTTGTCATACCGATAGACTCTAATATTCCAAATTCTTTTCTCCTTGTACTGATACGACTAATCAAGGTGTTTGTCAGATTAAAAATGCTAAACATAATGACAAAGGCAGATACTCCATAAACTTGTACGCTGGTATTATGAATCGTATTTGCCGAAGATGCTTTTACCTCTTGTAAGGTTTCCATTACCAAATCAGGGTGTCGGGACAGTATTTTATTTAATTTGCTTTCTACTGATTTACCCACTTTTTCATATTCAGGTACGGACAAAGTTAAGGAAGCTGTTAAATCCATATCGCCCCACAACTTTTCTATGGTTTCTTTTGGAAGATAAAAGCCCTCATTCATACTTTTTTCGGAAGTACCGGCAATCAAAACATCTATGCTGTGTTCAGTTCCATCAAACCATCGTAATGTCACTTTTTCTCCTATTGACGGGCAAGTATGATAGACTTCTTTCTGTACGCTTGTTCCCAATATAACCATAGCGTCTTGTTCCACCAATGTTTCGTATGTCCAATCAACAGGAAACGTTTTCAAAATTTCTTCCTGATTATCAGGCGTAATCGGAATAATGGGAATTTCTAATTGTTCATTGTGATACTCAATAATAGCTGCGGTTCTCTCCGTAGCATAAATCTCTTTAACTTCCGGGATTTGTTGCAATTCTTCCATGAGTTCCTGTGAAAAAGGCGTATCAACTTGATACTCCGAAATACCATACGGTTTCGGATTGACTAATGTATTGTGGTTAATCGTAATATAATATTCTCCATCTTCCAAATTCCCCATTCTCGCAAAGGAATCTGGATTCCATGATGATATAAAAGTGGCTCCAACCATAAATAAAATCCCGCCGATTGCAAGCGAGGCAATCGTCAGATTGTGTTTTTTTCGATTCTGCTTTTCGCTCAATACGGCTAAAGAATACGGTGAGAGACGAATATGATTTTTCCTGTTGCACACTCTACTTTCTTTTAGTTCTGGATCGTTTCCAACATATTTTGTTGCTTCAATAGGGGAAATATTTGAAGCTATTTGTGCGGGCTTGTATACGGAAATTTGTACGATGATAATACCTAATATTATTGCAAAAATACTTGTGGCTATGGCATTGATAATCGTTATTCCATTCGGCTCTAACAAATATGCAAATATGATACCTACTGTAATACCGGCAGGTATTCCGAACAGGCAGAAACGATACCCCTCTTTACGAATCATCCGCTTAATCTGTTTTTCTGTCATGCCAATAGTTTTGAGCTGTCCAATCTGCGACACTTGATTTGATACCGAAAGGTAGAACACACTGTATATGACAATTCCGCTTGAAAATGCAATAAAAAGAGTAGCTAAAAGAACACCTCCCATTCCTGATCCACTAATAAGTGAGGAACAGAATTTGCTATTAAAATAAAGTTGGTTCCTGCTTATGTCTTGGGATAAAGCCAGACGATATACTGTATTCTCAAAATCAATAAGTCCCATTTCCGTGGCACCATTTACACGAATCAAGGCACTATATGGAATATCAGATAATAACACACCCTGTTCTGCATACGCTGGGGAGACATAAAAGTAAAATGTTCCTGTTTCCACATTATCAGTAAAACCAGTAATGATGAAATCCTCTGTTTTACTCCCCGCCGTTGGTAAAGTGATGGTATCTCCTATATTTAGCTGATACCCCAGCTCTAATTGAACATTTTTATCAATTACAATTTCATTGTACTGTTCTGGACAGGTTCCACTGACTAATTCATAGGATTTTATAATTCCAAAACCAGTCGGCATATAAACCGCTTCAAATTTGATCCCATCCATCAGAAAACTATCACTATGCTTATAGGGTACAATATCTTCAAGATCAGGTTCTTTTTTCAGAACTTCTATCTGTTCTGCTGTAAGCCCCCCGATGGTAGCTTGCTGCATTTGATTCAAAATCTTTTGTTCACTAATTTTGCTGCCTTGTTGGAATAAGGAGATTCCCACAATCAAACTAATTGCCAGCGCAATGGTCAAAACATTAAAAAAGCAAAAAATACGATTTGAAGATACATTGCGTTTTGCTAATTTCTTTACAATGACGCTGGTATCGTTCTCAAAAGGCCATGTCATAGTTGTATCACCTCCATATTTGATAAGGGTATTGTAAAACCCAAATGTCCGCGAAATGTTACAGCGGCCAAAAAATTTCATTGAAAATCGGGG
>JAIIWC010000030.1 GCA_022745215.1 Collinsella sp. | reverse complement strand
GACCGAGCAGGTCGCCGTGTCGCCGACAGCGACAACGAGA
The DNA here is from genome assembly GCA_022745215.1 of Collinsella sp. Classification (GTDB taxonomy): domain Bacteria; phylum Actinomycetota; class Coriobacteriia; order Coriobacteriales; family Coriobacteriaceae; genus Collinsella. The sequence goes on along the minus strand of JAIIWC010000030.1, from coordinate 20,278 downwards.
TCGTCGCAGGTAATGCCGTTAGCCGACAGGGCGCCAAAGACGGTATCGGCATCGGCCAGCTTAGCACCGCCAGGCGAAACCTCGAGGACGAGCGGCGACACGGCAAAACCGGCGTCGACCAGCGCATGCTCGACGACCTCGCCAAAACGCTCGGATGTGGCGTCGTTCCAAACCACCATCGCGCGCTTAGGCTTGCCCACAGCCGAGGCAAACATGCGCGGCAGCTCCTCGAACGCGCCCAATCCGACGCGGACATCGACACTGCGGTTTTGGAAATTGATAAGTTGACGGCGAATCATAGCAGTCCACGCTCCAAAAGCATCTCGGCACAAAGGTAGGAAACGTCCTCGAAGGACTTGTTGCGAATATCAAGGGTAATATCGGCGGCCTGGCGATACAGCGGACGGCGATGCTCAAACAGGCGCGCAGCGTGCTCGGGCGAGCGGAAATCGGGCCGGGTATCGGAGCGGCGAATCTGGCGCAACGAGTCCTCAAAGTCACCTTCGAGGTACACGCATGTACCCATCTCGTGCATCAGTTCAATGTTCACCGGCGTCTCGACGATACCACCCCCGCACGATACCAGCAGACTGCGCTCGCTTTGAAGCGAACGGAGTGCCGAGGTCTCGAGCTCGCGAAAACGATCCTCGCCCTCGGTCTCAAATATCTCGGTCACCGACTTGCCGCATCGACGCACAACCAAACGATCGGTATCGATAAATCGACGCTTGAACATAGTGCCCACGTTGCGCGCAAGCGTCGACTTGCCCGCGCCCAAAAATCCGATAAAGAAGATATGGTCGCAGCCGTGTTTGATGTGCTGAGACATGGCGAAACCTATTCCTCGCAGGGAAGGTCGCGCAGGGCCCGGCGCTCAAAGATACGGAAGATCTGCGTGTACCACAGGTCCTGGGTTGCCTGCGGCTTGACCAGAATAGTGTCAACGCCGGCAAAGTTACCGCTCCACACGTCCGTGTAAAGCTGGTCACCGATCAGCACGGCCTCGTCGGCCGTGGCGCCCAGACGCTTAAGACCCGCCTTCAGGGCAAACGGGGCGGGCTTCATGGCGTGGCTGATGGCCTCGAGCCCCAGCTCGCGTGCCGATGCCATGACCTGGTCGCGATGCCAGTTATTGGACACCATGCAAAGCTTAAAGCCCTTGGCATGGGCGGCTTCGAGCCAAGCTGAAACCGCAGCGGGAACCTGCTCGGTATCGCGCGGCACCAGGGTGTTATCGCGGTCGAGTAGAATGGCGCGCTTGCCGTCGGCCCACAGGGTATCGAGGTCGACGCGGTCGACTGAGGCAACATATCGTTTGGGGCTAAAAATCCTCATGATCAATTCCAAGACTGTTGGTGCTCTTCGTAGGTCTTCGAGAAATACTCCTCGTCCTGCGTAATGTAGAAATACAGGTCATCGGAGTCGGTCGGCTCAAGGGTGGCCTTGAGCGCCTCGAGCGACGGAGAGCAAATGGGCGTGGGCGGGAGGCCCTCGTGCTTATAGGTGTTATACGGGCTATCGCTCTGCAGGTCGTCGGCGGTAACCTCGCCGCCGGTGACATACATCATGGTCGCATCGCTATTGAGGTAACGCAGGCCATCGAGCTTGCCAGCCAGACGGTTATAGAAAACCGATGCCACATGCGCGCGCTGATCGGCGTTGAGGCCCTCGCGCTCGACGATCGAGGCAAGGTTAACGATGTCGTAATCGGACATCTCCACGCCATAGCGCTCCTTGATCTTGGCCTCGCAGCTCGCAAAGTCAAGCGACTTGTACTCGGTGTTGAACTGGTCAAGCATGGCGCGAATCACATCATCGGCAGAAGGGTCCTTACCCAACGAATAGGTCTTGGGGAATAGGAAGCCCTCGAGTGAATCGTTTGCGGCGCCCTCAAGGAAGCTATAGTCCTTCACATAGTTGGAGGCCTTTGCCTGATTGAGGAAGTCTTCCTTGGAGATGCTGTCGTAGGCCTTGGCGACGCGATCGGCGACCTGGTCGACCGTTAGGCCCTCAGGGATAGTCAGCGCATCGGAGCCCGCATTGGGGCCTTCCATGAGCTGCTGAACAACCTTGGTCGCGTCCATGAGCGTGGTAAACGAGTAGGTGCCAGGCTTAAGCGACATATCGGCATTGAGCTTTTTGACCGCCGCGTAATAATCCTTGGGGTCTTCGACGATATGGTTCTCGGAGAGAATCGAAGCGATGGCATCACCCGAGGCGCCATCGGGAATGGTCACCGTAACCTGCTGACCAGCCGTGACCTTCGTATCCTCACCGGCAAAGAAGCCCTTGACGGCAGGCACGACAAAGAAAGCGATAGTAGCAAGCGCGATAACGGCCACCACAACGCCGATGATCATAGGAACCGGAGAACTCTTCTTTTGAGCACCGCGACGAGCATGCGTGTTGTAGCTCGAGCGAGTCGCCGGAGCAACGCCATGCGAACCGCGAGCGTGATGCGAATGCGATTGGGGGACCTGCGTTCGCTGGGTAGGTACCTGTTGCTTAAAGCGAGCACCGCCTGCAGGCTGAGCCGAACGAGCAGTGGGCTGCTGAGCCGCGTGAGAAGCCGGATACTGAACCGAACGAGCAGAAGGCTGCTGACCCGTCCGTTGAACAGGTTGGGCCGAACGAGAGGAGGACTGCACCGGGCGCGCGGCAGACTGAGCTGCGCGCTGGGTCGGCTGTGCCGGACGCTGGCCAGGCTGGGCAGGGCGCGACGCCGGCTGACGTGTACGATTCGGCTGGCGCGGATCGGGAGCGCTAGGCATGCGAAACCTCCTCGTTTTTACGATCAAGCCACGTCTGCAAAAACAGGCTGGCGGCAATCATGTCAATCTTGCCCCTCATCTGTTTTTCGTTGAGGCCCTGCTCGCGCAGGATACGCTTGGCCTCTTGCGAGGACAGGCGCTCGTCCTCAAACTCCAACGGAAGATCGAGCTCGTCGGCAATCTTTTGCGCAACAGCGGCAACACGCTCGGCCTGGGGACCGGGCTCACCGGCCATGGTCAGGGGACGCCCACTTACCAGGATATCGGGCTCATAGTCCTCGACCAGGTAGCGGAACGTCTTGGCCATACCGGTGACCTCTGCAGCCGGGAGCACCTTGACAGGCATCGCCATCTTGCCATCACGGCTCGAGACGGCGATGCCGATCCTGGTCTCCCCTATGTCCAGCGCAAGCGCGACCACAGCGATTACCTAGATTCTTAGGCGCCGAGCGCGGTCTTAGCGGCCGCGAGGGCATCGGCGATACCGGCGGCGTTCTTGCCACCGGCCTGGGCCATGTTGGGACGACCGCCACCGCGGCCGTCGACCAGGCCCGCGATCTGCTTGATCACGTTACCGGCGTGGAAACCGGCTTTGACGGCGTCATCGGAACCGGCGGCGAGCAGGGCCGGGGTGCCCTTCTCGGTCACGCTGGCAACGACGCAGGCGACGGGGCCGGCGACCTTCTGGTGCACGGTATCCCAAACGTTACGCAGGTCAGCGGCCTCGAGGCCCTGAAGCTCGGCGACAACGAGCTTGTAACCGTTAACCTCAACGGCACCCTCGATGGCGTTGGAGATCGCATCGGAGGAGCCACCGGTGAGCGCCTTCTTGAGCTTGTTGGACGTCTCGCGCAGCTCGGCCTGCAGGTTCTCAACGCGGGCGGGAACCTCGTCGACGCGGCACTTGAGCGCAGCGGCGGCGGCGTCAACGAGTGCCAGGCGGTCGGCCATGTAGTCGAGCGCGCCCTTGGAGGTCACGGCCTCGATACGACGGACGTTCGAGCCCGTGGAGGACTCGGAAATGATCTTGAACAGGCCGATCTCGGCAGTGTTGGCGGCATGCGTACCACCGCAGAGCTCGCGAGAGAACGGCTGGTCCTCGGCGCCCACGGAGACAACGCGGACGACATCGCCGTACTTCTCGCCGAACAGGGCAACAGCGCCAGCGGCCTTGGCCTCGTCGATGCCCATGACGCGGGTCACGACCGGCTTGGAAGCGAAGATCTGCTGGTTGACCAGGTCCTCAACAGCCTTGAGCTGCTCGGAGGACAGGGCCTCGAAGTGCGTGAAGTCAAAGCGCAGGTGCTCGGGCGTCACCAGCGAGCCGGCCTGGGAGACATGCTCACCCAGGACCTGCTTAAGGGCAGCGTCGAGCAGGTGCGTGGCGGTGTGGTTGCGGCGCAGGAAACCACGACGCTCGGCGTCGAGCGCGGCAGTCACGGTAGCGCCGACGGTCAGCGTGCCCTCGGCAACGTGCGCGACGTGGGCATACAGGCCGTTGTGGTTCTTGGTATCGGCAACGGTCAGCGCAACGCCCTCGGCGGAAAGCTCGCCGGCGTCGCCCTGCTGACCACCCATCTCGGCATAGAACGGGGTGCGGTCGAGCACGACCTCGACGTCCTCGCCGGCGACAGCGGTCTCGACGGACTCGCCGTTGCGCACGATGGCGACAACCTTGGCGCCCTCGATCACATCGTTGTCATAGCCGTCGAACTCGGTCGCGGCGACCTTGTCCGAAAGCTCGACCCACACGTCGTTGAAGCTGCCCCAGGCATCGCCCTTGGCATTGGCGCGGGCGCGGGCCTTCTGGTCCTCCATGCAACCGGTAAAGCCATCCATGTCGACGTCGTGGCCAGCGGCGCCGGCGATCTCGACGGTCAGATCGATGGGGAAACCAAAGGTGTCGTGCAGCTTAAAGGCAACGTCGCCCGGAAGGACAGCGCCCTCGGCAAGTGCGGCCAGGGCTTCGTCCAGATAGACGCGGCCGTTGTCAAGCGTCGTGGAGAAGCGCTCCTCCTCGGAGGCGACAATGCCCTTGACAAGTGCGACGTTCTTGAGCAGTTCGGGATAGGCCTCGCCCATCTGAGCGTTGACCTCGTCGATAAACTTAGTCAGGAAGGCGCCCTCGATGCCCAGCAGGCGACCGTGGAAAACGGCGCGGCGGAGCAGGCGGCGCAGGACGTACTCGCGACCCTCGTTACCGGGCAGGATGCCGTCGGAGATCATGAAGTCGACAGCACGGGAGTGGTCGGCGATGATGCGCAGGGAGCGGCTAGCACCAGAGTAATCGTCGGCGACATAGGTCTTGCCGCTGATCTCCTCGCCCAGCTTGATGAGGTGCTGCATCAGATCGCCGTCGTAGTTGGCGGTCTTGTGCTGCATGATGGCGGCCATGCGCTCCAGGCCCATGCCCGTATCGAGGTTGCGGTGCGGCAGCTCCGGCATGGAGCCGTCCTCCTGGCGGTCGTACTGGGTAAACACAAGGTTCCAGAACTCAAGGAAGCGGTCGCAGTCGCAGCCGGGCTTGCAGTCGGGCTTGCCGCAGCCGACCTCCTCGCCCATGTCAAAGTAGATCTCGGAGCACGGACCGCAGGGGCCGGTGGGGCCAGCGGCCCAGAAATTGTCGTCCTCGCCCAGACGGGAAATGTGGTCCTCGGCAACGCCCAGGGAGCGCCACACGTCATGGGTCTCGTCGTCCTCGGTAAAGACGGTGAAGTACAGGCGGTCGAGCGGCAGCTTGAACTCCTTGGTGATGAGCTCAAATGCCCAAGCGCAGGCCTGCTGCTTGGAGACGCCACCAAAGGAGAAGTCGCCGAGCATCTCAAAGAAGGACAGGTGACGGCCGTCCTCGCCGATGCAATCGATGTCGTTGGTGCGGACGCACTTCTGGCAAGAGATTGCGCCGATCTCCTTCATGGTCTTCTTGCCCTGGTAATACTCCTTAAACTGGTTCATGCCGGCGTTGGCAAGCAGCAGCGAAGGATCGTCGGGGACGAGGGACGAAGAAGGATAGAGCTTAAGACCGCGCTCCTCAAAGAAGTTGAGGAACTTAGAACGAATCTCAGCCGTAGTCATTGACGGGTAGTCAGCACTCATAGAGGGAATCTCCTCGGTTTCACATCGAAACAGTTCAAACGTAACGATATTACCATCCCACCGCGCCTGTGCAAAAAAGAGGGCCGGCACAATGCCGGCCCTTCAGCGAAATTGCATGTTAGCGCGTATGAATGTTAGCCCGAATTACCCCGCTACTTGTCGTCATCGTCCATGGAGCCGTCGATGCCGGTTTTGGTATCGTCGTCCGTGTTGGAGTCATCGTCCTTGGCAAAGGGGTTCTTGAAGAAGCCCGTGGCATCGGGCTGCGGACCAGAGAGCTTAATCCAGGGATTATCGAGCTCAGGCTTGGGCATGGCCTTGGCCTCGGGCGCAGTCTCGTTACCGATGAGCTCGGACTCATAGATGAACGTATCGTCCCCAAGCGCGTCGTAGGCGGCGACCGGGTTGCCCTCGGCATCGCGATACGGCGTGCCCTTAAACACGGCGCCGTCATAGGCCACAAGTTGGCGGCCGGTCTCATTCTCGAAGTAGTACACGAAGATACCTTTGAGGGCCGCACACAGCGGGATAGCAATAATCATGCCGATGGGCCCCATGAGTGCCGAGCCAATAACGAGCGCCGTGAGGCTCATGATGGGATGCACCTGCACCGAGCTCTGCATGACCTTAGGCGAAATCACGTTATCGGTGACGTTTTGCGCGACCATCGTCACGATGAGCGTCCACAACGCCAACATGGGGCTGAACATGAAACCGAGCACTGTGGCGATTGCCGCGCTCACCCAGGGGCCGACGACCGGAACCAAATGCATGATGCCGGTGAAGATAGCCATGAGCGCCGCATACGGATGGCCGATGATCATAAAACCGATAAAGGCGAGGAAACCGCCGCAGATGGACGTCACGACCATGCCACGCATGTAGCCGCCCACCGAGCGCGACAGAATGGCGACCATAAAGCGGTACGAGGTCTCTTTTTCCTGACCGATAATGGTGCAGATCTCGTGGTGCATGCGAGGGTAGTCGCAGGCCATCCAATAGGCAAGCACCAGGCCCAGGAAGATGACGAACAGCTGCGAGGCCGTGTTGGTGATGAGCGGGAATACACCGCGACCGAGCTCGGCAGCGATTTGCGAGACATACTTCGACGCCACGGTAACCAGCGAAGAAAGATTGTCGTCCAGATACTCCTTGAGCGGCGTGTTGTTGAGCGTCTTGGCGTGTGAGATCATCTCATTGAGGTCGCCGCCCGCAACGCGAAGCTGCGCGGGCAGACGGCTCAGGACTTCCATAATCTGGCCGAACAGAATCGGCGACAGGATGCAGACGACGCCAACGAGCACCGCCACAACCACGATGAGCGCGATGAGCGAACCGATGCCACGACCGACGCCGTGATGCTCGAGCCAATTGGTGATCGGTGACATCACAAAAGCGATGATGGAACCGACAGCGAGGAACTCGATAACCGGCGCCAGGATGCCCATAAGGTTAAAGATGACAGCGGCGATAACGATGCAACCGACGACGGCCCAAATACGAAGCGTCAGAATGCGGGCATCGCGCAGCGTGCGGTCGGATTGTTGGGGGTGCTCATTCATGAACGAACCATCACTCCGTCGGGGTCAATCTTGTCTTGAATCTTCTTAAGGGTACGGCGAAGCAGGCGCGAGACCTGCACCTGCGAGATGCCCAACTTCTTGGCGATCTCGATCTGGGTCATGCCCTTTACAAAGCGCAGCTCGATGACTTCGCGCTCGCGCGGCGAGAAATCGCGGATGGCCTCTTCAATGACCAGACGGTCATCGGTAAAGTCGAGCTCGTTGTCGTCGTCGGCGTAGCGGTCGAGAATCGAGGGCGCATCGTCGGAATCGGACGCTCCGGGAGCCTCGATGGGCACCGACGTATAAGCCGACGAGGATTCCATGGCCTCCAGGACCTCGTCGACGGTCACGTCCAGGTACTCAGCGATTTCTTCGACCTTGGGCGAGCGCTGCAACTCGTTGGTAAGCTTGTCGGTAGCTTGGTTAACCTTGGCAGAAAGCTCCTGCAGGCGACGAGGCACGCGCACGCTCCAGCCCTTGTCACGGAAGTGACGCTTGATCTCGCCCAAGATGGTGGGCGTGGCAAACGTGGTGAACTCGAGTCCGCGCTCAGGGTCAAAGCGGTCGATTGCCTTGAGCAGGCCCAAATAGCCAACCTGCATCAGGTCGTCGAGCGGCTCGCCGCGATTCTTAAATTTGTTGGCAAGGAACCTTACCAGGTTCATATGGGACATGACGAGCTGCTCGCGCGCGTCCGGATCACCGGTCTCCTTGTAGCGACGAAACAGCTCGCGGGTTTTCTCCTTGTCCCAAGCGGTCTTGCCGCTCCGGGAACGTTCGGTCATATTAGATATCCGCCTTGAGATCGAGGGAAAGCGTCAGGGGCGCCGCAGTCTTTTCGTAGGAATCGCACACGCTCGCGAGGATGAGCTCGGCATACACCGCAGCCTGGTCGTTTTCATCAACCGTAGCCTGGTCTCCAAAGGTAATAGTCATGCCAACGTGAGTCTCATCGACATCGAATTTGATGGTGATGTCGTCGCAGTCGACCGCGGTGCACCCAAAGATGAAAGCCTCCTCGGCAGCCATGCGGATGTCCTCGATGCGATCGACAGACATGGAGCACAGGGCACCAACGTTGGCTGCCGTCATGCGCACAAGGCGAGCGAGACGCGGGTCGCCGGCAACGGTCAGCGTGATGGGGCAGGTTGCTTCGCTACTCATCGCAGGACTCCTCAGAGGACTCGGCGGGCGTATAGGTGTAATACTGAGCCGGCTTGACTGCGGGCTTCTGAGCCGCATCCGCACCATCGGCGGCCTCGTCCTCGGCCTCACCGATCAGAACGCGCTCGGTAGGCTGCTCGGCCTCGGCGGCGGCAGCGGCTAGCTTACGATCGGCGTCGGCTGCAGGAGCCTTCACCTTATTGAAGAGCTTCTGCACGGCGCCGGCCGCAGAATCAGTCACGCTCGATACGGCATTACTGGCCTCGGCCATACTGCCCGTGACCTCGGAGATGTCGCGAACGACCGCCTCAACCTCAACGAGGTTGGACGTCAGGGCGTCAACGGCAGTCTTGCTCGACTTGAGGAGCGGCTCCATCTGGGCAAGTGCCGGCGTAAGCTCATCGACAGCGCCATCGAGCTTTGCCACCACGGGCTGCGCCTCGGCAATCGTATTGTTGAGGTCGGTTACCGTCTTGTCGAGCGAGTCGACAACGGTGCGGGTTTTGCGCAGGGTGAGCGCAAGCTCAACGATAGCCCACACGCCGGCAACGGCAAGCAGCAGCAAGGCGATTTGAATGGGACTCATACAAGCCTCCCAAAGGAATCGAAATACAGACGTTGTTCATGGTACCCCCAAAGGGAACGGAAGATTCCCAAAAGCTTACTTTGGCGCCCTGCCGCTACGGTCGCGCTCGCTTTGCTCCACACGCCATTCTTCCCAACCGCGGCCGGCAGGCTGCCAAAAGGCACCACGCTCCAGGCCTTCGGGCAAATAGCGCTGGTCGACCCAACCTTCGGGATAATCATGTGGGTACTTGTATACACCGTACTCGTCGCTGCCGGGACGGTGACGATCGCGAAGATAGCTGGGCACCTCACGAAGGCCACTGCTATGGATATCGGCCAGCGCCGCATCGATCGAAGCCTCACACGCGTTGGATTTAGGCGCCAAGCACACATAGAGTGCAGCCTGAGCCAGGTTAATACGGCACTCGGGATAGCCAATGACCTCGGCAGACTTAAACGCGGCATGCGCCACCAAAAGCGCCTGCGGATCGGCGTTGCCAACGTCCTCAGAAGCCTGAATCATAATACGGCGAGCGATAAACTTGGGATCCTCCCCCGCATCAATCATGCGCGCGAGCCAATAGATCGTAGCATCGGGGTCGCTACCGCGCATAGACTTAATAAACGCACTGATAATGTCGTAGTGCATGTCGCCGTTTTTGTCATACGAAAACCCACGGCGCGGATTGGCGATCTTCACATCGTCGACCGTGATGGGATACCGCTCCCCCGCCGCCGGAGCCGGCGTCCCCTCGGTATCGGGACGCGTGACGGCAATCTCGCTCGCCAACTCAAGCGTCGTCAGAGCCGAGCGTGCATCACCCGCTGCCAGCGTGCAAATGGTCTTGACCGTATCATCATCGGCCGAGAATTTGCCGTTCAGGCCCTGAGGTGCCTCGAGCGCACGCTCGATAAGCGTGGCGATATCCTCGTCCTTTAAATGCTCAAGCTCCACGACTCGACCACGTGAGAGCAGCGCCGAGTTGACCTCGAAGTACGGATTCTCCGTCGTAGCGCCAATCATAATGACGGTACGGTTCTCAACTGCATGCAGCAGGGCATCCTGCTGCGACTTAGAGAAGCGGTGAATCTCATCGATGAATAGAATGGTACGGCGGTCGTACGTATTCAGGCGCGTCTTGGCCTCATCGATCACGCGGCGCAAGTCCTTTACGGTGCCCGTCACGGCGCTGACCTCGACAAACTCGCTCTTAGTATGGTTGGCGATAATGTGGGCCAGCGTCGTCTTACCCGTACCGGCCGGCCCGTACAGAATCACGCTCGAAAGCACGTCGTGCTCGATCGCGGCACGCAACCATGAGCCCTTACCGACGGCCTTTTGCTGGCCCACATAATCGTCGAGCGAATTGGGGCGCATGCGCACCGCAAGCGGCGCATTCTGAAAGGAACGCTCGCGCGTCGAAGCATAAAAAAGGTCGTCCATAGCCATCCCGTGCATCAATCAAAAACGTTTTCCACAAACAGTATACCGAATAAATACGAACTACCGTTCGTTAATATAGGTGCGGTGCGGAAACTCCAGACCAGGGAATAGCTTGCTCGTCAGCTCGCAGAAATAGCCGTCCGTCATGCTCGCGATGTAATCCACCACCGCTTGATCCTTGTCGTCCTGCCAAGCATAGATGCGGCCATAATAGGAAAGCTGCTGCTCAATACGCGAAATGTGGTGCTTAAAGATGTAGGAGGACTCGTCACCCTCGTTTATATCCTGCAGGCAACGGTCGTAGAGCTTTTCGAAGGCCTCGCGCAGTTCCGCTTCGGAGTCGCCTTCGATACCGCCCTTGCTATAGATCTTCTCGTAGTTCTCGCGCTTGGCTCGGCGAATTTCCTCAAACAGGTCCTCGCTCATCTCGATGCGCGGCTTACCATAGCTATGCTCAACGATATCGATGGAAGCGTGCGTGAGGATCCAGCTGTTATAGGCGCCGCCCCGACCATCGTCAAAAGCGTCGGGCGAAAGCAGACCCGCCGCGATCGCATCCTGACGGTCACGACCGACGTAGGCAAGAATATCCGAGATGCGAACGACGCAGCCCTCGAGCGTCATGGGACGCAGGTGCCCAATGGCGCCATAGCCCGTGGCGATGCAGTCCTCGACCGCCTGATCGAACTGGTCAAAGGAGCCCATATCCGACAATTCAAACACGCGCTGCTCGTACTCGCCGTTATGGCATAGCACGCCGTCGAGCGTCTGGAGTGACACGTTACGGCCGTACAGCGCGTCGAGCACGCGGACCGACTGCACGTTATGGAAAAAATAACGCCCCGTACGTTCGTGGTAGATATCGTTAAGGAATCGCTCACCGGCATGGCCGAAAGGCGTGTGTCCCAAGTCGTGGCCCAGGCCAATCGCCTCGATCAGATCGCAATTGAGCCCCAGGGCGCGACCGATATCGCGCGCAATGCGGGAGACAAGCTGCACGTGCAAACCGCGGCGTGACAGATCGTCATTGCTACGGAAGCTAAAGACCTGCGTTTTGCCTGCATAACGGGTGTACGCAGGAAGATGAAGTATCTTTTCGGTATCGCGCATAAACGCCGGACGCATAAGCGTGCCTTTGTCGGCGGCGCGATCAATACGACGAATGACCTGATCGTCGTTGCAACGATACGGGTTAACATAGCCCGAAGCACGATCGGTGGCAATGCGCTCGAAAAGTTCGGGCGACAACGCCGAGGGAATACGGTCCATGCGCGCCTTAATGACGGCCGTTTCTTGATTAGTTGCCATGGCATGCTCCTTAAGAAGGATGCGCAATCGGTTACAAAGTGCAGCCCACAACCTCGATTATGGCAAAAATCGGCACCAAAAACGGGAGCAATGGTAAGGAGCGCGATTTTGTGATGAGGCAGGAGAGGGCAAGGACCAGGAGCGCGGCGGCAAATGCCACGATGCCACCCATAGGGTCGAGCGTGCAAAGCGCGAAAAGTGCCTTAGCATCTCCCATGCCGATGCCCGGGATTTGGCGAAGACGACGCCAGAGGGACTCAGTCAGAACGAGAGCAAGATACACGATAACGGCAAGACCTGCGTGGTCAAGCGTTGCGTTCAAACCGAGGTCGAGCCAAACGCCCGCAAACGCCGCCACGGCGCACGCGCCAGCAAGCTCATTGGGAAACCGCCGCTCACGGGCATCAACCACCGCACCGGCAAAGACGCAGATCCAAAATGGGATGTAGAACATCGTGCACCTCCATGAGCAGCTGCTCAAAAGCAAAAACCACCACAAAGGTGCACCCCCTTTGCGGTGGTTCTGGTCGTGGTTACTTGGCGCCCTGCATGACCTCGTCGAGGGTAACGTTAACGGCGTGCTGCGTGGGCACCCAGTCGACCTTCAGGAACAGCGCGGCAACCGTGATGGGGATATAGCTGAACATAAAGATCGGGAAGGTAAACAGGTTGGTCACCAGGCGCCACTTTTGAGCGCAATGAATGTGCTTGTACTCAAAGATGGTCGTGAGCAGCGCCAGGATAAAGAAGGTCTGGTACATCATCACGAACGTCATGATAAGCGAGGCGGCACAAGCCTGCATCTCGACCTCGGTAGCCAAGAAACCATGCGAAAGGCCACCCACGATCAGGAACGTCGCATTGGCGAGCATGGAGATCAGGGACAGCAGCATGCCCGGAGCGATGGTCATAAACATGTCATATGCGGCAAAGCGATGATAGCGGAACGTCGACTTGACCAGATGCTTGCCGTAGGTAAAAAAGACCTGGTAGAAGCCCTTGGTCCAGCGCATGCGCTGTTTCCAGGACGCCTTAAACGTCACCGGCTGCTCGTCAAAGAACTCCGCCGGCGCATAACCGATGCGGATGCCGTGAATGGCGCAGAACGTGGTGAACTGGATGTCCTCGGTCAGTGTATGGAACTGCCAGCCGTGCATGCCCTCGATAACACTGGCGGAGATAAGGTAGCCCGAGCCCGAGACGGCGCAGGACGTCTTACAGATATTACGCGCGTTGTTGAGGAAGCGGGCCTCACGCAAATACCAGGTGGCGTTGGCAGAGGAAATCCACGAACTGCCGAAGTTCTTGGAGTTACGATAGCTCGTGACCACATGAAAGCCCTGGTCAAAGGCATCATTCATCTTGGAGACGTAATCGCGGGAGATAACATTGTCGGCATCGAAGATAAAGTAGCCCTCAAACGTGTCGGGATACTCGTTGAGAATGCGATCGAAACCAAAGTCCATGACCCAGCTCTTGCCCTTGCGGGCCAGGTCATTGCGCTCGTAAACAATGGCACCGGCCTCGCGCGCGAGCTGCGCCGTGTTGTCGGTGCAAGCATCGGCGACCACGAAGACCTCGATGAGCTCGGACGGATAGTCCTGATCCTTGATAGAGCGTACGAGATTGGCGATCACGGCCTCCTCGTTATGCGCCGCAATGAAGAAGGCATAGCGGTGGAGTTTTTTGGCCTTGGGAGGCGCGACCTCGCCACGAAGAGCGCCAATGACAAAGAAGACCACCTGGTACAGAAAGCAGACCGTGAGCAGCGTAACCACAATCTGGTTGAAGATCACGATGGGTGTGTTGGTTTGTAAAAAGGCGAGCATGCAGGCTCCCGAGAACGCGTTACGTAAACAACCGTATATCTTACCGTAGGCTAACCGAGTTCAAGAAACCATCTAATACTGGTTAGGCTTCGAGCAGACCGAGCTGCGGAACGATTTCGTCGCCGGCGGCAGTGCGGCCGAGCGAGCGCGGGGCTAGGTCATCCAGAACGGCGGCGAGATCCCACGGCAGCTCATCGCGGCACTCAATGTGCTCCCCCGTCACGGGATGATCGAACGCCACACGCCAGGAATGGAGGAATTGCCTGGTCAAACCCTGGTCGGCACGCGCATCGCACTTACCGTAGAGCGGATCGCCCACGCAGGCGTGGTTGATATGGCGCATGTGCACGCGAATCTGATGCGTGCGACCCGTAAACAGGTGGCACTCGACGAGCGTATAGCCATCGTCAAAACGCGTGGAATCGAAGCGCTCGAGGACCCTAAAGGTCGTAATGGCCTGGCGCGCGAAAGGATCGTCCGAAACCGCCATCTTGACACGGTCGCGCGTAGAACGGGCAATGCCGGTGTTAATGGTGCCCTCGTCCATGGCAATGTGGCCGTGGACGAGCGTAATGTAGCGGCGGTCGAGCGTGCGCGTGCGGATGAGATTCTGGAGCGCGCGCTGGGTGTCGTCGTCTTTTGCCGCGAGCATAAGGCCCGAGGTGTCACGATCCAGGCGATGCACGATGCCGGGGCGGTCCTCGCCCTGCACGGTGCCCAGATGGTCAATGCCACAGTGATAGACCAAGGCGTTCGCAAGGGTGCCGCTCTCGTGGCCATGGGCGGGATGGCACACCAGACCGCGCTGCTTGGAGAGCACGATGAGGTAGTCGTCCTCGTAGCGGATATCGAGGGGAATGGCCTCGGGAATCACATCGGTGGGATCGTGCGGCTCGGGCAAATCGACCGAAATACGGTCGCCGGAGCGCACGGCATATTTTTTTGACAGGCATGTCTCGCCGTTGACGGCAACGGCACCGCCCTCGATCAGATGCGCGCAGGCAGAGCGCGTAGGGCAGCCGTCATTAGCGCCCAGATAGGCGTCAAGACGCTGACCAGCGGCATCGTCGGCAACAAGGATATGGATGTCGGCCATTAGCGCTCGCTCCTTTCGCGAATCTTGCGGGCACGCTCCCCACGCTGCTGGGCCTTGCGCTTAGCGCGGGCCTCGTCACGGGCGTTGAGCTCGGCGGTCGCGTCGACCTCACGGGCCGCAGGACTCAAGAACATGTAGCCGATGAGGGCAAGCACCACACCGACCGTAATGCCGACATCGGCCACATTGAAGACGGGGAAGTCGATGAAGGTGGTGGCAATAAAATCGGTCACAAAGCCAAAAGCCAGACGGTCGATCGCATTGCCAATGGCGCCGCCCACGACCATAGCCATGCCCACAACCTCAAAGCGAGCAAGCTGGGGTGCGCGAAGCAAGTACACCGCGATCGCAACGATAACGACAAACGCCATCACGGCAAATGCGAGGCCATGTCCCTCGCCCATGCTAAAGGCAGCACCGATGTTACGCACGAAAAGGAAGTCGATCACACCGGGGATAACAGTCACATGCAGAGCATCGCCAACGGCACGAACCGCAAGCTTGGTCAGCTGGTCAACAAGCAGCACGGCCAACGCCACGCTACCAGCAACACCCAACCGCCAACGCAAAGGCGGCGTCATATCCGCAGAACGACCCAAATCAATCCCCTACCCTCAAAAACATCGAATTACGTTTAACGCAATTAACCATCTTATATTGCCACACGCAGAACGCACGACATATCCACCAACGCAAGCTAAATAACCAGCTAAAAACGAAAGCGGCATTCCGAAAAACAGAATGCCGCTTTTATTCAGCGGAGCAAATGGGCCGAAGGCGCCCAAATTCTCCCTATAACTAAAATGCCGAGTTACCGTGCCTTAAAGGGCATTCGCACACCTCTCGCAGATGTGAGCGTGACCGTTGTACTCGCCGACGGTGGTGCGGTAGTTCCAGCAACGGTCGCAGCACTCGCCCTCGGCAGCCTCGATGGCAACGGAAAGCTCCTCGCCCTGGGTCAGTTCAACATCGGAGACGATGTAGAACTCGGCCAGGTCGACGGCCTTATCACCGGTCAGCAGCGCGTACATCTCAGCGGGAACGACCGCCTTGACGCGGACCTGCTGGCTCTTGGTGAAGGTGCCGGCGGAGCGGGCATCCTCAAGAGCCTTGGTCACGGCGCTACGGAGCTCAAGAGAAGCCTCGAGCACGCCCTCAAACTCATTGGCCTCGTCAACCGTGATGGGCGACTTGTACCAATCGAGCAGCGCGGCGTACTTCTGGTGATCGACGCAGCCGGCGGGTGCATAGGCCATGGCCTCGTCGACCGTGTAGGACAGGATCGGCTGCAGGTCGCGCATGAGCATCGAGAAGAGCTCGGCAAGCACGGTCTGGGCGCTGCGGCGCTCGAGCGAACCGGGCTTGTCGCAGTACAGACGATCCTTCAGGGCGTCGAGGTACACGTTGGAAAGCTCGGTAACCACGAAGTCGTAAAGCGCACGGTAAGCGCGCGGGAACTCGTAGCAAGAGTAAGCGTCGTCGACCTCGGCCTGGACCTGGGTCAGACGGGCAACCATGAGCTTGTCGAGCGGCAGCAGGTCGGCAAAGGCGACGCCGTCGGTTTCGGGCTCAAACTGACCCTCGAGCTCGGAGAGCAGGAAGCGCAGCGTGTTGCGGAAACGACGGTAGGCATCGGACGTACGGGCAAGGATCTCGTGGTCGATGGACACGTCGGAGCTGGTATCGACGGAGGCAACCCACAGGCGGATGATGTCGGCGCCCATCTCGTCGCAGACCTTGTTGGGGTCGATGACGTTGCCGAGCGACTTGGACATCTTACGGCCCTGTCCGTCGAGGGTGAAGCCCTGCGAGACGACCGCCTTGTACGGAGCGTGGCCGTTGGCGCCCACCGAGGTGAGCAGCGAGCTCTGGAACCAACCGCGGTGCTGGTCGGAGCCCTCGAGGTACACATCCGCCGGATACTCCAGCTCGGGACGGTACTCGCAGACGGCCTTCCAGGAGACGCCGGAATCCCACCACACGTCGAGGATGTCCTTATCGGCCTTGAGGTGATGGCCACCGCACTTGGGGCAGACGCAGGCCTCGCCAAGATAGCTCTCGGGAGCGTCGGTGAACCAGGCGTCGGAGCCCTTCTCGTGGAAGAGCTTGATGACGGCGTCGAGCGTGGCGTCGTTCATGACCTTCTCGCCGCAGTCGGCGCAGGTGTAGCTGGGGATAGGCACGCCCCAGTTGCGCTGGCGGCTGATGCACCAGTCGGGACGCTGCTCGACCATGGCACCGATGCGGTTGGCCGCGTGGGCCGGATACCACTTGACGTTCTCACGGACCTCCTTGCCGGCCTGCTCGCGCAAACCGGTCTTGTCCATCGAGACAAACCACTGGTCGGTAGCACGGAAGAGCACCGGGTGCTTGCAGCGCCAGCAGTGCGGATAGCTGTGCGTGATCCTCTTCTCGAGGACCAGGGTGCCGCGCTCGCGCAGGAACTCGATGATGTGCGGGTTGGCCTCGTCGGTATCCATACCACTGAAGGGGCCACCGGTACCAAACTCCTCGCCGGTGTAGAACTTGCCGTCGTCATCGACCGGCATGCAGATGTCGGTGATGCCCTCCTTGAGGCAGGCGAAGTAGTCGTCGACGCCGTGGCCGGGCGAGTTGTGGACGATACCGGTACCGTCATCGACACCGACGTAATCGGCCAGCAGCGCCACGCCCTCAACGCCATCAAAGATCGGCTGCTTGTAGTGGATGTGGTGGAAGGTCTCGGCGGGAACCACGTAGGGCTTGCCGTCGACCATGACCGGGGTGTACTCCCAGCCAAACTCATCGCAGCACTTGGGAGCCAGGTCCTCGAGCATGACCTCGGCACGGCCATCGTGCTCAACGGCGACATAGGCGGCGCCGGGCTTAAGGGAAACGGCCTGGTCGGAGGGGATGGTCCACGGCGTGGTCGTCCAGATGATAAAGTCGACCGGGCCGTCGAAGTTCTCGAGGCCGGCGGGCTTGGAGGTCATCTCAAAGCGGACGAAGATAGAGGGGCTCGTCTCGTCGGAGTACTCGATCTCGGCCTCGGCGAGTGCGGTGTGGCAGTGCTTGCACCAGTGAACCGGCTTGTGGCCGCGATAGATCATGCCCTTGTCGAACATGGCCTTAAAGACCTCGATGTCGGCAGCGTCATGCTGATGATAGAGCGTCAGGTAGGGGTTGTCCCAGTCGCCGAGCACGCCCAGACGGCGGAAGCCAGCCTTCTGAAGCTCGATGTTCTCGACAGCGAACTCGTTGCAGAGCTCACGGATCTTGGCCGTGGGGGTCTGGTTGAACTTCTCGGTGCCGAGCTTCTCCTCGACCTTGTGCTCAATCGGCTGACCGTGGCAGTCCCAACCGGGGACATAGGGAACCTCATAGCCCTGCATCATCCAGTAACGGTTGATCATGTCCTTGGAGATCTTGTTCATGGCGTGGCCGATGTGGATCGGGCCGTTGGCGTACGGAGGGCCGTCGTGCAGCACGAACTTCTTGTGACCCTCGTTCTTCTTCAGAACCTGCTCGTAGACCTTGTTGTCCTGCCAGTCCTTGAGTCGCTTGGGCTCGGACTTGGAAAGACCGGCACGCATGGGAAAACCGGTCTTGGGCAGATTCATCGTCTGCTTGTACTCGTTTGCCACGGTACCCCTTTCTTGTCATGGGCGCGCACGCCCTCTGGGCACCAAAAAAGCGCCCGTCCCTACAAGCTGGGACGAAGCGCCACAAACGGGCTGCACGCCCGCAAAAGCTCTTCGCTTAACCACCCAGCTTAGATGCCCTCGCCCGCGTATTCGCGCGCTCGCATCCGTTACTCGGCTGGTCTGTATCGACGACCATCTCGGCGATGTCTACTAAGACGAACCTACGCGGCACGTCCGTTGGGACCGCAGCTCCGGGGTGATTTTCATCGGTCGCATGCACGGGTTCTCAGCGCTCCCCGCTCTCTGTAGCATGCGGACGGCCGACTACTCGTCCCCATCAACGCTTATGCGGAGTATGCTAGCACGTTCCGCACCGGCGAAAAACCCTCAACACTGGTTTTATACGTTCGAAATTTCTTGCGGCCGTGGACCTTCTCTTGGAGCAAAATACCTGTAAGCACTTTATCGAACGAAAGAAGATTGCTATGCGCACGAT
This sequence comes from Collinsella sp., assembly GCA_022745215.1. Taxonomy (GTDB): domain Bacteria; phylum Actinomycetota; class Coriobacteriia; order Coriobacteriales; family Coriobacteriaceae; genus Collinsella. The sequence continues at coordinate 1,319 of JAIIWC010000030.1, read as the reverse complement.
CGGAATGAGCGACTATACCGTTGGCGAAGACTGCTTTGACGAGCTGCAAGGCGCGTTGGCCGAGTACGGAGCAACCAAGGTCGCCATCATTGGTGGTAAACGAGCACTGGCCGCAGCACTTCCCGGTATCGAAGCTGCGCTGGCAGGTACCGACGTCGAGATTCTGGAGACGCGCGTCTACGGCACCAACAGTACGCGCGCAAATATCGCCAAGGTTGTAAACTCCCCTGCCTGCCAGGAAGCTAACGTGCTTATCGCATGCGGCGGCGGCAAGGCGCTCGATACCGTCAAGACGGCGGCCATCGAGCTCAAGAAGATCGTCTTTACGGTACCGACGATCTGCTCCAACTGCTCGGCCGCGACCGCCATTGCCGTTGTCTACAACGACGACGGCTCGCTCGAGGGCTATTCGTACCCCAACCGCCCCGCGCACATCTTCATCAACCCCAAGATCATCGCCGAGGCTCCGGCGGAGTACTTCTGGGCGGGCGTGGGCGATGCCCTGTCCAAGCAGCCCGAGGTTGAGTACGCCACGAGCGCCGGCAACCTGGAGCATACCGCAGGTCTTGGCCTGGCGCTCGCACACACCTGCTCCGAGCCGCTGTTTACCTATGGCGTGCAGGGTCTTGAGGACGTTCGCCAGAACCTGTCGACCGAAGCCGTCAAGCAGATCGCGCTCGATATCGTGGTCAACACGGGCTACGTCTCCAACCTGACCAACCAAAACGATTACTACTACAACTCGAGCGTGGCGCATGCGTTCTACAACGCCACCTGCAGCATTCCGCGCGAGGGCACCTACCTGCATGGCGAGGTCGTGAGCCTGGGCGTGCTGGTTCTGTTTGCCTACATGGGCGATACCGAGAACCTTGAGCGCTACTCAGCCTTTAACAAGCAGATGGGACTGCCCGTGACGCTTGAGCAGGTCGGGCTTTCCGAGTCCGATATCCCCGCCCTGTGCGAGTACGCGCACACCACCAACGAGTGGAAGCAGGGTAACCCGGAGCCCTTCACCGACGAGAAGTTCGCCGCCGCCATCAAAGCCGCCAACGCCTACGGCCACACGCTCTAGCTCTAACCCATAACCACCACAAAGGGGACAGGCACCTTTGTGGTGGTTTATATTGCTCCACCATTCAGTTCGTACTCGAACCCGATTCTTTACGAGAAATGGTTCGGGTACGTTTTTTTGTTTATCGGAACTTCTGCGGAAGGACTACTCGGAGGTTGATTTCCGATCTCAGCCGAACACGTTGAGCGGATAGACCGTTCCCGCAGCTAGCCGAACGCCCCCGAGGCCCCATCCGGGCCCCGGGGGC
>JAIIWC010000101.1 GCA_022745215.1 Collinsella sp. | reverse complement strand
TCCGAACCCGGAAGCTAAGCCCCATCGCGCCGAGAGTACTGCGGGGCCAGCCCGTGGGAGGCCAGGGCGCCGCTGACCGGTGGACGGCACCGAGCCGTCGCAAGACTTGAAGAAGGGGGAGGCCTCGCGGCCTCCCCCTTTTTGCGTTAATACATCACAATGTAGTTGCATTTCACCTGTAACCCGGTTGGGCTTATGGGTAATGAGCTTTTATTTAAAGACAATAAATCGAATCACAAGGGCAACTGCTACGACCACAATGATCAAAAGCAAGAATTGGAGTCGATGCTGCCTACGTCGTTTACTTGATGAAACGAAGATCGTTTTCCCTTGTTTTGGCGTCTCGAGATAACGAGCCGAATGCGTTAAGGTTTGCTTAGGTCGAGGACCTCTTTGATGCCGAGTTACGGGCTTTTTCGTCGGATCGTCATTGATTGCGCTGTTTTTTGATAATGGCGCATCTTTCAGATATACGGGATCGCCCGATGCGACGCCCATATGCTTACGCCCCGTTTGGGCATCCTCCAGCGTTCGATATCGATTTCTTGTCACATACTCGGGCTCTGGATCATTAATGGGCTCTTGCGAGATGTGAGGGCGATGGAACCGTGACGGCTGCTTGGAAGTATCTTCCCCCTGCGTCGGCATAAACATATTGTTCTGGTTTTGGTCGTCCATGATGCCCTTTAGCTCGTTACCAACAACGCGTATGCGCTCATTGTAAGCCCCTTGTTATTTGTAGCTGTGGACATACTCGTAATTTAAGCTCTGGTTCAAAGAACCTTAACCTTCCTAAAATCTTAGTCGGATGCACTTAGATATACTTATAGTACTGGACTTAAAAAACTTTATAGTCGGTGTATATATGAGCACCGGGTGGGCATATATATGAGCGTCAAAAGAAGTCCCAGTCACCTAGAAGATGACTCGGCAGTCCTATAAAGGAGTGGTAAACATGGCAAGCATGGTTCCTTATCGTTCGGTTTTTGGCGTTCGTCCCTCTGCAAGCTCGTTGTTCGATCTGTTTGATGATATGAGTGATCTGGCGAACAGCTCTATTGCCTCTAAGGCGTTCCCCGTTGATGTTGAGGATAAGGGCGATGGCTATGAGGTCAAGGCTTATCTGACCGGCGTCGCCAAGGACGATATCGATGTCGAGCTTAACGAGGGCCGTCTGTCCATTAGCGTGAATGTCGAGGAAGACGAGGAGAACGAGGGTAAGAACTTCCTGCAGAAGGAGTTCAGCTCGTACAGCGCAACTCGTGGCGTGTATCTAAAGGACGCTTCGAGCGAGGGCCTCTCGGCTAAGTACGCTGACGGCATCCTGACCGTTACGGTTCCCAAGATCGTCGAGAAGAAGAACGTTACGAAGATCTCCATTGACTAACTTCGTTGGCGTTCTGTGCTATTAAGAGATAACAAAAGGGGCTGGGAAGCGATTCCCGGCCCCTTTTGCTGTCTAGGATAATCTAATGAATGGTTGCTGGCCGATGCTGGCTTGCGGGGCGTATCGAGAGTTTTCGCGATCCTTGGAGAAGGGTGGCGGAGCTGCCGACCTCGTCATCCAAGGTTGCGGCTAGAGCTTTGGCATAGCTTTTGACGGTAAGGCTCGGGCGATTATTATCTTGGCTGATATGCATGGCAATGAGCTGTTCGGTGCGATCGGTAACGAGTTCGCGCGCGGCTTCGGCGGCTTGGTCGTTGGAGAGGTGCCCCCTTGCAGACAGGATGCGCTCCTGAAGAAAGCGGGGATATTCTCCCTCGCGCAGCATGGTCACATCGTGGTTGCTTTCGAGCGCGAGGACTCGACAATCTTTGAGGGTGTTCATGGCTTGGCTCGATAGCTCTCCGGTGTCGGTGGCAAAGCCGATAGAATCATCGAGGGTGTCGAATCGATAGCCGACTGGATTGATGACATCGTGTGATGTTGAGTAGGTTTGCACGTGGATGCCGGCAATGGATAGGGTGTCACCGGGATCGAACTCCTCGACAGACAGATACGAAAGATTTTCTTTGCTCGAAAGTGTGCCCCTGCTGGCATAGAGGGGGCCGTGCCAGTGCTTGCACCAGACATCGAGACCTTTGATGTGGTCGCTGTGCTCATGAGTGATGAGAAGAGCCGAGACGTTGACTGCCGAGAGCCCCAGTTCTGCCATGCGCTTTAATGTCTCGCGGCGAGAAAGACCGTCGTCAATCATGATGAGCCCTCGGGGGCCTTCGATGAGCGCGCAGTTGCCTTTTGAGCCGCTGCCAAGGATATGAAGGTGCAGACGAGACATAATATTCCAAAGGATACAATGGGTGCGAACGAATAGAGGAGGAAGCAAATGCCAACGGTATCTCAGCATTATGGACACCATGCTGCATCGTGGGCTGATGATAGGGCCCTGGCAACGCGGCAGACGGCTGCCCCCGTGGTGCTCATGGTATCAGGTGGTGCGGACTCGACGGCATTGCTCCTTATGGCATGCACATCAAAGTTGGATATTCTGGATGGGCGTGGTGTGGCCCCCATCGCGCGCGAGCGACTGCACGTGCTGCATGTGAACCATCATCTGCGCGGCGAGGCATCCGATGGCGACGAGGCCTTTGTGCGCGGCCTATGCGCACAATATGGCTTGCCGCTGTGTGTTGAGCATGCCTATTTTGATGATGAATCGGGCAATATCGAGGCGGCTGCCCGCGAGGTGCGCTATGCCGCGGCGCGGAGGTATGTTCGCGAGCTCTGCGCCCAGACGGGGGCACCGCGAACGGCGGCTCGTATCTGCACTGCGCACACGTCTTCGGATCGCGCTGAAACGTTTTTGATGAACGCGATTAAGGGTTCGGGGCCCGCTGGCCTATCGAGCATTCCTCGCCGGAGGAATATCGTGGTGCGTCCCCTGCTCGACCTGACTCATGATGAGCTCGTGGGCTATTTGCAGGTGCATGGTCAGCCGTGGCGAGAGGACGAGAGCAACGAGGACGTGTCGTACTTGCGTAACTATGTGCGCCATCGAGTGATGCCGGTGGTGGCGCAGCGCAACGCGAGTGTCTGTAAGACGATTGGCGCCGCCTGCGAGATCTTGGGCGATGAGGACGCCTTTCTTTCCCAGCTTTCCGCACAGGCGTTTCGAAGCTGCCTGCGTAAGGAGGCGGCGGGTGCACTGGTTCTTGACGCTCGCCGACTGGCCGCGGCCGAGGTGGTGATTGCTCGGCGCATGGTGCGACTGGCAATTAAGCGTATCGACCCCGACGCTCGCCCGGAGATGCGGCATGTGGAGCGCGTGCTCGCCTGTGTCGCCGAAG
>JAIIWC010000100.1 GCA_022745215.1 Collinsella sp. | reverse complement strand
TGACCGTTGTCGTCGACGGTGGCAAGGGTATCGTCGAGGAGCTGCTCGCCCAGCTGCGCATCGAGAAGGTTCGCTTCCGTCCCGTCGAGGGCGAGGGCTATGCCTTTTTGCAGCCGGGTCGTGCGGCCGAGGTTCTGTCCGGCGGCACCGTGCTGGGTTGGGTCGGCGAGATCCACCCCGAGGCGCGCGAGGCCTGCGGCATCGACGAGGTTGTCGTTGCCTTTGAGCTTGACCTGGACAAGCTGATCAAGGGCGCCCGCAACCAGGAGAACTACCGCGAGTTCTCGCAGTACCCGGCCGTTGAGCACGACCTTGCCATTGTGGTCGACAATGCCGTGACCTGCGAGGATCTTGAGCGCCGTATTACCAGCGCCGGCGGCAAGCTGCTCGAGGGCGTGCGCCTGTTCGATGTCTACCGCGATCCGGTTCGTATCGGCAAGGGCAAGAAGTCCATGGCCTTTGCGCTCACGTATCGCTCGGACGACCACACGCTTACTAGCGAAGAGGTCGAGAAGGCGCACCAGAAGATCGTCACCAAGGTGTGCAAGGGCGTAAACGGCGAAGTCCGCTCGTAATCTTTGCTGTTCGGAACCCGCCCCCTGCGGGGTTTTCACGGCAACGTCCTCGCCACTTCGCGGCTGCGGGATGTTGCCTTAGAAAACCCCTCTCGGGGGCGGGTTCCTGCGTTAACCTTGTTGCGAGCGGATCGCACCTTCTTCCGGGTGACCGGAAAGTTGGGAGTGCATGGGCCTTTATTGGACGGTGCGTGGACCTGGGTTAATAACGTACGTATTGCAAGGGCGTGCTGCGTTGTGGGCGGTGCGCCTTTTTGTTAGTATGCAGAGTCGGTGTTACGGATTGTTGGAAACGTAACACGCAACGTTCTGATTGAGAGGGCTCATGCATATTCCCGATAATTATCTGTCCCCGCAGACCGATGCCGTTATGGCGGTGGCGATGGTACCCGTATGGGTTCACTGCATCAAGAAAGTACGCGCCACGCTCGATCGCGAGCATATGGCCTTTCTGGGTATTTGCGCCGCATTCTCCTTCTTGCTCATGATGTTCAACGTGCCGCTGCCTGGCGGTACCACAGGCCACGCCGTCGGCGGCGCGCTCATCGCGCTGCTGCTGGGCCCCGAGGCCGCTGCCATCGCGGTTTCGGTCGCGCTGGCGCTGCAGGCGCTGCTGTTTGGCGACGGCGGCGTTCTGTCCTTTGGCGCCAACTGCTTTAACATGGCCTTTGTGCTGCCGTTTACCGCTGCTATCGTGTTCCGTGCGCTCAACAGCCGTCTGCACGACAAGAGCTGGGGCACCTCGGCTTCTGCCATTGTGAGCGGTTGGGTCGGTCTGTGTCTGGCGGCCCTGTGCGCGGCGATCGAGTTCGGTATTCAGCCGATGCTCTTCACCAACGCTTCGGGCGCGCCGCTGTACTGCCCCTTCCCGCTGTCCGTGGCTATTCCGGCCATGTTGATCCCGCATATGCTGGTTGCCGGCGTGATCGAGGGCGTTGCGACGGCCGCCATCTACGGTTTCATTAAGAAGACGGCGCCGAGCATTATCGTCGGGCCCGAGGCCGTCGATGGCCAGCTTGCTGCCGAGGGCGCTGCTGCCAAGAAGACCTCGCTGGTCCCCACGCTCATTCTGGTCGCCGTGCTCGTGGCGGCCACGCCGCTCGGCTTGCTTGCCACCGGTGACGCTTGGGGCGAGTGGGACGCCGAAGGCGCCGCGACCGCCGTTCAGGAGGCTGGCGACGACAGTCTGCAGGCTTCGGTCGGCCTCGATACCCCGACCTTTGCCGATGCCCTGCCCACGGGCGATTATCTGCAGGCCTATTCCGAGGAGCAGGGCCTTGGCTTTGCCGGCCAGGCCGCGATGTATATTCTTTCGGGCGTGATTGGCGTGGCGGTGCTCACTATCGCATTCCGCCTGGTCTCGCTGACGGTCAAGGAAAGCGGTGCTCATGGCAATAGCCGAGCTGCCTAGCTGGCTTGCGGCTGAGGAGCGATACGAGCCCGTGGGGGCTCGGCATCGTGTGATGCAAAAGAATGTCCTGCACCTGGCGAGCCTGCTTGAACGGGTTCGCCTGGGTGGAGGCGCGCACGAGGGCGGGTCGATGGTCGACCGCGCCCTTTCTTCCGTTTCGGCCCCGATGCGTTTGGTGGGGATGTTCGTCTGCGTTCTGTGCGTGTGTCTGACGCAGAGCCCGTTGTACCTCATGTTGATGGCGGCTATCGCGCTGGTGCTCGTTGCCGTGCGCCCCGTACGCGGGCTGCGGGCAACCTTTGCGCCGGCGCTTGGCGCTGCGGGGCTCGCAGTGGTTCTGGCGCTGCCTGCCCTGCTGCTGGGCGCTTCCGCTACGGGCGCCATGCTCAAAATTGCGCTTAAGACGTTCATTAACGTGTCGCTCGTGCTGGGCGTTTCGTGGACGCTTACCTGGAGCCGCATGTCGGCGGCGCTCAAGACGCTACATCTGCCCGACGAGGTCATCTTTACGTTTGATATGGCGCTCAAGCACATCGAGGTGCTGGGTCGCACGGCGCACAATCTGTGCGAATCGGTCATGCTGCGCAGCGTTGGCCGTGCGCCTGAGGGATTTTCGCGTACCGATTCGATCGCGGGTATCATGGGCATGACCTTTATCAAGGCGATGGAATGCAGCCGCGCGATGGACGAGGCTATGCTTTGCCGCGGCTTTGCCGGTGCGTATCCGGCTCCCGCGCGCGCCGGGTTTGGCTGGCGCGATGCCGTTTACGCAGCCGTTGTGGTTCTGCTCGCCGTGTTGTGCGCCGTGCTGTAGGCGCTGCTGGTTCCGACTGGGGATGCAAATAGGGAAGGGCGACGTTTTGACGATCGATATGAATAGTGCGGCGGGCACGAACGGTGCGGGCGGCACCAAGGTCGCGCCGCTCATCGAGCTGCGCGACGTGGTGTTCTCCTATGCGGGGCATACGGTGGTCGACGGCGTTTCGCTGCAGGTGGATCGTGGTGAACTCGTTGCTCTGCTTGGTCCTAACGGTTGTGGCAAGACGACGATCATGCGCCTTATCAACGGCCTTGAGCTCGCGGATGCCGGCGCATACTTGTTTGACGGACGCGTGGTCGATGCGGCGTATCTGAAGGATTCTGCTGCTGCTCAGAAGTTCCACCAGCGCGTGGGCTTCGTATTCCAAAACGCCGACGCCCAGCTGTTCTGCGCTACGGTGGGCGAGGAAGTTGCTTTTGGTCCCGCGCAGATGGGGCTGCCGACAGACGAGCTCGAGCGCCGCGTCCGCGATGCCATGGAGCTGTTCCAGGT
>JAIIWC010000099.1 GCA_022745215.1 Collinsella sp. | reverse complement strand
CTGCTCGCAGACCTTGTCCACGGCAGCCTCGATCTGAGGACGGAGAGCGAGGGCATCGCTCACAACCTTCTCGTAACGAGGCTCATCGAAATTGAACATCCCTTACTCCTAACTCACTTAGATGAACCCTTTATTCATCCCATAACGTTATAATACTTTATATAACTAAATACGCAAGTATTATTTTGGTTCTGTTCTTTCATCAAGCCCCTTAAAACAACAATCGGCGTTGTTGGACACAGCGTGCAAGTTCATTGAACGATTCAATATGCATCGTCACTAGTTAAATGACGTCTTATGCAAATACCTTTAATCCGCCTGGGGCCGACGAATCTTTTGACTGTCCGCAGAAGCTTTCCCGGAATTCCCTATGGATAGACGCACCGGCAATCGCTTCGTTATCTGGCTTATTGCGCATTGCCGGGGCGTCTGGGAGAAAGCGCAATCTACCGCGTGGTCAACTAGCGTTTCATCGGAATCGACCGCATCCGCGCCAAATACTAAATCGCAATCGTTGAAACTCGTCCGATCATATGGCGGCAATTTCTCGCCTTAAAAATGAGTACGAAATAAGGGGTAGCTGTTTGCAACTTGCTTTATTCGTAAGTGTTTTTACTGAAAAAACAATCACCAACCAAACAGCACTATTAATTGTTTGCCTCTTTGCTGTAGAGCCATCTTTCGTATACGTCTCTCGTCTATCTCTCATCTCACGGTTGGAGACGAAAGGTGTGCGGGAGTGGATAATTGAACGGCATTTGGACCTGCGACGGATTATTTCATCCGAAAATCCACGCTCATTCGGCGGGCAGGTGGGGCCTATGCCCAATCCGCTGGCATCGTCTCCAGTTCGCCGCAGAGCCGCGGCCCCATATGGGTATACTCTCGAAGATTCGACTCGATTCGCCCCCGCTGGGGCGTCAAAGGAGACTGCATATGCCCACTACCTCAACCGACCCGCGCGCCGCTGCCGCCGCACTGCTGGTGCCCGGCACCACCTGCCACGGTTTTGCCGTCGAGCGTTGCGAGACCGTGCCCGAGCTCGACTCGGACGCCTACGTGCTGCGCCACACCGCATCGGGCGCTCGCCTGCTGTACCTGGCGTGCGACGACGAAAACAAGGCCTTTGCCATTGGCTTTAAGACGCCGCCGGGCGATTCCACCGGCGTGTTCCATATTCTTGAGCACTCGGTGCTGTGCGGATCGGCCAAGTTTCCCGTCAAGGAGCCGTTTGTCGACCTGATCAAGAGCTCCATGCAGACGTTCCTCAACGCCATGACTTACCCCGACAAGACCATCTACCCCGTCGCCACCACCAACGAGCAGGACCTGTACAACCTGATGGACGTGTACCTGGACGCGGTGTTCAACCCGGCTATCTATACCAAGCCCACCATTTTTGAGCAGGAGGGCTGGCACTACGAGCTAGACCTGCCGGAGGGCGCCGAGGGCGAGGGCGACGGTAGCTCCGCGAGCCTGCGCGAGGGCACGCTGCGCTATAACGGCGTGGTGTTCAACGAGATGAAGGGCGCGCTGTCCGATCCCATGAGCGTGCTGGACGACGCCGTCAACGCCGCACTCTATCCCGACACCGCCTATGCGCACGAGAGCGGCGGCGACCCGCGCGCGATTCCCGCGCTCACCTACGAGCAGTTCCTGGACACGCACGCGCGCCACTACAACCCCTCCAACTCCTACATCACGCTCTACGGCGACCTGGACGTGGACCGCGCGCTGGCGTTTTTGGACGAGCGCTATCTGTCGCAACCGAGTGCCGCGAGCCGCCGCATGGACGCTGCCGTTGCCGCCGGCGAGGACCCGTCCACGCTGGCGCCCAATCCGCTGGACGCGCAGGCGCCTGCGACCTGCGAGTATAAGCGCGTCGAGATGGCCACCACGCCTGAGAACGCACTGGTGGGCCTAGGCCTGGTGCTGGGCAGCGCGCTCGACCGCAAGCGCACGATCGCAGCAGATATCCTGTTCGAGGCGCTGCTGGGCTCCAACGAAGCGCCGGTCAAGAAGGCCATTCTGGCCGCCGGCCTGGGCGGCAACGTGGTGAGCTACACCGCGGCCGAGAGCCTGCAGCCCTACGAGCTCATCATGCTGCAAAACGCGCAGCCCGGCGTGGCGCGCGAGCTGCGTCGCGTGTTCCAGGACGCCTGCCGCGACCTGTGCGAGCACGGCGTTCCGCGCGAGCGCCTGGAGGCCATCATCAGCAGCAACGAATACGACCTGCGCCAGCGCGACTATGGCATCGCCGACGGCGTGGCCATTGCGTGCGACGCGCTGAGCACCTGGCTCTACGATGACGACGCCGCGACGCTGGCGCTCAAGTACGGCCCGGTGTACGAGGAGCTGCGCGGCGAGCTGGACGGCAGCTACTTTGAGGACCTGCTGCGCGAGCTCGTGCTGGAGAACGACCACATGGCGCTCGTCGAGCTGGTTCCGGTGGACGCTGGCGCCGGCTCGGAGGGTGCCGAGGCGGCCGAGCTCGCCGCCAAGCGCGACGCCATGACCGATGCCGAGCTGGCCGGCGTGGTCGAGCGCACGGCCGTGCTTCGTGCCGCGCAGGAGGCCGAGGACACGCCCGAGGACAAGGCCACGCTGCCGCGCCTGCGCGTGTCCGACATTGGCGAGGCACGCCCCGAACCGCCGCTGGTCGTGGACACGACCGCGCCCATCCCCTGCCTGCGCCACGGCATCCCCACCAACCGTCTGGCCTACGCCATGCAGTATTTCGACCTGAGCTGCGTCGCGTTTGAAGACCTGCCCTATGTGACGCTGCTCTGCCGCCTGCTTAAGCAGCTGCCCACGCGCGAGCACTCGGCCGAGGAGCTCGACAACTTGCTCGCCGGCAAGCTCGGCTTTTTGAGCTTTACGACCGAAGTCATGACCCAGCCCGACGTGGACGGCGTGCGCCCCTACCTGCTGGTGAGCGCCGGCGCCCTGTCCGAGAAGATCGATGCGCTGGCGAGTCTGCCGCGCGAGGTATGGTCGAGCACGCTATTGCTCAACGCCGACGCCGACCGCGTGCGCGACGTGCTCACACAGATTCGCATTGGGCTTGAGCAGGGCTTTATCAACAACGGTCACTCGGCGGCGCTCGGTCGCGCAATGAGCTACAGCTCGCCTTCGGCCGTGGTGCGCGAGCAGCTTTCGGGCGTTGATTTCTACCTGTTCCTTCGCGATCTGCTCGACCACTTTGACGAGCGCCTGGACGACCTGCGCGCCAAGCTTGCCGAGCTGGCAGGCCGCATCTTTGTGGCCGATGGCTGCATGGCGAGCTTTACCGGCAGCGACGAGGACTTTGACGCGTACTGGGATGCCGCGGGCGACCTGGGGCTGGGCG
>JAIIWC010000003.1 GCA_022745215.1 Collinsella sp. | reverse complement strand
GCGGCGGCGCTCGCCGCCCGAGAGCACGTTAACCGGCATGTCAGAATCGGGCAGCTGCAGGGCGTCCATGGCCTGGCCGAGTTTGGAATCGATATCCCAGCCATCGGCGGCATCGATCTCGTCCTGGAGCTTGCCCATCTCGGCCATGAGGGCATCCATGTCGCAATCCGGGTCGCACATCTCCTCGCCGATCTTGTTGAAGCGATCGACCTTGGCGATCATATCGCCAAACGCCATGCGCACGTTCTCGATGACGGTCTTGTCGTCGTCGAGCGGCGGCTCCTGCTGCAGGATGCCCACGGTGTAGCCGGGAGTGAGCCTGGCATCGCCGTTGGAGACCTCCTCGATACCGGCCATGATCTTGAGCAGGGTCGACTTGCCCATACCGTTGGGGCCCACGACGCCGATCTTGGCACCGGGATAGAAGCTCAGAGTCACGTCGTCAAGGATCACCTTGTCGCCATGGGCCTTACGAGCCTGATACATCTGGTAGATAAACTCCGCCACAGTCATTTCTCCTTATCTAGCTGCGAAACGTCTTCTGACCTGCCCTTCCGGAAAAGGCAAAGGTATAAGATTCGCGCGTTCTAATAAAAAGGGGCATGGTTGCCCACACCCCCTAATACTACCTGGGAAAAGTCCCCCGGAGCATAATATGAACTGCGTACGCTAGTTTTCCGCAACCTTAGCGAACAGCCTGCTGCGATTTGCGCCACAGCAGATACGAGTAGACATACACGGCCCCGACCGACCCAAATGCCAGCACCGCGATCGCCGCGGCAACGACCTCGCTCGAAAGCGCGCTGCCCGCAACACCCATCACAATGAGGCCGATGCCCAGCACCATAAAGCAGGCACCGCCAAAGCGCTGCGTACGGCGCCAGTTCTCGGGATCGGCGAGCGCCCAGGGCGTTTTGATGCCAAGCGTGTAGTTCTGCTTCACGCGCGGCAGGTAGTTGCCCATGCCAATAAAGAGCACGCCGATAGCGCCGGAAATCAGCAAGTTGACCGTTCCAGCTGCCGGAACGACACCCCAAACCGTAAGCTCTCCCATCCAGCTGATGGCGCACATGAGCAGTGTGAAGGCGATCACAAAGCCCTGATAAAACTTGCCCGAGGTTCGATACGCCTCGCCCTTGGGATCAATGCGCGGCACCATATAAAACATTGCGAGAAACACCAGGGGCAGCGCACCAAGTACCGAGGCCATCCAACTGGGGCCCCAACCGTTGACGGCTCCGCTCGCTCCCCAGTGCGTGGGAATCTGCGCGGGCAGACTCGGCATCACCAAGAGATGCGCCGCGACGTTGGCCGCGCACAGCACGACAAGCACGGCCCACACGCGCGGCGATACTCCCGTGGCGTGAATATCCTTGTTTTCGTTATTCATCCTTATCACCTTCAGCGTTTGTAAACCCCATAAACCAACCGATCAAGTCCTGCATGACGGTGGTGTTTAAGCTGTATACGATGTTTTGGCCATGGCGCTCGTCGGTCACCAGTCCGGCATTTTTGAGCGTTGCCAAATGATGGCTCAGCGATGGCTTGCTGATGTCGAAATGCTCGGCAAGCTCCCCCGCCGTGCAATTGCCCTCGCGCAGCAGCTCCAAAATACGCCGCCGTGTCGGATCGGCCAGCGCCTTAAATCCCTCTCCCGGCACAGAACCTCCTTTCGTCACTTCTCACGACGCGCACACTATACACGATATTTAGATGTTTGTCTAATTATCTAATTCAATAACTGCTATAGAACATTCGTTCGCGTTTAGTTACAATAGAAGCCAGAAGCAGATGGGCCAGCTCCCCTCTACCAGAGAAGGAGATGGACTATGAGTATTGACGATGTCCTGACGTTGTTATTGCTTGTAATCGCGGCTGTGGAGCTCGGCATCCACATTGGAGGTCGAATGAAATAGCCGCCCCCGCGTAAAGCGAAGACGGCCACTTCTCACGCCATAAACGTGTTTCGGAGTTGGCTAACCCGCGGCAACGGGTGCCATCTGCTTCAATCTTATGCGAACCTCATCCTTATTTCAACAGGCTCACAGACCCCAAACGAAACCGCGATAAACGCGATAATACTTATAATGGCGATAGCTAAACGTGTATTTCACTTCCCCATCGGAGGACATATATGACCGAAACCGCAGCCGCCGCGCCCGTCGAGACGCGCGACACCAAACTCGAGATCATCATGGGCCGCGAGGCGCTCGACAAGCTCGCCGACGCCACGGTGCTGGTGCTCGGCTGTGGCGGCGTCGGCTCCAACTGCTGCGAGGCACTTGCTCGCGGCGGCATCGGACACTTCGTGATTCTGGATAAGGACGTCATCGCGCCCAGCAACATCAACCGCCAGGCCATCGCGTTTCACAGCACCATCGGCAAGCGCAAGGTAGATGTCATGGAGGCGATGATCCACGATATCAACCCCGCCGCTACCGTCATCAAGCGCACCGAATACCTGCTGAGCGACAACATCGACGAGTTTTTCGCGAACGTTCTGGAGCAGACGGGCGGCAAGCTCAACTACGTCATCGACGCGATCGACACCATCTCCGCCAAGCTCACCGTTGCCAAATATGCTCAGGACCACGGCATTCGCCTGGTGAGCTCCATGGGCGGCGGCAACAAGCTGCATCCCGAATGCCTGCGCTTCGCCGATATCTTTGACACGGTGCGCGACCCCATGAGCCGTATCATGCGCAAGGAGTGCAAAAAGCGTGGCATCAAAAGCCTGCATGTGCTGTTTAGCTGCGAAGAATCGGTAAAGACGCAGCCCCGCGACCCCTCCAACATCCACGAGAGCACTGAGTTGGGAACCGCCAGCTTTATGCCGCCCATCATGGGCCAGATGATTGCAGGCGAGGTCATTCGCCAGATCAGTGGACGTGGAACCGAGCGCGTACGCGCCGACGGCCAACGCCTGGACTAGCAGGATGTCCTGCGATGGAACCGCAATTCTTTGACACGCATTGTCATCTTGATTTGATGCTCGGCCCCGATGCTGCAGCCAGTGAGTCGGCGGCGTCGGGTCTGGGGCTCTTTGACTGCGGGGTCGACCCACGCGACTTTTCGGCCGCAAACGAGCGCGCCCGTCGCCTACCAGGCATCATCGCTGGCGTTGGGCTCCACCCCTGGTGGCTCGCCGACGGCCGCTGCGGTCCTGCCGAAGTCGATCTGCTTTGCGAAGTTGCCGCCCAAGAGCGCTACATCGGCGAGGTCGGGCTCGACTTTTCCGCTCGTTTTGCCGGAAGTGAGCCGCTACAAATACAGGCATTTGACCGGCTCTGCGATACACTCGTGCAGCATCCTCTTACCGGGCGCGTGATATCAATTCACGCCGTTCGTTCAGCAGGAGCCGTACTGGACGTCCTCGAATCGCATGGACTACTCATCCCAAACCCCGACTCCCCCGCTATCATCTTCCACTGGTTTAGCGGTACTTCGGACGAACTCGTCCGCGCGCGTAATGCGGGCTGCTATTTTTCCGTCAACGAACGCATGCTCGCCACCAAGCGCGGTCGCGAATATGCCCGACAGACTCCACTCGACCGTCTACTGCTCGAGACCGATGCGCCAGCCGAACCAAACACAGAGATAAGCGCACAGTCGCTCATCAGATCGCTCACAAGGACCTCGATGCGCATTGCCTCACTCAAAAACTGTGACGCAAAGCGCATCGAGTCGGCAGTTTCAGCAAATGCGCACTCTGTTTTTGACCTTCGCTAACCCCCTGTGGGCAAAAATGCCAAGGAACATGCGAATCGCACAACGCAGTCCCTATTGGTGGGCAATACAATTCGGCAGCATTACACCAATTCGTGCATAAGATCGCAGTTACGCGCATATAGTTCATCGATAATATGACGACGCGACGCATATAGCTCGTGGGCAGCCATATCGGGCACGATTGTTTGTGCAACGCCAAGGACTTGGGCGAGTTCATCCCATGATGCATAGGCGCCACCTGCGAGAGCTGCCATGATGGCATCACCGAAGCATGCACCCACCGTAACCTTGGCAACCGAGACCTCGCGCCCGCATACGTCGGCGATAGCTTGCATCCAAACTGGATTCTTGGTCCCACCTCCGACAAGCATAATGCGCCCAATTGGCAGTCCATGCTCTCGCTCGATAATGTCGACATGGGATGCAACGGTATACGCGACGCCTTCCAAGGCGGCGCGAACCATATGAGCTCGCGTATGTCTTCCGGTCAGGCCAAAGAAGACGCCACGCGCCTCGGGATCGTTGAGCGGAGTACGCTCCCCCGCAAAGTACGGCAGACACAGGAGCCCATCGGCACCCGGCGCCACATCGGCGGCATCACGCGCCATAACCGAATATGCATCGGGGCCACCGTGGTCCTCGGCCTCTACGGCGTCGCGATACAGCTCTTGGCGCAGCCACGATGTGAGCGCACCCGCCGTATTGGTCCCCGCGCAGATCCCGTAAGTTCCGGGAATGATAAACGTCCCTGGCCACAGGCGGGCATCATCGACCATATGATCAGCCAGGTAGATGAAATACGCCGTGCTCCCCAACTGAACCATCATATCGCCGGGACAGAATACACCCGTCGAAATGGCCTCGGCACCAGAGTCGCCCGTTCCCACTAAGACGGGTGTCCCTGCCGCGAGCCCCGTCGCCTCAGCCGCACGCCGCGTAATCACCCCGGCAATATCGGTAGCCGACATTACCTCCGACATCTGGTCAGGCCGGCAGAAACGAGCACATTCACGAGCATCAACCTTCCAAGTGTAGCGGTCATATAGGGGAAGAAAATCCTCCGCCAAATAACGGTCCACCGTAAAACGCCCCGTCAACTTCGCGCACAGAAACGATGACGCCGTCAGAAACTTCGCGGCACGTTCGTGCACCTCGGGCATATTCTCCTTAAACCACAAGATCTTGGGAGCAATATCTGACGAACAGGGATCGTGTCCGAAAAGCTCGCGTGCGCGATCTGACCCATATTCGGAAAGAAGCTCGTCAATCTGTGGCTTCGAACGTGCATCGACTCCATACAAAATCGCGGGCGCCAGCGCGTTGCACTCGGTATCGACCGGCACGCAGTCGCAACCCAATGCGGAAAGGCCGACGCATCCGATCTGCGCTGCGTTAACCCCCGATCGCACCACCAGCTCGCGCGACAAGCGGCAAAAATCGCCCCACCAAACTGCCTCCGCATCATGCTGGTACCATCCATCACGCGGGTTGTCCGTCTCGTGTCCACAAGAGGCTTGGCAAACGATGTTGCATCGATCATCGATTAAAACGCCTTTAGAGGCACTTGTCCCAATATCAATACCCAGATAGAACGCCATAGGTGCCTACTCCCCTCGCGCCGTACGAGCGGCAGCCATAAAACGAACTACCCGCTCAACATCAACCGGGGCATCTAGCTTTCCGTCGCGCTTTAAGCACGTGCCGACAAACGCGCCATCGTAGTGAGCAAATACATCAGCCACGGTATTTTCGCGACAACCGGTGCCACATACCACAGGTACTTCGCCAACACGCTCGCGGACCCCATCGGCAAGCTCGCCCGAAGCGCCACGACCGGCAGCCGAACCGCCGATGACCATCGCATCCGGTAGGCAATTAAAGAGAAGCGAATCGGCAATGTCCGCAGTCGTGCGGTCGTTGAGATAAACCTCCCCCTCGCTCGTGATGAAGTGGAAAAGCCTGAGGTCGTCCAAGCGCAGCGCCGCCTTGCGACGCATGGTGTGAGCGAAATCTCGGTTAATCAGCCCGAGATCACCGGCCCAGGCACCGCAAAAATTGCAGCGCGTGAACTGCGCATCGACAGCCGCACACAGCTCAATCGTGGAATCGCCGTCGTAAATGGCCTCTGCTCCCCAAGGGGTCGACAGATCATGGGACAGGGCCCCGATTACATATCCCATAGCCGCAAGAGTCGAGGGGGAGACGTGCTGCTCATAGGGCATCGAGAGCTCATTGGTGATCAAAATGCCATCGACACCGCCCTGCTGCAACGCTTCGAGATCGCGCTTGGCGGCTTCCACGACCTGCGATACGATTCCACCCGGGTAATACAGTGGATCACCTGGCAGAGGACGCAGGTGCAGCATTCCGATAACCGGCTTTTCGGTCTTGAACATCGAGGTTAGAAACGACATAACGTGCTCCTTCATAGGGTTATTGCAGGGACGTTACTCCCCCAGCACCTCAACGTACACTTTTCGCTTCTGCGGACCGTCAAACTCCGCAAGATAGATGTTCTGGGCACCTCCGCACACGATGTGGCCATCTTGGATGGGAAAGAAGCAGCTGTTTCCACAAATCATGCTCTTGATATGCCCACATGAGTTGTTACCGGTGGCTCCATAGCTCGGCAGAAAGTGTGCATGCGCATAGGGGGCATCGAGTGGGGCGATGCGATCAAGCGTCTCCATAAGATCCGTCTCCACGCAGGGCAGCCCCTCGTTTACCACGATTCCGCAGGTCGTATGCGACAAAATAATCGCTGCCAAGCCATTAGTCACCGAGCTGCGTTCGATGGCAGCGTGCACGTCTTCGGTAATATCGATGAACTGGTCCGGAGCAGTCGATAGATAACTCAATGTCTCGAGAGTCACCATGTTCACTCATCCCCTTCAAGAAAACGCAGGGCATTACCCCAGTAGAGCCTTTCTCGCGCATCATCCCGCATGGACACGGTATCGAGTGCCCGCTTGAGTTTGAATGCACGGAAGCGCGGCGTATTGCTGGCGAACATCACTTGATGCGATAGCGCGCGCTCATACCACAGCGGCCCCATATCGACCGTGAAAAGACGCTGCATCATCTCCTCGGGCGAATCGATGTAAGTGATAGAGGTGTCCGTGTAGCAGTTGGGATACTTGAGCAGCATCGCCACGGTCTCGCGCACCCAGGGCCAGCCAAAGTGGGTCAAACTAAAACGCACATTTGGATGCGTTGCGATTGTGTGCTCAAATACAAGCGGATTACTGCGCGAGAGCTCTGCGCCCGGCTCCCAAGACATACCGGCATGGAAAACCACCGGCTTGTTATAGCGCTCGCACAGCTCGTAAAGCGGCTCGGCCACGGCATCATCGGGAGCAAAACCCTGCTTTGCCGGATGCAGGCAAAGCCCCTTTGCCCCCAACTCGGTAAAGGCGCGCCCCAATTCGTCTGCGGCACCGCTCACCTGCGGATCTACGCTCGCAAATCCCCACAGACGATCGGGATGCGCGGCA
This sequence comes from Collinsella sp., assembly GCA_022745215.1. Lineage (GTDB taxonomy): Bacteria > Actinomycetota > Coriobacteriia > Coriobacteriales > Coriobacteriaceae > Collinsella. Next base: position 47,817 of record JAIIWC010000003.1, on the reverse strand, counting down.
ACCAGCATGGCAATCTGGTCATTGGTGCCAAAATGCCCTCCGCATGCCGTGGTTACATCGAGCGGCATGAGCACGCTCTTCTGCACATCGCAGACGTCCATCTCGACTTGAAGCTCATCCCAATCCATGGGGCCCATATGCCCCATACCAAATTCTCGTGACCAAAAACCGAATCCATCAGGCTCATCACCCGGCGTATAGATCTCGCCGTAGAGCATGGGCTGGACCAACATGTCGATAACCATTTCGCACTCCTTTCCAAGCATTTGACCCTAGTACGGCTCAAACGAACCAATCACTCGGGACGACAGCTCAGCACCCGCCTTCATACACGCCGGAATATCAAGGCCATCGATCACGCCCTTGGTAAACCCGGCAATATACGAGTCGCCGGCGCCCACGGTGTTAACGACCTTCTCCGCCGGTACGATCCCGCACTCATAGAAGCGCTCACCGTCATAGGCAATGCTTCCCTTCTCGCCAAGCGTGGCAACCGCAACGCGCGGTCCCAATTCCTGCACGTGGCGCACCCAGTCCCGCAGCTCCGGAGTGTCCTCTTCAAACGACATAAATGCGTAGTCAACGTAGGGAAAATGATTCTCGCAGGCATATTCGGGATCCTGGCTGAACACCGAGAAGTCCATAACCACCGTCTTGCCCGCATCATGCCATTCGGGCAGGAGGTCCAAACAATTGCCAAACAGGTCGGTATGAATGATGTCGTGCTCTAGGATAAACGCCCGGTCGTCTTCATTCGGACGATATGTCTCCATTACGCCATCGATTGCCTCGAGATGCACGCGATCGACGCCGTCTTTCAATGCCATGAGCATCACCGAGGTGTCGCCATCCTCCACCCGCAGATGTGAGATATCGAACCCCTCAGCGGCCAGTGCCTCTCTCATCTTGTCTCCGTACTCGTCCTTGCCGACAACCGACACGGCGGATACCGAAACTCCCATTCGTGCAAGATGGATACCCCAGTCAATGCCGTTACCAGTCGGATAAAACACGCCGATGTTTTGATAGACGTCCGCACAGCAAAAACCAGCCGCACACGCTTTAATACCCATGGTCTTCTCCAATGATCAAAAGGGGACCCACCACATGGCGAGCCCCCTTTTCGCGTTTCGCTTATTGTTTTGCATCGGCTGTCCAAGGCCTCATAGCCCGACCGCCGAACGCTTTCTTAAGCTATTCGACGATTGGCGCCCCGTGGCCCCAAGAGCCTTCCATGCCGCACACGGTCGAGGCGAACCCGGCAGCAAAGTCGAGCGCGCGCTCGATGGCCTCGGCGCCATCCTCACCACGCTTGGCGGAATCGAGATAGCACATCAAAAACGAGGTGAGGAACGAGTCGCCCGCCCCCATGGTGTCCTTCATGTCCGTTACCGGTTTAGCCAGCTGGCGGTAATAACGCTCGCCGTCGTAAGCAATGCAGCCCTCGGCGCCCGCCGTAGCCGACACAAAACGCGGACCCAGGCCCTTCACCCATGCCAGACGCTCGCGAATCTCGTCCTCACTCGCGGCATCCGCCGCACTAAAGAAAGCGAAATCGACGTAGGGCGCAATCTGCTCGTAGTACTCGTCGGTGGAGTCGTCCGAAAAGTCAAAAGAGACTGTGACGCCCGCAGCCTTCAACTTGGGCAGCTCGCGCTCGGTAAAGCAATAGTTGCCCGAATGAACCACATCGAACTGCTTCATGTACGAAAGGTCAAAGCGATCGAGGACATAGCGCGCATCGCCACGGATACCGCCCTCGTTGGAGCCGAGGAAGACACGGTCACCGTCAACGACGGTCACGCGAGCCGCTCCGTTCTCGCCAATCATCTGCTCGCACTTGTCAAGCTCGATACCCTCATCCTCGAGGCTTGCAATGACATGCTCGGCAGCGGCGTCATTGCCAAAAATGCCCATGTATGCGGAGCGTGCGGCACCGCATTTCTTGGCATAAACGGCGAAGTTCACCGCGTTGCCGCCAGGATACATGGTGTGGATATGCTCATAGCGATCGACGACGTTGTCGCCAAATCCGAGCGCGTTAACGTTAAATGCCATGGTATTTACCCTTCTAGTACTCGACAACGCCCATGTAGCGACGGAAATCGGGATCGTGATCAAACACCTTGCCGCGTGCGGCACGCAGCTCGCAGTTCATGGCGTAGAACAGCACCGGGTCCAGATAAGCGCGGACGCTCGCCGGCACGGCCTCCATACCGTACTCCTTAGCATCGAGCACCATCAGCGTATCGGTATGCGTCTTAAGGAACGCCAGGGCGCGCTCGTCCATAGCACGGCACTCGCTGGAGCCCATCTGCAGGAAGTAAAAAACGCCATCCTGAGTAGCCTCGAAGGGGCCATGGAAGTACTCGGCAGAGTGGATGTAGCTGCAGTGCTGCCACTGCATCTCCATAAGAGAGCAGATAGCGAAACCGTAGGTCTGGCTAAAGTTGGGACCACTACCCAGAATATAGAAGAACTCGTGCTCCTGGCAAAGCTTGGCAAAGCGATCGCCCAGCTCGGCATTTACCTTCTCACGTGCCGGGGGAAGAATCTTATCCATCTCGGCGATACCGGCATACATATCGGCAAGATCGGCGTAGCCCTCCTGCTGATCGAGCAGCTCGGCCGCAAGCGACAGCGAAATGCCAGCGGGGACCTCGGCCTGCGGCACGCCCTCGCCCCACGGGTAGACCCACGTGGTCCACTTGCCGGAGTCAATCTTGGATCCAGCGTTGTCGGTCTGGGCGATCACCGTAGCGCCGGCAGCAAGGGCAATCTCACAGCCCTCGACGACCTCGGGGGTGTTGCCACTATGGCTGCAAGCAATGACCAGGGACTTCTCGCCCAGACGACGCGGACGCATGATATCGAACTCGCGAGCCGTATAGATATACGAAGTGAAGGTGGTTGCCTCGCGCTGCAGAAGCTCATGAGCCGGGATCAAATCGATCATGGAGCCGCCGCAAGCAATCCAGTAGACGCTGTCGAACTTGCCCTTCTCGGCAATTGCCTCTTTGATCAGATCGTGTGCGTTCATATCCAGTTCCTTTCTTGTTTGGCCGCAATCAATGACGTTGGTTGCGTGGCCGATAGTTGTTTTAGTCAATCAGATATTTCTCGAATGCGGCCATGTTCTTGGCATCTGCCGCCGCCGGGTCATCGTAGTAACGACCGTCCGTGATCTCCTGGCCCAGCATGCCGTCGAAACCATGGGCGTTGAGTGTGGCGACGAAGGCGTCCATATCGTGCTTGCCATCGCCCCACACCAGATGGCCATACGGGTCACCGTCGATAAAGTGCATCTCGTGAATTGCCCCATCACCAAAGGTGGCAAACCAGTCCTCGAGCGTCTCGCCTGCAACGCCCATCGCGGTTGTATCAACCATGGGCTGTAAGTACGGGCTCGCGACCTCGTCAATCATGCGCTTCGCATCGGAAACCGTCGTCACAAGGTTGCTCTCCTCGGGACGCAGGCTTTCCATCGTAAGCACCAGACCGTGCTCGCCGGCATACTCCGCCAGAATGGACAAGTGCTCGCGGCTGCGCTTCCAGGCTTCCTCGCGGTCCTCGTCCCAGTCGCCCCAGCCCGAGTTGATGGACATACGGTCGCACCCAAGTACCTCGGCAAGTTCAATGCCGTGTTTAAAGTACGCCAGGCTGCGCTGTTCATGCAGCGGTTTGCGTGCGCAGTACTGCCAAGGATAGACAACATTCTCGGGGCACAGAGTACGATACCTAAGCCCACGGTCTGCAGCCTTTTTCGCCAGGACCTCAGCCTCAAAGTAGCCCGTATGGTCGAGCGTCACATGCGGCTCTGCACACCACAGCTCAATGGACTCAAAGCCCAAACGCTGCTGCACATCAAGGAAGTAATCGAGCGACCACATGATGTAGTGGATATTCATGCCCGCAATCTGCTCGCGGCGCAGCGTCGGTTTGGATTCAGGCATCTTATGCCTCCTTATTTCGATCAAACACGATTTGTCCGTCCGACATCGTCATATCAACCGCAAGATCGCGTGCGTCGCGATAATCGAGGTCGAACACATCCCGATCGAGCACGCAGATATCGGCAAGTTTGCCGACCTCAAGCGTACCCAGCTCGTCTTCGCGAATCAGATCGTACGCGCCCCCGGCAGTCCAAGCGCGCAAGAGCTCGACAAGCGTCAGCGTGTTGACCTCATTCACGGGCAGTCCGTCGGCGAAGAATCCGCCGCACGCGCTGTAGATTGACTCGCCCAGGCTCGGAATCAGCAGTGGCAAATCCGTTCCACAGCACACTGTGCATCCGGAATCTTCCATGCCGCGGCGATTCCAGCTGTGCAAAAGTCGCGTCTCGCCAATTTGTCGACGCATCATCGACAGGCAATCCTCGCGCCGGTCCAGCGTCAGAATCTGCGGATAGACCTCGCAAATTCCACCTAACTTGCCAAACTCGACAAGATCGGTCGGGTCAGAGTTCTCGAGATCGGTAATCGCATGGCGGCGAAGCATCCGTCCATGCTCGTCTCGAGGCAGCGAGGCATAGAGCGCCACGGTGCGGCGAACGGCGCCATCGCCCTGGCAATGCAAGGAGTATCGGAAGCCCTCAGCATCAATTGCACGCAGCTCGTTCTCAATCAGATCCCACTCTGGCTCCTCGACGACCGTCTTGCCGGCAGCGCCCGCATCGGCCGTGTCCTCATAGGGGTCAATCATCTCGGCAAGCCCCGCCCATACGCCGCGATCGGTCATACGGTTGAAGCCAGAAAAACGAACGAACGGTCCCCGGAAGCGCTCTCGCGCCTCGCGGGCATATGCCAGATTTGCACCGGCGCCCACCGGCTGCGACATCATAGAGACGCGAACCGTCAGCTCACCAGATTCCTCACGGCGAGCCATTTCGTCGGCAAAACCGTAGTAGTCATCAAACGCCATCTCCTTGATGGCGGTAACGCCGCGCTCGTTAAGCATGCTCATGTAGTCCGAATACCCGGCACGCACCTCGGGCAGCGCGAGGAAATCGCTCATCATGCGCCAGATCTTCTCGGCATAGCATGCCTGGGGTGTAAAGCCGTATCGCGCACTGGCGGCAGCATTGAGAACGCAGGTCTCCGCACCCGGCGTAAAGCAGACGACAGGGATATCGCCAAAACAATCGTCAAACACAGCTGCCGTATTTGCGTTCTCGGCATCCGATGCCAACGTTTCGGGCAGATTGTGGCCAAAAGCCGCCGGGCAATCCGGATGACCTTCTTTCCATGCACGCAAGAGCGACACGGCCTCTTTGGCATCAGCGATGCCGGACAGATCAGACCCCAACGACCGCAGCGCCCAGCCCGTATAGAAGGTATGCACATCGATCAGGCCAGGCATGACGGTGCGGTCGCCCAGGTCAACTACCTCGTCCGCTTGGGTCAAATACGAAGCTACCTCACACTTGGTGCCAACAGCCTCAATTCGATTGCCACGGACCGCTACGAAACCTTCAAACGGCAGGTCCCCCGTACCGGTAAAGACGCTCTTAGACGTCAGGACCGTCAAACGATCAGACATCACAACCACCTACACCGGAAGCATGCCAGAGATTGCCGTTACGATCAGGCCAAAGACGACCATGAAAATGAAGAACTTCCAAATAGTCTTCCACCATTGGCCAAACGAAATCTTAGCCACGGCAAGGCCGGCGACCGTCATGCCCGCCACGGGACTGATGGTGTTGATGGTCTGGTTGGCAAACTGGAGCGCGGTAACGGCAGCCTCGGGATTGAGGCCCATAAGCTCGGTCAGCGGACCCATGACGGGCATGGTGAGCGCCGCAAGTCCAGAACTCGAGGGAACCAGCAAAGAGAGCAGGCCAAGGACGACATACATAAACGTGGTGTAGACGGCGGCGGGTGCACCGGCGAGCGCGGTAGCGAGCGCCTGGAGGATGGTGTCGATGATCATGCCGCCCTCGGCGATGACCAGAATACCGCGAGCGATACCGATAACGACGGCAGCGTACGCAAAGTCGGCGAGACCCTTAACGAACTCCTCTGCGATCGTCTGCTGGTCAAGGCCGCCCAGGATACCGGCAAGCAAGCCCATGCCAAGGAACACGGCGGAAATCTGATTCATGTACCAGCCCTGGGTAACAAGACCCCAGACGATAATGCCCATACCGCAAGCAAAATCGATAAGCACGAGCTTCTGACGGATAGTGAACTCTTCCTCGATGGAGGCATCGGTCACGGAAAACTCAATACGCTTGAGCTTATCGTCCTCGTACACAATGGACGACTCGGGGTTTTTCTTGACGCGCATGGCGTAGCGCATGGCCCATGCGATACCGACGGCAGTGAAGATGACCCAAGAAACGGCGCGCAGCCACAGTTGCGGATTACCCTCGATGCCAATGATGCCTTGGGCGATCAAAACATTAAACGGGTCGATGGTCGAAGCACAATATCCCAGGTTAGGACCAAGGAAGCAGATGATGAATGCCGTCATCGAGTCATAACCGATACCCATCATGATGGGAATGAAGATGGCATAGAACGGCAGGGCTTCCTCAGACATGCCAAACGTAGTGCCGCAAATAGACAGCAACGTCATCGTGATGGGAATGATGAGGATATCCTTGTTCTTGAGCTTTTTAATCACACGGCTCATGCCGGCATTCAAAGCGTTGGTCTTGGTGATGATTGCGAACGATCCGCCAATCAATAAGACGAACGCAACGACGTCGGCAGCCTCTTGGATACCCTTGGTGGGCGCTTGCAGGACCGCGAAGATATCCTGGCCCAGATTGATGGTCTCGCCGGTCTCGGAATCGGTGTAGTTCTTATCGACCTGTTCATAGGTTCCAGCAACGGCGACTTCACGCTCGCCCGCCGCTGTCGAAATCGTCTTGCGCTGATACTGACCAGAGGGAACGATCCAAGTCAGGACCGCAAAGACAACGATCAGCAAGAACATGATCGTATAGACATGCGGTAATTTGAACTTAAAACGTCTGTTTGTCTTCTTCGCCTTCGTATCTGACATAGATACCTCCAAAGAACTCGAGACTGCATCGCATCTCGCTTCAACGTTTGCACAAGGCAAACGTTCTATGACGTCCCATAGATTACCAGCAGCTTTTCTCGTCATCAAGATAATTTCAAACTGATTGCCACAACGCGGTTGAACGGTTGCGTTTGCGCCGTGAACGGTATGGAAACGCCCGGTGAGATGATCCACCGGGCGCTTCCATTCGCAATGTCCTAGATGTCAAAAACGTAGCGAGAGCCAACGATCCGCTGACGACCGATGATAAACGGCCGCCGTTGCTCATCAAAGAAGAAGGCTTCCATATAAAACAAGGGTTCGCCAACGGGAACCGCCAGCAACCGAGCGACCTCGGGCGATGCGCACGCGATCTCGAGCGTGCACGGGTCGGTAAACGCGGGCGTGCGGCCCGTCTGGTTGCGCACGAACTCAAAAATGGATTGGTTAGATAGAGATGCCGTTGATAGATAGGTGTTGTCCTCGTAAACGTATATGTTGTTCTCAAGCATGACGGGGACGCCATCGGCAGTACGCACACGCTCGACGCAAATCAAGTCAGTTCCAACGGGAACACCAAAGAACTGTGCTTCGGTGGAATCCGCCGGCAGTATCTTTCTCGAAATGACACGCGCCCCCGGTTCCATTCCGTTAACGCGGCATGCGTCCGAAAAACTCTGGACGTCATCCTTCTGGCGAATCTTGCGCTTGAGCTTGGGGGCATTGACAAACGTGCCTTTCCCCTGTCGCTTCGTTAGATAGCCCTGCTGGACGAGCTCCTCAATAGCGCGCCGCACGGTAACGCGGCCAACTTTATAGCTCTCAGCCAATTCGAATTCGTTGGGTATCCGCGCGCCTGCCTTGTAGGCGCCGGAGTTGATTTCGTTTTTAATGATATCGATAACCTGTTGGTACAGCGGTATCGCTGCTTTTCCGTCAGTCGGCCCTTCAGTCGGTGGCATATACCCTCTCCCAGCACAATTAAGTCAAAAGCGGGCTCAAGGGCATTCAACAAGCCCTTGAGCCCGCATTAGCATAAAGTATGCTTGCTGCCGCACCAAAATGTTGGCTATTTACTCATCTGACCCGAAAAACGCGCAACTACCGCGCTCCTAAGAAAGCGTGAGCAGCTCCGGCAGCTGGTCGATAATCTTGTCCGCGGCATCCTGGCTAAAGCCAAAGCGCTCCTCGCGCTTGGCAATGACTGTCAGGCCGGCTCGCTTGCCGGCAGTGATGCCGGGCACCGAATCCTCAACGCAGCAGCAGCGATTCGCGGGCAGCCCCAGCAGATCCAGCGCATGCAGGTAGATGTCGGGCTCGGGCTTGCTCTCCTTAAACTGCTCGCCGCTCACCACATACTCAAAGGCATCCGACAGCCCGCACGCGTTGAGCACTTCCTCGATGCTAACCATGGGCGACGAGCTGGCAAGCGCCACGCGAACGCCACGGCGCGGCAGCTCTCGAATCGTATCCACGGCGCCTGGGTTAATCAAAGCCTGATAGTCGCGCGGACGCTTATGCGCCCACTCGTCCCAACGGGCCAACGCTTCCTCGCCAGTAAAATGCCCCTTACCGGCGCGCTCAAACCAATCGACCAGCATATGCAGGAAGAACTGATGCGAGGTACCGACCTGCCCATTCAACTCCTCTTGAGTCAGGTTAAGCCCAAGCTCCTTGGCAAACGCGGCAGTCTCGCCCAGGTAGTAATACTCGGTATCGACAATGACGCCGTCCATGTCAAAAATAACGGCGTCGAACGGAAACGCGGACACGGCACCCTCCCTAACAAAAGGGCGCCCGCAAGCAGGCGCCCGAACCATGCATTAATCGGCGATTCTAACCCAGTAGCTTATCCAGCGCCACCGCAATACCATCTTCGTTGTTATTGGCGGTCACCATCTGGGCCACTGCCTTAACCTCATCGACGGCGTTGCCCATGGCAACGCCGGTGCCGGCCCACTCAATCATGGACTTGTCATTCTGGCCGTCGCCAAACGATACGACCTCGCTGGCATCGATGCCAAGCTTGGGCAGGGCACCCTCGAGCGCGCGGGCCTTGTCGATACCGGGCGCCGTGTACTCAAAGTACCAGTCGGCCGTAAACATGCCCGAAAGCGTCTGCTTAAAGGGCGCATACATCTCCTCGTAATGCGCCTGCAGGTAGGCCGGATCGCCCGCCGTCAGCAGCTTGTCCACGGGATAAGCATCAGCGACCTCATGCAGGCTCTCCACCTCGCGAATCTTAAGATCGCACGCGTCGCGCTCATACTTGACGATATTCTTCTGCGAGCCGTCAGGCAGCGTGATCATGCAATGGTACGAGTCCTCGACGTGCAAATCGCGACCGAGCGAAATCATAGGGATCACGTCAAAATTACGCAGGTGATCAATCAGGCGATGCAATTCGTCGGCAGGCATAGCCTGATCGAACAGCACCTCGTCGGTCTGGGCATCGACGACGTGTGCGCCGTTAAAGGCCACCAGCAGACCGTCATGGTTTTGAAGGTCGAGCTCTTGCGCCAAGGCGTGCAGCCCCCATGCGGGACGGCCCGAAGCCAAAATGAGCTTAATGCCCGACTCCTGCGCCGCGAGCAGCTTCTCACGCGTACGCGGGCTAATCACTTTCTGATCGTTGGTGAGCGTACCGTCGATATCCATCGCGATGGCTTTGATTGCCATATATGCCTCCTTGCATCGTTTTTATCGCGCACTATCTTATCCGAGCCGGGGCACGTTCACACAGCGCACGCATGACGGTTGCAAAACCACCCCATTTGAAACAAAGGCAAAAAAGTACTTGCAAAGACGCGTTCCGACATATAAGTTGATAAAAGACCGCCGTTGTGGTTTTAAGTAGATCGAGCATATGAAGTTTCAGTTTTCAGCGTGTAAGAGAAGGAAGATCGGCAAAGTACAACCCCAAACGCAATGACAACTTAATGAGGTAACTGCCACATGTGAGGCACCCAGGGCATTGCTGTCTCGATTTTGAGCACGATGCCTTCCGCCTTGCATGGGCCGTTCCATCCCGCCCCTGCAGCAACTGCCTCACGGGCTCATTGAAAACCGCATAGCACCCCAACGTCAGCACATCACCCACGGCAAGCACATCACTCACGACAACCAACACATCAACAAACAGCACGAACATCAACCGATTGGAGAAGCTATGACAAACCACCACGCAGAAGACGGCGATAAGAAAAGCATTCTGGATGCCCGCATTGAGCGAGCATATGCAAACGAATATGACGCCGCCTTTGCCGCCGCGACCATCAAGAACTACGCGTCGCTACCGCTCGCGACGATCTTGGCCGACCACCCTCAACTGCTGAAGCGCTGCACAAAGATCATGGGCGACCCCGACATTCGCAAGCTGACAGACCCCTATGCCCCAAAACGCGACAACGATTCGTACGTTCTTACCGTAGGCTGCCTAGCCCATATGCTTACGGCGCTCGACACGAAACTCAAGCTCGAATGGGAACCCGACGAGCGTCATGAACTCGAAAGCAAGCGGAACACCCTGCGCACCGCACTGTTCCTTCCGTTGGACGGCCTCAAGCGCTGCAACGTCGAGCTCAATACACAGGCGCGGCAAAAGCCCGGGACCACGGGGCAGAAAACTCCAAGACCCCATGCGGCCATCGTCGACCGCAACCGATATAACCGCATGACCGCGCACTTTTCTGCCGAGGGAGTAGCCATAAGGACGCTGATCGACCTGCTGTGCCTCCTGAGCATCAACGAGCTATTTGAGGGCTATCTCGCCCTTGTTCCCGCGACGGCACCCAAGTCGGTAGCAAAGATCATCGAAACCTGCAGACGCCAGTTTGAGCGCCATCGCAATGGCAGCGAGATGAACGCCAGCATCGCGCAGTACTACGCGGCTCATTACAAAAATGACGGATGTGCCCCTGTCGAGCATCAGCTGCGGCTCGCCTACACCACGCCCGTCGCAACGCTCCATCGCTTTGGAGCCCTTGGCGCTTGCGAGCCGCACGAACAGGCAGCCTGCCCCACAACCGAGCTCGATCTCAGGCTCGGACGAACCCTGTAGCCCGCCAGCATCTCCGCGGGCAACAATCCTATTCCACAACACAACCAACAGAAAGGAGTCCTCATGGACACCAATCATTCCCTCATCATCAGCCCCCTCACCATGCGTGAATCCGCCCGAGGTATCACGCTCACCAGCATTTACGATGAGATGCTCGCCCGTCGCGAGCTCTCCGTCATGGGAAACATCGAAACCCCGATGGCCCACGACCTATGCCAGCAGATTCGCCTGCTCGATGCCACCGACCCCAGCCGCCCCATCACCATATTTGTCGCCAGCGCCGGCGGAAGCGTGCGATCGGGTCTTGCGATCTATGACGCCATGCGCCTCGCATCGTGCCCCATCCGCACCGTCTGCCTGGAATTCGCCGCATCCATGGGCGCCGTGATCTTTATGGGCGGCGACGATCGCCGTATGGCGCCCCATGCAGAGCTCATGATTCACGACCCGCTGATCCCCCAGGGGGCAGGCGGCTCGGCACTTGCGCTGCAGGAAACCAGCCGGCGTCTCATGCAGACCCGCAAGACCCTCACGCAAATCCTCTCGGACCGCAGCGGCCTCACGCCCAAGCGCATCCAGTCCCTCACTGCAAAAGACACCTACCTTTCGGCCGAGCGCGCCGTCGAGCTCGGCTTTGCCCACGAAATCCTCTCGACCACCAAGGAGGTCGCCCATGTCTAACCTCGCCAGCCGCCTCGCCGCATCTAAGTCCGCATCGTCCACCATCCTCGCCAAGGATCGAACGCTTTCCTGCGACACCCGCCAAACGGGACTCAACAACAACGCACTTGTGATCGGCCCCTCGGGAGCGGGCAAGACCCGAAACGTCCTCAAGCCCAACCTGCTGCAAATGAACGCAAGCTACATCGTGCTCGACACCAAAGGCACGCTCTGTCGCGAAGTGGGACCCGTGCTGACAGCCCACGGTTACCGCGTGCAATGTCTCAACTTCGCCGACCTCAACACCGTCCCGGCCCTTGCGCCCGGCATCGAGCGCTGCGGCTACAACCCCCTGAGGCACATTCGCCGCAAGGCGGACGGCAGGCCCAACCAGCAGGACATCCTCTCGGTGGCAAAGGCCATCTGCCCCATCGAGGACAACAACCAGCCTTTTTGGGATCATGCGGCGGCAAACCTGCTGTCGTGTCTTATCGCCTACGTCACCGAACAGCTACCCGCCGACGAGCAGACGATCAGCTCGGTCATCAAGCTGATCGAGCACCTGCAGGACGGTGCCACGGGTCGATTGTTTGACGACCTGATCACGACCGACCCCCAAAGCTATGCCCTCTCGCTCTGGCGCCGCTACGCCATTACGCAAAGCGCCGAGCGCATGCATGCGAGTATCATCGGCATTCTTGCCGAAAAGGTCATGTGTCTGGGGTTCGACGGCGCGGCGCAGCTCTATCAGGAATGCCACCAGGTGGACTTCGCTTCCATGGGACACACCCCCTGCGCCCTGTTTGTAACCGTGAGCGATATTGACCGCAATCTCGATCCGCTGACCGGCCTCTTTATTTCGCAGGCGTTTATGGGCCTCATTCGTGAGGCCGATAGGCAGCCCGACGGCAGCCTGCCCGTGCCCGTGCGCTTTATGCTCGATGACTTCGCAAATCTGCAGATTCCCCAGATCGACAACGCGCTCTCGATTATCCGAAGCCGCAACATCTGGGCAACGCTGCTGCTGCAGTCGACCAATCAACTCGATGCGCTCTACGGGGAGGCACGCGCACGCTCCATCATGGGCAACTGCGACACGCATCTGGTATTGGCATTCCAGGACCCCGAGAGCGCCCGGGTATTTTCCGACCGCGCCGATGCATTGCCCAGCACACTTATGGCGACGCCAATCGATCGCTCGTGGCTCTTTGTGCGCGGTCGTGCCCCCGAGCAGGTCGAACGCTTTAGGCTCGAAGACCATCCGCTGTACGGGGAGCTGCCCGAAGCGCAGCGAGACACCACCCAGGTCGAATTCGCCCATTAACAACGCCGCGCAGTCCGCCACGCTCGACCACAAACAGCAAGGGCCCGCATCCCAACGGATACGGGCCCTTGTCAGCTATGCGTTACCTATCGCAGCGAATCCTACTTGCGGTGAGCGCGGTAGAACTCGATGAGCGCCTGGGTCGAAGCGTCCTGCTCGGCCTTGGCGGCATCGTCGTGGAAGGCCGGGGTAATCTGCTTGGCAAGCTGCTTGCCCAGCTCAACGCCCCACTGGTCGTAGGAGTCGATGCCCCAGACCGTGCCCTCGACAAACGTGATGTGCTCGTACAGGGCGATGAGCTCGCCGAGCGCAAACGGGGTCAGCGTGTCACCGAAGATCGAGGTCGTCGGACGGTTGCCCTCAAAGCAGCGGGCCGGGACGATCTGCTCGGGCGTGCCCTCGGCGCGCACCTCATCGGCCGTCTTACCAAAGGCGAGCGCCTTGGTCTGGGCCAGGAAGTTGCCCAGGAACAGCTCATGCACGTCCTGACCGCTATCGGTCGCAGGGTTGGCGGTATTGGCGAAGGCGATAAAGTCGGCCGGGACCACCACGGTGCCCTGGTGCAGCAGCTGGTAGAAGGCATGCTGGCCGTTGGTGCCGGGCTCGCCCCAGAAGATCTCACCGGTGTCGGAGGTCACGGCGCTGCCGTCCCAGCGGACGTGCTTGCCGTTGGACTCCATGGTGAGCTGCTGCAGGTAGGCCGGGAAACGGTGCAGGTACTGGCAGTACGGCAGCACGGCGTGGCTCTTGGAACCGAAGAAGTTGACGTACCAGACGTTGAGCAGGCCCATCAGCGCGACGGCGTTATTCTCGAGCGGGGTATTGCAGAAGTACTCGTCGATGGCATGGAAGCCCTCGAGGAACTGCTGGAAGCGCTCGGGGCCGAGCACGACGATCAGCGACAGGCCCACGGCGGAGTCGACGGAATAGCGGCCGCCAACCCAATTCCAGAAACCGAAGGCGTTGGCGGGGTCGATGCCAAAGGCCTCAACCTTCTCGAGAGCGGTGGAAACGGCGACGAAGTGCTTGGCCACGGCCTCGGCGTTCTGCTCATCGGAACCGTCGATGGCGCCCTGAGCCTTGAGCTGCTCGAGCATCCAGGTCTTGACCTCGCGGGCGTTGGTAAGGGTCTCAAGCGTGGTGAAGGTCTTGGAGACGATGATTACGAGCGTGGTCTCGGGATCCAGGCCCTTGAGCTTCTCGGCCTGGTCGTTGGGGTCGATGTTGGAGATATAGCGGCAGTCGATGCCGGCGTCGGCATAGGGGCGCAGAGCCTCGTAGGCCATGACCGGGCCCAGGTCGGAGCCGCCGATGCCGATGGACACCAGATGCTCGATCTTCTTGCCGGTAACGCCCTTCCACTCACCGGAGCGCACACGCTCGGCAAAAGCGTACATGCGGTCGAGGACCTCGTGCACGTCGGCGACGACATCCTGGCCGTCGACGATGAGCTGGCCCTTCTCGGTTGCCGGGCGGCGAAGCGCGGTGTGCAGGACGGCGCGGTCCTCGGTGGTGTTGATGTGCTCGCCAGAGAACATGGCGTCGCGGCGCTCCTCGAGCTTCACCTCGCGGGCAAGATCGCACAGCAGCTTGACGGTCTCATCGGTCACCAGGTTCTTGGACAGGTCGAAGTGCAGGTCACCGGCGTCAAAGCTCAGCTTGTTCACGCGCTCGGGATCGGCGGCGAACCAGGCCTTGAGGTCGATGCCCTCGGCCTCGAGCTTCTCCTGATGGGCCTCGAGCGCCTTCCAAGCGGCGGTCGACGTAGCATCGATAGGTGCGGCAACAGTTGCCATAGAGTCCTCCTCAGCATACGGGCGCACGCCTCCATGCGCCCGGACATTCAGATGCCACTATTCTAGCGCAGGTCAAGACTATAATCAGCGAGCGTTGCCAATCGGCCCCCAAACGGCAACCGGCCAAAAAGGGGCAGGTTTATTTTGGCAGGTCAAACGCTTTACCAATCAAAAATAACCTATCCCTTTATGCCAAATATTAGGCCGCAGCGCAGACGCTACCGAGCAACTCACGCAAAGGAGACCCAATGCCCTCCAGCAGTTCGGGCGCGATGATGGCGAAAACGGGAACCTCGCCGGCACCCACAACGGCGGGCACTTTTCCCTCGGAGACGATGCATCCGTAGGGAACAAAGCCGTCCTCGCCGGCATCGAGCGCCGCCATGCGACGAGCGAGCTCGCGCGCAAAGCCAGCCGTATCGGCATCGCCGATCGCCAGGACAAAGTCCACGCCTTCGTCGGTCGCCAAGGCCACGGCTTCGTCGATCAGTTCGTCTCCCCCGTCGCCCCCGACCAAACCGCAGCGGAAAAGCACGCGCTCGAGCAGGGCGCGATCGAGCGAGCCCAGCGCCGCCGAAACGAGCTCATCACGCGTGTGCTTGTCGCCTCCCAGCACGACCAGTGCCTTGGTGCCGCCATAGTGGGCAACCAATCGCCCGCACCAGCGAGCCACATCCCCATCCGCAACCAAGCGCGTCGGCATACCAAACCCATAGTTGACCATTATCCCCACAACCCTTCCGTGCGTATAGGCGGTATCAATCGTTAGGCTCATGCTACGAAGCGAGGTTTTCCGAGCTGTTTCGCGCTCTTTAGAGCTGCGTTAAAAACCCGATGCAACCGCACGACCATACCTACCAAAACAAACCAGTCCCTTTTTGACAGGTTTTGACGATGTCCGGACGAGCGGGTATTATCGAACAGGTATTCGATAAGAACATGTGTCTGATGAAAGGACACGGATGGCGCACGAGCAGCACACCTATATCTGCATCGACCTCAAGACGTTTTATGCCAGCGTCGAGTGCGTCGACCGTGGGCTCGATCCGCTCACCACCAACCTGGTCGTTGCCGACGAATCGCGCGGGCGCACGACCATCTGCCTCGCCATCACACAGGCCATGAAGGACCTCGGGATACACAATCGCTGCCGTCTGTTCGAAATTCCCGATGGCATCGACTACATCACGGCCGTACCGCGCATGCAGCATTACATGGAGGTATCGGCGCAGATCTACGGTATCTATCTGGAATACGTGAGTCCGCAAGACATTCACGTCTACTCAATTGACGAGTGCTTTATCGACGTGACACCCTATCTGGACCTCTATCACACCGATGCGGAAGGCTTCGCCTGCATGTTGCGCGACGAGGTCCTGGCACGCACCGGCATCACGGCGACGGTCGGCATCGGCCCCAACCTATTCCAGGCCAAGGTTGCACTCGATATCACCGCCAAGCACGTGCCCAGTCGCATCGGAAAACTCGACGACGAGACCTTTCGCAAGGAGATCTGGCCTCACCGCCCCATCACCGACATCTGGGGCATCGGGCCCGGCGTGGCAGCACGACTTGAAAAATACGGCGTCTACGATCTGATGGGCGTCGCGGCGCTCGACGAAAACCTGCTTTACGACGAGCTCGGCGTCAATGCCGAGTATCTTATCGACCACGCCTTCGGGCGCGAGCCGACAACCATCGCCGATATCCAAGCCTATCGCCCGCAGGCAACCTCAACCACCACAGGACAGGTGCTCTCGAAGGGCTATACCTACGAGCAGGCCTACACCGTCTTGCGCGAGATGGTCGACAACGCCGTGTTGGACTTAGTCGATAAGCACGTGGTCTGTGACAGCATCTCACTCTTTGTAGGTTATGCGAGCGAACGAGCCGACATACGCCGCCTCGACGCCAGCGGCACGGCGCAATATGTAGACGGATGCGGGCATTTGCGTTCGAGCACGTCGAGCATAGAACCCGCCGCAACCGCCGGCCCCGAGCTCGCACCCCGTGCGCCCAAGCCCGTCCAACGCGATGACGAACGGCGCCGCCTGGTGCGCGAGGCGCAGGCAATCGATGGCATCTTTGTGGGAGAGCACGGCGGCAAACCGCGCGGTGGCTATGCTGCGCTCTTTGCGCACTCCAACGCCTCGCGAAAGCTGCCCGAGCGCACCAATTCGTTTAAGAAGATCATGGGCTATTTCGATGAGCTCTGGGCGCAGACTGTCGATCCCAAACGACCGGTCAAGCGCATCAACCTAGGATTTGGCAACCTCATGCCCGAGGAATTTGCCACTATCGACCTATTTAGCGATGTTAAGGCCGATGAGCGCGAGCGCGACCTGGCGCGCGCCGTCCTGGCCGTGAAGGGCAAGTACGGCAAGAACGCGCTCGTCAAGGGATTAAGCTTTACCGCCGGCGCCACCGCACGCGAACGCAACGCTCAGGTAGGAGGACATCGTGCCTAAGTCCCAACAACAGCCGATGCGGCCGCCGACGCCTTTTGAACGTCTAGCGGACCCCGAGGGAAGACGTCGATCCGCCGACCCCAAGCTCACCGCCAACGGCGCCGTCCGCGCCGGTCGTGCCGCGCAGTTTATGCCCTTTGCCGCCCTCACGGGATACTACGAGCTCGTGCGCAAACAAGAGATCACTGTTGAGCCCAAATGCGAACTCACGGAAGAAAAAGCCCTCGAGCTTTCGCAAAAGCTCGAGGGGCTCCAACGTGGCGACTTGGTGCGTGTCACCTATTACGATACGTACGGCTATCGCTCCCGCACCGGCATTCTCGACGAAGTGTTACCCGCATTCAAGCTGCTCAAGCTCAGGGATATCGCCATCAACTTCGACGATATCCAGGACATTGAGCTACGCGGACGAGCCTAGACAAGGACGCGCATCCAAGGCAGCGCTTACAGCGTCATGACGTAGTAGCCCGCGTCTTTCACGGCCGTCTCGAGGACACCACGATCAACCGGCTGCTTAGAGCGCACGCGTGCCGTGTGGTCCGCATACGTCACCGTTGCCCACACGCCATCCAGCGCATTGAGGGCATTGGCTACGTTCTGAGCGCAACCGTCACAGCTCATGCCGCCGATGAGCAGCTCATTGCTATAGGGGTAGTGGGACGAATCGGTATCCGCAACCACTACCTTCTTGGCCTTCTTGCCGCTCGTACCATCGCTGCAGCAACTCTTCCCGTGTGTCGAAGCGGCAATGCGACGCAGCCCAAAAAACATGCCGACGGCAATGACGGCCAGCACGATGAGATTCGCAGGGTTGAGCAAGTCACTCATGCGCTCCCCTTTCAAGTAGCACTATCTAGATACCCCCATGGGGTGTCCCCATCTTAACCCAAAATCATGTCCGTTCGGTCAATTAGTTTCCCTCTTCAAACTTTTTTGTTGACCATGACTTACTTTCGTGTATAAGTTTTCCTAGGCTAACAGTTTAGATCCGTAAGGAGCGCCGTGACTCGAACCATAGACATCCCAACGTTTCAGGCAGCAGTCGTGCGCAACTGCTCTCCCACGCTCGCGGGCATCAAGCCAGCATCGCTCTTTACCTATCCAGGCACCTACGCCCACAGAGACGGCTCGACCACAACCGAAACCATCGCAGAACGCCGAGCACGCCTGCTCAACGTTATCGCCCAGTGCAATCGCGAGCTTGACCCGCTCGGCATCCACCTGAGTGTTTTGGTCTGGCGGCCCTGCGGAGCGCTCGTATACGTGTACCGAGCCAAAAGCCTCACCACCTATTTCGCAGACCCTCGCGCCCAAACGGCGCTCGCCTCGGAAGGCTACGACACGGGAGACCTTTCGACATGCCTTGTGCATTTGGCATCACGCATCACGCTCGCGAGCAATAACGCCGCGGAAAGCGCATACGGCCAAACCCGATGCGCATTGGACCATCAAGCTAGCTGCAGCAAAGACTGCACCTGTGAGTTCCCACACGAAATAGGCTACTTCCTTGGATATCCCTACGACGACGTGCACGAGTTTATCGTCCAGCGCGGCGAGAACTACAAGGTCTTTGGAGCCTGGAAGGTCTACGCAAATGTCGAGCAGGCGCTTGCGACGTTTGATGCCTACCGCGCCTGCACCCAATACTTCACCTTTGTCTATCAGCAGGGCTGTAGCCTGGCGCAACTTGCCCAGGCAACCCGATAGAACGTACAAGTCGCGGCCAGCGCCGCACAACCGAAAGGACAAAACATGAGCAAGATCGCCGTCGTCTATTGGAGTGGCACGGGCAATACCGAGGCCATGGCAAACCTCGTCGCCGAAGGCGCCACGTCCGCGGGTGCCGAGACTGAGGTCATCCCCTGCGCCGACTTCTCTGCCGACAGGGCCGCCGACTACGACGCCTTCGCCTTCGGCTGCCCCGCCATGGGCTCCGAGGAGCTTGAGTATGACGAGTTTCAGCCTATGTGGGACGAGGTCAAGGAGACCCTCGGCGACAAGAAGGTCGTCCTCTTTGGCTCCTATTCGTGGGCCGAGGGCGAGTGGATGGACAACTGGAAGGCCGACGCCGACGAGGCCGGCGTCAACGTCGTCGATTCCGTCATTTGCTACGACGCCCCCGACGATGAGGGCGAGGCGGCCTGCAAGGCCCTCGGAGCCGAGCTCGCGTAACGAAACCAGGCCTTCAAAAGAGCCTGTATCACAGCGCATCCCCATCCCTACAAAAGAGCGGGGGCTGGATTCAAGTCCAGCCCCCGCTCTTTTGTAACGGCAGTTACATCAACCGGCTACGAAATATTGCCCAAGAACGCCTTGGTGCGCTCGCTCTTGGGGTGGTCGAAGACCTCGCTCGGCGTACCCTCTTCCACGATAACGCCGCCGTCCATAAAGACGACGCGGTCGGCGACATCACGGGCAAAGCCCATTTCGTGCGTCACGACGATCATGGTCATGCCATCACGTGCCAAATCGCGCATGACGCCCAGAACGTCGCGGACCAGCTCGGGGTCGAGCGCCGATGTCGCCTCATCAAAGAGCATCACGTGCGGATTCATCGACAGGGCGCGGGCGATGGCCACGCGCTGCTGCTGGCCGCCCGATAGCTGGCTCGGCATAAAGTCGATGCGCTCGGCCAGGCCAACCTTGGTCAACTCCTCGACGGCGATCTTCTCGGCCTCTTCCTTGCTGCGCTTGAGCACCTTTTGCTGCGCAAGCATGACGTTCTTTTTGACCGACAGATGCGGGAACAGATTGAATTGCTGAAACACCATGCCCAAGTGCGTACGTACCTTATTGAGGTCGACGCCCTTGGCGCACACATCCACGCCCTCAACGACAATCGAGCCGCTCGTGGGATGCTCCAGACGATTAATGCAGCGAAGCATCGTCGACTTGCCCGAGCCCGAAGGGCCTAGGACTACGACGACCTCGCCCTTGTGCACATCCAGATCGATATCGCGCAGGACCACGTTATCGCCAAAGGCCTTCTGGAGGTTCTTGATGCTGACGACGACCTCGTTCGAGTTATTGGTTTCGCTCATGATAGGACCTCCTTACAGACCGGCAATGTGGTCGGCGGGCGTCGCGACGACCTGTCCGGCGCTCTTGGTGGGACGCTTCTTCTTGGCTTCGGCCGTACCCAAAAGCCTCGCCTCAAGACCGCTCACCAAGCGAGCAAGCGGCAGGGTGATGACCAGATAGAACAGGGCGGCAACCACATACGGCGTGATGGAACCCGTCGTGGCCACGATGGTACGGGCGTTCATGACGATCTCGACCACGCCCACGGCGGCGAGCAGCGACGTATCCTTGTAAAGCAGGATGAACTCACTGGTCAACGTAGGCAGGACATTGCGGAACGTCTGCGGAATCATAACGTAAAGCAGTGTCTGGAAGGCGTTCATGCCCAGCGAGCGAGCAGCCTCGTTTTGACCCTTGGGGATCGACTGAATACCGGCACGGAAAATCTCACACAGATAGGCAGACGAATTCATGGCCATGACGATGACGCCCAACACATAGTCGTCAACCTTGACGCCGGCCAGCGGCAGGCCAAAGAACGCGATGTAGATCTGCAGGAACGCCGGCGTACCACGGATGATATTCACATAGATGCCGGCAAGGCAACGCAGGATGCGCGACTTGGAGATGCGCATGAGCGACAGGGCAAAGCCAAAGGGAATTGCCAGCGGAAACGCCACGAGCACGATCGAGAGCGACATGAGGAAGCCTTTGAAGACGATCGGCAGGCTCTGGACCAAAATGACCGGGTTCAGGAACAGGCGCAGGAACATGTTGGAATTCCATGCCTCGACCCACGGCTGCTCCTTAAGGTCGGCCAGGAAGTTATCGAATGCCGTCACGCCCTTGATCTCCACCGACGGAATCTTGGAGATCTTCTTGGTCGAACCATCGGCCAAAGTGTAGGTGCCGCTAAAGGCCTCGTCGCCGCCCTCGACGGGGAAGGTCACGCCGTAGACCTCGACGCGGAAATAGCCGCCGGCCGGAGCCGTCTCGCCAAAGTCGATCTTGAGCGTCTGGCCGTCAGCCTTGCACGTGGGCTTCATGGGCGTACGATCCATGAGGTCCTCGCCCGAGAGCATCGTCAATCGCGTGTCATCGGTACCAAACGTCGTACCGTCAACAAACGTCAGCGAAAGACCGCTCAGCTCCTCGTCGGCATCGGCCTGAACTTCCCAGGTAATGCGCGTCTCGGTGCCGCCGACCACATCGCTGCCCGAACCGGTGTTGGGTCGGGCGGTAATCTTTGCGGTCTCAAGCGCCTGGGCGGTCGTGGGCGCATATGCCCCCGCGCACACCAGCGCGAGCGCCACGGCCATGACGCAGGCTAGCTTTTGGAGCAAGGCGGGCAGTGGAAAACGCTGCTCCGCGGCCCCTTTGTTCAGTCGAGACAAGGTGGCTCCTATCGTAGAAGTTGCCGGCAAAACGAGACGGAAACGCTCTCCGTCAAGAGAAGCGCAAAGGCCCTCTCCGCAAAACGGAAAGGGCCCGCGCGCAATCAAGTAGCTATTTTACTTGATGTTGTACTTAGCCATGAGGGCATCAACGGTACCGTCATCGGTCAGGTCCTTGATAGCCTGGTTGATGTCGTCCTTGAGCTTGGTGTTGCCCTGGTTGATGGCGATGGCGTACTCCTCGCCGGTGCTGATCTGCTTGATGGTCTGGCAGGTGTTGAACTGCTCGGCGGTCAGCTGGCTGGCAACGGAGCGGTTGGTGACTACGGCGTCGCCCTTATCGGACTGCAGGGCGCTGAAGCACTCGGTGGCGTCCTTGTAGGGGACGATCTTGGCCTTCGGGAAGTTCTCCTGGGCAAAGGCCTCGGCGGTCGAGCCAGACTGGACGATGATGGTAGCGTCGGCGTTGTTGAGCTTCTCGCTGAAGTTATCGGCCGTGATGTCGGTGTTATCGACCTTGGTCACGATAGCCTGATCGTCCATGTAGTAGGAATCAGAGAAAGTGACTTCCTTCTCACGCTCGGGCGTGTCGGTGATAGCCGCGATGGAAACGTCATACTTGGCGCCCGAAGCGACACCCGGAACCAGCGTGTCAAAGTCATTGTTGACATACTCGACATCCAGGCCCAGCTTGTCGCCGATAGCCTTGATGAGCTCAAGGTCAAAGCCCTGATAATCGCCGTTGTCATCCTTGTACTCAAACGGAGCGTACTCGGCAGAGGTGCCGACGGTCAGCGTACCGTCCTTGACGAGCGCGTACTCCTTGGAGCCGTCGACCTTCTCGACCTTAGCGTCGTCAGAGCTGCTGGAACCAGCATCAGAACCAGAGGTGGCGTTGGACGAACCGCAGCCCGTCAGAGCAAGGGCGAGCGCCATAGCACCCGTGGCGGCAAATGCGCCAAGCTTCTTCAGCTTCATAATCAGTCTCCTTCCGGTGACCTCGTTTGATTCAGAGGTCTGCAAAAACTGTTGGTTATTATGCACCCGTAATTGCAAATCTGCAATCAGAAAACTGATTGAAACAAACCCATAACGTGAATGAAGCACTCCACTTTGCGACAGTCATTACTGCTGCAACGAGCGTAACAGGGTAATTTCCGCTGCATAACCTGCAAGTTTGTTCGGCGTCTCCAAAATGAATGGCAGCGCACGTAAACGGTCATTCGATACAATATTGTGCATAACCTGCATACCGCCGCCAAACTCCTCGCTGCCAAGGTAACCCTTGCCGATGCACTCGTGACGATCTTTATGGGCGCCACGGGGATTCTTCGAGTCGTTGATGTGTACGGCATGCAAGCGCTCAATGCCCACCACACGGTCAAACTCGTCGAGCACACCGTCCAGGTCGTGAATGATGTCGTAGCCGGCATCGCTCACATGGCAGGTGTCCAGGCACACACCCAGCTTGTCCGATAGCTCGGGATGCTTGGCGGCAACGCCCTCGATAATGCGCGCCAGCTCCTCAAAGCTGCGCCCCACCTCGGTGCCCTTGCCCGCCATGGTCTCAAGCAACACCATGGCCTGCTGTCCCTCGAACATCACTTGACACAAGGTGTCGACAATCATCTGAATGCCGGCATCGGTCCCCTGCCCCACATGTGCGCCGGGATGGAAGTTGTAGTAGTTGCCGGGCAGCGCTTCCATGCGCTGCAGGTCCTCGGCCATGGCCTCCAGGGCAAACTCACGCGCCCGCTCCTTGGCAGAGCAGGGGTTGTAAGTATAGGGTGCATGCGCCACGAGCGGGCCAAAATCATTTTGCGCCATAAGCTCACGCAGGGCCGCCACGTCATCCGCGTCAAGGTCTTTCGCCTTACCACCGCGCGGGTTGCGCGTAAAGAACGCAAAGGTATTGGCGCCAATAGACAGCGCCGTCTCCCCCATCGCCCGATAGCCCTTCGTTGTCGATAGGTGACACCCAATCGTCAGCATCTCCAGCTCCCCCTCATCAGTTGCGGTGAAATAGTTCCTGTTTAAGCCTTATTCTGCCGCAAGCAGGAACTATTCCGCCGCAAGTTATAAAAGGGTCATGATGATCGTGTGCTACTGGGCTTACGGACGGCCCGGATGCACGAATCGACACGAGACCCGGTCAGCCGAAAATGCGAATTGCATCGACAATACGGGCGCAACGTTGCGTGGCCGCAATCGGCATAACGGGACTTTCGAGTTCGCCGGCGCGAACGAGCCGTGTCGCATGCAGGACCTCTCCATAGAAGTCATCAACTTCAAACGGCGCATCGATTGCGAGCTCACGTCCGTCGTCAAAGCGTACGAAAGCACGTTCTGGACGATGGAGACGTTCAATCTCCAAAGACCCTTTCTCGCAGGCAATCGTCAGATGGCTTTCGTAGTCGGCTTTTCCATCACATACCAAATGCACCGGCACGCCACCGATGCCCATGCGAACATCGTCGGCCCAGTCCACGCGGCCATCGGGAACCTCGCGCCAACGCACGTCACGAGACAAAACGGCAGCATCGCCCGGCAGCAGATCCTCAATCCAGCCCACCGCGTAGCAGCCCATGTCATACAGGCAGCCACCTTGCGTCGGATCGAGCAAGTAGCGTGAAGGCTGTTCGCCGTAATCGAGTTTTTGCACGCTCTCAATCGAAGTAATGCAGCCGAGCTCACCCGATGCAAGCAGCTCCCTGACGCGATCACGCAAAGGGCAGAACCGATTCTTCATCGCCTCCATAAATGGCGCGCCGCACTCACGGGAAACGGAGGCAATCGTATGGGCCTCCTCCTCACTCAAAACGGCCGGTTTTTCGCACAGCACGGCCTTTCCCGCGCGCAACGCCCGACAGGCCCAATGCGCATGCATGCCATGCGGAAGTGCCAAATAAATGACGTCGACATCGGGATCGGCGATCAACGCATCATAAGCCGCATCGCCGTTATCGTCGGCAGAGGCATAACCATGAGCGGCATCGATAGAAAACGCTCGGCAAAATTCCTCGACATGTACAGGAGTGCGACCGGCCGTAGCCACCAGCCGCGCCCCAGCGACCTCCTTAAGCGACGATGCAAATCGATGCGAAATGTGCCCAGCGCCTAAAACGCCCCAACGAATCTCGCGCAAATCATCACATGAATCCCGATGTCCCACGACAACCCCCTTCAGTTGCGGTGAAATAGTTCCTGTTTAAGTCTTATTCTGCCGCAAACAGGAACTATTCCACCGCAAGTTATAAAAGGGGCATCAGGAGCGCGTTTTGCCGAAGGCTTTGAGCGCAGCCGTCACGGGGCCCGGCTGAAAACGGCGGCGCACATCGTCCAGGCGCTCGGGAATATCGATATGCTGAGGACAGTGCCGCGCGCATTTGCCGCACTTGACGCAATTGCTCACCAGCTTGGGTTCACTCGTGCGCACCGCGCTCGCCGTAAAGTACTGCGACAGGCCCGTAAACCAACTGTGCGCGTAGCTCACGTTGTAGGCGGCAAAGCAGCCGGGGATATTGATGCCCTTGGGGCACGGCATGCAGTAGCCGCACCCCGTGCAGGGCACACGGTTCGATTTCTCAAACTCCGTCAGCACGCGTGCGATGGTTTCGAGCTGCTCCGTCGTCATCGAATCCGGTAGCGCACGATCTGTAAGCGCCACGTTCTCGTCCACCTGCGCGGTATCGGTCATACCCGAAAGTAGCATCGTGACTTGAGGATGGTTCCACACCCACGAAAGCCCCCAAGCAGCCGGCGTCTTCAGATGCGGATCGCTCGCGCTATCGAGCACGGCGCGGGCCCGCGGCGGCAGCTTGCCTGCCAGGCGTCCGCCCAACAGCGGCTCCATCACAAACACCGCGAGCCCGCGCTCGGCAGCGGCCAAGAGCCCCGCCGTTCCCGCCTGATAGCGCTCACCGGCATAGTTGTACTGAATCTGGCAGAAGTCCCAGTCATACGCGTCGAGCATCGTAAGGAAGTCTGCCGCGCTGCCGTGATACGAAAAGCCGATCTGGCGAATGCGCCCCGTAACCTTTTGGTGTGCAATCCAATCCTCAATGCCCAACGCCACCACACGCTCCCACTGAGCGGGCGAGGTGATGTTGTGCATGAGATAGTAGTCGATATGGTCGGTCCGCAGACGGCGCAGCTGCTCATCGAAGAAGCGATCGAAATCCTCCGTGCATTTGCACGAAGCGTGCGGCAACTTGGTCGCGAGCAAAACCATGTCGCGCAGCCCCAAGCGCTCAAGCGAAGCGCCCACACAGGCTTCGTTGCCGGGATAGAGATAGGCCGTGTCCAGGTAGTTAATCCCCTGCTCCACCGCACGTGCAATGATGGCATCGGCCGTCTTCGGATCCGGGCGTCCCGGCGCGCCGGGAAACCTCATGCACCCCAGCCCCAACGCCGAGATACGGTTACCGCTTTTGGGGTCAACGCGATATTGCACGGCCCCTCCCTTCGCCATCGGTGCCCCGGCCACGCGAAACACAACGGTCACGCCGCCGAAACAATTCGGAATCGCAATTGAGAATGTATCGTAACGCAGCAGAAATCGAGCCGTCACGGCGCCCCTTTAACATCAGCAAAAAGCCCGATGAAAGGAGTCAACCATGCCCGCGCTCGACCTTTGGAACCTCGCAACCCAGCTCAAAAGCACCGATTATCGCTGGGTCGACCTCACTCACACGCTCTCGTGCGACACCCCGCACTGGTTTGGCTTTAAGCCTTTTGAGTCCACCAAGCTCTTCGACTACCTGCCCGGCACGCCCGAGGACATGCTCGCGCCCATGCGCTGCTTCCAGTATTCGGTTGCTTCGCAGTACGGCACGCATGTCGACGCACCGCGCCACTTCCATGTTGACGGCCGTTCCCTTGGAGAGATTGAACCCATCGAGTTTATGCATCCGCTCTGTGTGATCGACAAACACGAGGAGTGCGCCACAAATCCCGACTACGTCCTGACCGTCGAGGACCTCGAAGCATGGGAGGATGAGCACGGTCGCATTCCCAAAGACGCTTTCGTCGCCTTCCGCTCCGACTGGTCCAAGCTCACCGACCTCGAAAACAAGGACGAGGACGGCCAGCCCCACTACCCCGGCTGGGACCTCGACGCCATCAAATGGCTTGTAGAAGAGCGCAACATCGGCGCCATCGGCCACGAGCCGGCTGACACCGACCCGGCGAGCGTGACCACGCGTGAGGACGCCTACCCCTACCCCGGCGAGCAGTACATCCTCTCGGTCGACCGCTATCAGATCGAGGTCATGGACCATCTAGACGAGCTTCCCGCCACGGGCGCTGTCATCTTCTGTACCTTCCCCAAGGTGCGCGATGGCGTTGGATATCCCGCGCGCGTCTTTGCGGTCTGCCCTGCAGCGTAGCGTCCAGGCAAAGGTTTCTTTTTCATAACAGCCGCTCCGCGCACCCACCAATCACCCTGGCAGCATACAATCCATCAGGCGCCCCGCACGCGGGCGCCTTTTATATGGGGAGATGATTCACATGCAGATCAACAAGGTTGCCTTTATCGGCAAGGGCGGCGTCGGGCTGCTCTATGGCAGCATGATTGCCAAGACGCTCGGCAACGATGCCGTCGAATACATTATGGACGACGCCCGTTTCGAGCGTCACGCAGGCGACGCCCTTACGGTCAACGGCGAGCCCTGCGCACTCAAGTCCGTGCGCGTCAGCGAGGCAACGCCCGCCGATTTGGTCATCCTGACGGTCAAGACGACGGGGCTCAACCAAGCACTCAAGACCATGGAGCGCGTCATGGGACCCAACACGCTCATCGCCTCGCTGTGCAACGGCATCACCAGCGAGCAGAAGATTGCCGAGCGCTTTGGCTGGGAGCACACCGTCCTCGGAATCTGCCAAGGCATGGACGCTGTGTTTCTCAACGGCGCGCTCACCTTTACCAATGCGGGCGAGATCCGCTTTGGTGCGGCCGCCGGCACCGACCCCGCGACCGTCGCCGCCATCGACGGGCTCTACACGCGCTGCGGCATCGCACACACCGTCGAGGCAGACATCGCGCGCCGCATGTGGGCCAAGCTTATGCTCAACGACGGCATCAACCAGACCTGCATGGCCTACGGCGGAACCTACGGAAGCGCCACGGAGCCGGGCTCCGAGCAGCGCCGCTGCTTTGTTTCCGCCATGCGCGAAACGCTTGCGGTCGCCAACGCCGAGGGTATCGAGCTCACCGAGACAGACCTGACGCAAATGGTGCACCTCATCGAGGGGCTCGACCCCGCCGGCATGCCCTCGATGGCTCAAGACCGCGTCGCAAGGCGCAAAACCGAGGTTGATGAGTTTGCGGGCACCATCTGCCGCCTCGCGGCCAAGCACGGTATCCAAGTGCCGCAAAACGAATGGCTCTATTCGCGCATCCGCGAAATCGAGGCCAGCTGGTAGCGCTCGACGCACCGCAGCCAACAGCCTCAAGAGCAAAGCCGCCGCAAGGGGCACTCCCCTTGCGGCGGCTTCTTTCTTCATCTATGACCAAAACCAGTTTCGCAACCGCTAGCGCCGCGCCTGCGGCATCTCGTCCTCGTCATCGCGGCAAAGGGTCACGCCCGCGCTTCCCAGCAGCGTGGCCGCGATCAGCGCGCCGACCACGATAGGAGCAGCCCCGCATGTCCCCTGTATGCCCGCGACGAGCGCGGCCGTGGGACCAAGGCAGCCAAGCATCAACGCGACGGCAGCAACGGCAATATCTCGAGCATTCACAAGACCACTTCCTCCAAGAGAAAGACCCTATTTCTCATGAACTAGTGTGCCCCGCATCCATACGCCCAGCGTACCGCCACGGTAAGGGCTCTGTTAACTCAAGCGCACATAAAGAACGGGCGGCTTTACGTTGCCTAAAAGCTCAGTAAAGACGCCCGCCCATCATGTGCGTATTTTGCTTATGGCAGATTACCAACCGGTGTAGTAGTCGGTGGTTCCGGCAGCGCAGCCGGAGTCATAGACCTTGCAATCACCCTTGGAGCCCGTAAAGGTCGAGCCCTGGGCCATATCGCCCGCGGCAACAACGTAATAGCCGTCGGAATCGCGCCAGAAGCCCTCAGAATCTTGAGTCCATTCGCCCGTGCGATAGTGATAAAGCACTTTGCTGCTGTAATAGGTCTCGCGGCGCCCGTTGTAGTTATTGACACCCGCAGAGCGCGTCAGGCCCGATCCGTTCGCGCAGGACGTGGCAGACGCGTAGGACGGAGTGTAACCGGCGTTGTAGTACGAAGCCTGGGCGGCCTCGGCGGCCTGCGCCTCGGCGGCAGCAGCCTCGAGCGCTTCGCGCTTGGCATTCTCAAGCGCAGTGCGCAGCTCATCGAGCTCGGTCGACTTGGCGTCGACCTCCCCCATCGTCAACAGGCTACCTGCACCGTCGATGCAACCCTGCAGCACAGCGCGCTCGTCATCGGTGGCATAGTCACCGTACATGTTCATGATGATCTGAGCGCGCATCTCCAGGGAATCGCGCTTAGCCTCCATCGAGGCGTTCCACTCCTGCATGGAACCATAACCATCGCCGCGATAGTCAACGGGCTGTACCAGCGTCGTCTCGGACGGTGTAGATCCAACCGTATCGGACAGTGTTGCCGCGTGGGCATCAGTTGCGCCGGCGCCTGCCAAAAGTGCCACGGTCAGAGCGGCGGAAAGGGCAGCGGCTTTCGGTTTTCGTGAATCGATCCTCATGTAGCTGGAAACCTCCGTAGTGCGTTTTTGCTGCGTTTGAGCTGCGTGTGATTCGATCGCGCTGCATAGTACCTCGAGCAAATCGCGACCTGCGGTTTTACTCAAAAGGCGCACGTCAATTGCGTAAAACTCACATCCTCTCAACAGGAGTTTTCCACAACTCAAATGCATAAAGCATGCCAAAAACCCTGTAATAGCGCCCTTCCTATGCAAAAAAGACGCCTGCGCAACCATTGCTTGCGCAGGCGCCTTGAGCAGGCATTTATGCAGTTATACCTATCGAGTCGCAAGGGGTCCTTGCACAAGTCGCCTTACTCGTCCAGCACGGCGAAGGCCTGCTTCAGATCCCAAATGATGTCCTCGGCGTTCTCGGTACCGATGGAAAGACGGATCGTGGAGGGCGTGATGTTCTGCTCGGCGAGCTCCTCGGCAGAGAGCTGGGAGTGCGTGGTGGTAGCCGGGTGCACGACGAGCGACTTGACGTCGGCCACGTTGGCGAGCAGCGAGAACACCTGCAGATGATCGATGAACTTCCAGGCAGCCTCCTGGCCACCCTTAATCTCAAAGGTGAAGATCGAAGCGCCGCCGTTGGGGAAGTACTTCTGATAGAGCTCGTAATCGGGGTGCTCAGGCAGGCTCGGGTGGTTCACCTTGGCAACGTGGCTGTCGCCAGCAAGGAACTCAACGACCTTCTTGGTGTTCTCGACATGACGGTCAACGCGCAGCGACAGGGTCTCGGTGCCCTGGAGCAGGACCCAGGCGTTGAACGGGCTGATGCAGGCACCCTCGTCACGCAGCAGGATGGCGCGGACATAGGTTGCGAAGGCGGCGGGACCGGCAGCCTCGGCAAACGAGACGCCATGGTAGGAGGGGTTGGGCTCAGCGATCTGGGCGTACTTTCCGCTCGCCTTCCAATCGAAGTTACCGCCGTCGACGATCACACCGCCCAGCGAGGTACCGTGGCCGCCGATGAACTTAGTTGCGGAGTGAACGACGATGTTGGCGCCGTGCTCCAGCGGACGGAACAGATACGGGGTGCCGAAGGTGTTATCGACGACAACCGGCAGACCGTGCTTCTTGGCGATCTCGGAGATGGCGTCGATGTTGGGGATGTCAGAGTTGGGGTTGCCGAGCGTCTCGAGATAGATGACCGTGGTGTTGTCCTTGATGGCACCCTCAACCTCTTCCAGGTTATGAGCATCGACAAACGTGGTCTCGACGCCAAACTGGGAGAGCGTATGCTCGAGCAGGTTGTAGGAGCCACCGTAGATGGTCTTCTGAGCCACCACGTGGTCACCGGCTTGGGCAAGTGCCTGCAGGGTATAGGTGATGGCAGCGGCACCGGAGGCGACGGCAAGACCGGCCACGCCACCCTCGAGCGCGGCGATACGGTCCTCAAAGACGCCCTGGGTGGAGTTGGTCAGACGGCCGTAGATGTTACCGGCGTCGGCAAGACCAAAGCGGTCGGCGGCGTGCTGGGAGTTGCGGAACACATAGCTCGTGGTCTGGTAGATAGGCACGGCGCGGGAGTCGGATGCGGGGTCGGCGCTCTCCTGGCCAACATGAAGCTGCAGGGTATCGAAACCAAAGGTGTGCTCGGGGTTGTTGATGAACTGGCTCATGATGATCTCCTTGATCGAACGAAAGTAAATAAATAAGAGAAAAGTAAGTCGTTGTCTCCTGATCACGCCAACGGGCGCAAACAGGAGCCCGGCATTCGTCTTGGCAAGCAGTTCATATGCGGTCCTCCTTTTGACATCCCGGTTCCGTGGTCGGCTTAATTACCTACCGCCTTTGTGTGTTTTGAATAGTACGAGCATTGTTTCGCTCGGTCAATCACTTAAAAGCGCTAACCTGTTATCGGTTTTTTAGATAGCTATCGAAAGGACGGGCACCGATGACCCTCCAGCAGCTTCGTTTTCTTATCGCCGTGGCAGAGTCCGGCTCAATCAACGCCGCAGCTCAGCGCCTCTATACCGCTCAGTCCAACATCTCAAACGCCGTCAAAAGCCTAGAACAAGAGCTCCATCTGGAGATCTTTACGCGCTCCAGCCGCGGCGTCACGCTCACCAACGACGGCACCGAGCTTTTGGGCTATGCGCGCCAGGTCGTAGAGCAGGCCGACATGCTCGAGGCACGCTACGAGGACGGTGGCACCCCGCAAGCCCGCCTCGCCATTTCCGCCCAGCACTACGCCTTTTCGGTCGAGGCCTTTGTCAACGTAGTCGAGCGCTGCCGCGACAGCAAGTTCGAGTTCATCATGCGCGAGACCACCACATCGCAGATCATCGATGACGTCCGTGCGTTTCGCAGCGATATCGGCATTCTGTATCTGGATGACTTTAACGCCCGCGTTCTGCAGAAGGCCTTCGCCGATGCCCGCGCAAGCTTCCATCCCCTCTTCGACGCGACGGTCCACGTCTTCGTTAGCGAGCGCCACCCGCTCGCACGCCGCCCGCAGCTGTCCCTTGCCGACCTCACGCCCTATACGCGCTACAGCTTTGAGCAGGGAACCTCAAACTCCTTCTATTACGCCGAGGAACCTTTTAGCTATATCCCTTGCGACCGCAACATACGAATCTCGGACCGCGGAACACTTACTAACTTACTTATCACGTCGAACGGTTACACCCTGTCGACCGGTGTCCTCTCCAATGAAATGCAATGGGGCATGGCATCGATCCCGCTAGCAGACGCCCCAACGATGCACGTTGGCTACATCATGCACGACGAGCGCAAGCCCTCTCTCCTCTTGCAGCAATACCTCGACGAGCTCAACCGCATCATCCATGCCAACTAACAGTCGGAAGACGGGGTAGAAATCGTAGATTGCTGGCCCCCGGCGGGCATGGCGCTACAATGGTCACTCACATGAAATGCACTCAACGAAAGGAAGCCCGTGAAGGTCATCATCTACACCGACGGCTCGGCCCGATCAAATCCGGGACGCGGCGGCTACGGCGCCGTGCTCAAATACACCAACCCCGCCGGCAAGACCTTCACCTCCGAGCTTTCGCGCGGCTACGCCAAGACCACCAACAACCGCATGGAACTCATGGCGGTCATCGTGGCGCTCGAGGCGCTCAACCGCCCTTGCGAGGTCGAAGTCCATTCCGATTCGCAGTATGTCGTCAACGCCTTTAACAAGCACTGGATCGACGGCTGGAAAAAGCGCGGATGGAAAACCGCCAACAAGCAACCCGTCAAGAACCGCGACCTGTGGGAGCGCCTACTCACCGCCAAAAGCAAGCACAAGGTTGAGTTCATCTGGGTTAAGGGTCACGCCGGTCACGAGCTCAACGAGCGCTGCGATGAGCTCGCCACCACGGCGGCCGACGGCAGCAACCTCGATATCGACGCCGGCTTTAACGAGAGCGACCTGTAATAGCGTTTTCGCGCAGCTTTATATCCCCACGCGCTACACTCATCCTGTAGACCAAACAACGCAAGGGGGACGTATGCTGCGCATCGCGACCATCGGCACATCCATGATCACCGACGACTTTATCCAAGTCGTCAACGCCAACGACCAAGCCGCGTTTGTGGGCACGCTTTCACGCGATGCCAATCGCGGTGCCGCCTTTACCGCCGAGCGCGGTGGCGAGCGAAACTTTACTTCACTCGATGAGCTCGCGGCAGCCGCCGACGTCGACGCCGTCTATATCGGCAGCCCTAACGCACTTCACTACGAGCAGGCCCTTGCCTGCATCGCCGGTGGCAAGCACGTCATCGTCGAGAAGCCCTTCTGCGCCACCGAAGCGCAGGCGCTGGAAGTCTTCCGCGCTGCCGAGGCAGCAGGTGTCGTGGCCCTCGAGGCCATGCGTCCCCTCCACGACCCCGCCTTCCACGCCATCGAGGACGCCCTGGGCGAGATCGCCCCCGTCCGCCGCGCCTCATTGCGCTTTGGCAAATATTCCTCGCGCTACAACGAGATTCTCGCGGGACGCGCCACCAATATCTTCGACTGCAATATGGCATCGGGTTCCCTCATGGACATCGGCGTCTACACCGTCGAGCCCATGGTCGAGATTTTCGGCATGCCCTCCGGCCTTACGAGCATGGCTACTCTGCTCGACCCCGCCACGCGACAGCTCACGCACGGCCCCATCGACGGCTGCGGTTCCATCCTCGCCAGCTACGGCGGTGGCCGTATCTCCGTCGAGCTCGCGCACTCCAAAATAACGAATGACCTGCTGCCCTCGCAGATCGAAGGCGAGCGTGGCACTATCCAGATCGACCATCTGTCCACGCCCCGCAACGTCCGCATCGACTATCGCGGCGATGTCGTACGCGGCTCGGCGACCGAGGCACCGCGCGAACAGGGCGACAACGGCCGCGTGCTCGACCTGCCCAAATCGAGCAACACTATGGAATACGAACTCACTGACTTTATCAGCGCCATCGGCGGTATCGATAACGTAAAGGAAGAGATTTGGGAGACCCCGGCGGGACGCCACGAGCTCGGACACTACCGCGATGTCACGCTCGTCTCGCTGCGCATCATGGGTGCCGTGCGCCAGCAGGCCGGCATAACCTTCCCGGCCGACGCAGGCAAGCAGGCCTAGCGATGGGCTTCTTCGATACGTTCTTCTCCAGCGTCACCGGCGGCAGTCGAGAGCCTCAAAAACCATCAAACGTCGAGCTCGAGCTGCGCCGCAGGCTTACTGTGCTCGCAAGCGACGAGGCCACTCAAGACACTCCCCTGCGCTATTTCCTGCGCTGGACGGGGCAAGTCCAGGGCGTCGGTTTTCGCTTTACCAACACCAACCTCGCGCAGGCACGCGCACTCACCGGCTGGGTGCGCAACATGGAAGACGGCTCGGTCGAGATGGAGATACAGGGAGCTCCGGCAAACATCCTATCTCATCTCGAGGCGCTTCATGCCTCCTACAAGCGCATGGGAACACGTTTTCGCCTCGTAGAAGCCCAGGCCCAAGCCCCACTTGCCAATGAAGACAGTTTCATTCCTCGTTATTAGTATTGTGTGCTAAATACGGTATCATTTACCTACGACCGTTGATAGAAAAGAGGCGAGGCGCATGGCGGTGCAAAGAAGAAATACCAGGCAGCGAAAGCTGGTTCTTGACGCCGTGCGCCAAAGCTACAACCATCCCACCGCCGACGAAATCTACAACGTCGTGCGCGCACAGGATGACAAAATCAGCCGTGGCACGGTCTACCGCAACCTCAACCTCCTGGCCGATGCCGGCGAGATCCTCTCCATCAAGACGCCGGGCGGCAGCCGCTTCGATCGCACGATCGAGCCGCATGCGCATATCATCTGCACCTCGTGCAGCCGCGTCATCGATGTACCGCTCCCCTTCGATGCCCAACTCGACACCAAGGCGTCCGAGCAAATCGGCTGGAGCGTCACCTCGCACTACACCATCTTCGAGGGTCTCTGCCCCGACTGCCGGTAGATGTTTGGGACATGCCTACTCAGCAAGTAGACGACGCAGCTCTTCTTCGACCGTGCACACGTAGCGGACACGGTCATTGACACCGCGCATGCTGGGATTGCAGCTTTCCATCAGATAGGGATGGCCCACGACGTTGAGCATGTCGCGATCGTTCTCATTGTCGCCAAACGCCATCATCTCATCGGGCGAAATCCCCAGAGCGCGACCGTAATCGGCAAGCGCGGAGCCCTTGCCCGAATCGAAACCGATAAAGTCCGTCCATTCGGTTCCCGATGTCATGACATCGACTCGATCGCTAAAGTGGCGCTCGAAATACTCCAGCGCCGCCGGCTGCTCTGCCTCGGGCGTCTGGAAGGCAATCTTAATGACATCCTCGTCAATGTCTTCGGGACGGTCGACTACCGCCACATCACAATGGACCTCATAGCGCAGGTGATCAACAAACGCATCGTTGCCGCTCATGGTGTAGAGGTGTCCCTCGCACGAAAGGGTCACGTCGGCATGGGGATACGCAACCACGGCGTTCGCGATATCCATAGCAAGGCTACGCTCCATGGAACGCTTGACAACGGCACGCCCCTCGCTCATCACCAGGGCTCCGTTTTCGCATACATAGTCGAGCTCATCGGCCACCGGGGCAAACAGGTAGCGCAGGCTCGCATATTGACGGCCACTCGCCGGCATAAACACGATACCGCGACGATGTAGCTCATCGATAAGCTCAAAGGCCTCGGAACGCGGCTCGCGCTCCCCCGGATGCAGCAACGTGCCGTCCAAATCGCATGCAATCAGCTTGATTCCCTCAAGACCCATATGCTTCCCCCAAAGCCTCCTATCAACAGCAAGACGGACTTTGATTGGTCGCCCCTCAAAGCCCGTCTTGCGCATATGCGCGCTTAGTCGCGCGTCTTTTTAACGATGGTAAAGTCCGGAGCCATGCTCACGACAACATCGGCCGCGCTCGACGCAAAGCGTCGGCCCGCATCGAGTTCACGGGTAACCACCGAGAGCCGAGCACCCTCGACACCCCGAAGCATGCGGCCCAAAACAGGCTGCACCGGCGTATACATGCGCACGGTATGCTCGTCCGAGTCGCCCCGGAAGAGCGGCGCATGCATGTTGCCGATCTCCCAGCACGCATGCGCGAGCGCAATCGGATCCATGCGATCGACTTCGACCAAATAGACCTCGGCGCTGCGCAGGCGCACGACAACCACCACGGGCACCATGCCCGAACGGTCAATGGCGAGCACGTCGCCATCGGCAAGACGACCGCCGTCGGCAGTATCCAACCGAACATCGATCGTGCGCCCCAGCTCCGTCACGCCCACAAACGCGCATGCATCAGCCTGGTCCCAATCGAGCAGTAGCTCGTCAACTTCAAAGACACCGCCCAGCTCCCGGCGAAGCAGGAGTTCATAGGACGGATCGTTGAGATTTCCCAAGCATGTCGTCGAAACCAAGCGTTCAGGCATACTCTAGTCCTCGACCTCGACGAGCTCGATATCAAAGTTGAGGTCCTTGCCGGCGAGCTCGTGGTTGGCGTCGAGCGTCACGGCCTCGGGCGTCACGTCGATGACGACGGCAGGGACGGGCATGCCGCTCGGCGTGGACAGGAAGAGCTTCATGCCCTTCTCGATCTGCTCGATATTGGGGACCTGCTCAGCCGGGAAGGTCAGGACCATCTCGGGGTTGTGCTCGCCGTAGGCATCGGCAGCGGGAATGTGCACGGTCTTCTTCTCGCCCACCTGCATGTCGACAACAGCGGCGTCGAAGCCCTTGATCATCTGACCGGCGCCGCAGGTGAACTCCAACGGCTCGCCGCGATCGTAAGAGCTATCGAACTGCGTGCCGTCGTCGAGCGTGCCACGATAATGGGTCTTGACCTTCTTGCCCTGGTTGGACATGGTAACCTCCGTGATAAGGGCGGCGCACAACGCGGGCCGCCGTGAACATATGGCGCTAACTATACCCTAGTCATACAATTCAAAGACAGTTTGCAAAGAAACGCTGCAACCGGAGGAACTATGGCATATCCCGTATTTGACCTACACTGCGACACCGCCGACCGCATCGGCTGGGCCACGCTCGATCTCGACCTGCGCTTTACCGCCGGCACCGATGGTTATTTCCCCGGCGACGAAACGCATCCGCAAGATTTCGACCTCATCGAGGGCAACGCCTGCGCCATCTCGCTCGCAAAGATCGGCAACACGCCGTGGGCACAGTGCTTCGCCACGTTTGTCCCCGACGAGATTCCCACCGCCCACGCCGCGCGCTTCCAGGCGCAGATCATGGCGCACATGAGCGGCCAGGCAATGCTCAACCACGACCGCATGGTCAACGTACGCAGCGCCGCTGACATTCGCCCTGCGCTCAAAGACGGCAAGGTCGCCTGCATCCACACCATCGAAAACGCCACGTTCTTTGCCGAGGACCCCGCGCTGATCGAGGTGCTCAAGAGTTTGGGCGTGCTTATGTCGTCACTCAGCTGGAATGCGCAGGGGCCGCTCGCGAGCGGCCACGACACCCACGCCGGCCTCACCGCCGCCGGCATCGAGGCCCTTACGCAGATGGAGCACGCCGGCATGGTGCTCGACGTCTCCCACCTCAACGATGAGTGCTTTGACGAGGTTGTCGCCCACGCCACGCGCCCCTTCGTCGCCAGCCACTCCAACTCCCGCGCGGTTTGCGGCGCCAAGCGCAACCTCACCGACGACCAGTTCCGCACCATTCGCGACATGGGCGGTATCGTCGGCCTCAACTACTGCAGCGAGTTCCTTTCCAACGACGCAACCGACGAGACCGCCGCAGACGTCACCTTCGACCAGCTAGCGGCACATATCGAGCACTGGCTCGACCTGGGCGGCGAGGACGTCATCGCACTCGGTGGCGACTGGGACGGTGCCACGGTGCCCGCTTTCCTCTCCGATGCCAGCAAGATGCCCGAATTCCAGAACATGCTCTCCAAGCACTTTGGCAAGACCGTGATGCAAAAGCTCTGCAGCGATAATGCCCTTGCCTTCTTCGAGCGCTATTAATTTCACATCCCTTGAGCGGGCCGGCATGCCGAACGGTCGACATGCCGGCCCGTCCCCAATCTGAAGGACCGCTTTTGACGCAGCAATTCACGATTTCCGTACCCCGACCGGATGGGATGCCCATCCCCGTCGTCGTTACCAAAAAGTGCGTCAAGAACTTCAACCTACGCGTCACTTCGAGCGGTGAGGTCCACGCCAGCGCACCGCTCGGCGCCGCCCGCGAGCGTATCGAAGCGTTTGTGAAGCGCAACAGCGCCTGGATTATCAGTCGACTTGCCCAGCGCGAGCAGCGTCAGGCGACGGCACGAGAGCCGCTCAGCCCCTCGTCCATCATTGCACTTTGGGGCAAGCCCATCACGGTACAGGATGCACTCGATCACAACTTTGCATCACCCGCACCGCGACCCAAACAGGCCACCTTCGCAAGTTTTATGGGTACCGATGAATCGGACGAAGGCCCACAGGCCAAGCGGCACGCAATCCTCGACGGCCTAACGTCCGATGAGCTCCAAGCCCGTATCGACCAGCTCTATGCAACCGAGGTCACCACGGCGCTGTACGATATGGTGCACGCGTACGAAATCGCAATGGGCGTCACCGTGGCCCGCGTCTCCGTGCGCAGCATGAAAACGCGCTGGGGATCATGCACGCCCAAGACCGGCGCCATTCGCATCGCACGCGAACTTGCCGCCTATCCCATCGAATGCCTCGACATGGTTGTCGCCCACGAGCTCGTCCACTTGCTCGAGCCAAGCCACAATCAGCGATTCCACGCCCTGCTCGACACGTACTGTCCCAACAATAAAGCTCTGTCGCAGCGGCTCAAGCAGCCACCCCTCAACAAGCTCTAGCGTCGACTAGCGCACGCGCTCGATCTCGACGCCGCAGCTTGCCAGAGGCAGGCCAACAGGAGCCCACGGCTTATCGAGCTTTATGCGCACACCAAGCAGCGAGGGATAACGGCGCAGCAGCATCTGGGCTGTCCCCTCGGCTGCCGCCTCGATGAGTTTAAACGTATGTTCGCGCAGATAGCCATCGACATCGTGGCACACCGAGCCGTAGTCAATCGAGGCATCCAGGTTATCGTGCTCCCCCGCCGCGCGCAGGTCGGCATAGAGCACCAGAGAAACGATGAACTTCTGACCCAGCGCGTTCTCCTCGGGATACACGCCATGGTTGGCAAAAACCTCAAGGCCGTCAATGACAATGCGATCGGCATGGCGCAGATCGTCATAGCTCACGTGGGGCACCGCCGTTGCGGTGGATATTTCGCCCCTTCCACGGCGGGCGAGCTCGGCGCCTTCAGTCTTGGTTGCATTCTCGGGCAGTTTCTTGTTACTCATCGCGATCGTCTCCTTCGTTTAGAACCCCGACCGCGCAAACTAACTACACGCGAATCGACAGGTTCTTTTTATCATCGCTCCAGTTGCAAGCATTGCGCGCGGGGCATGCAAAGCAGGCGCGCGACGCTTTGTCGGCTGCATAGAGCAGACGCTCGAGCGGTTGGCTGTTCACGCGCAGCTTTCGATGGCCCAGAATGGCCGTCTTAATGGCCGCGGCATCGGCCGGCTCAAACGCCACGTCATCGGGCATACCGCCGAGAATCGCATCAGCGACGCGTTCGCTTGCAACATCATGGGATATACCCGATTCATACTGTTCATCTTTGCCGATATCGTGAAGAAGTGCCGTGGCGTAGATGACCTCGCGGTCAAATTCGAGCTGTTCCTCGAGATTCTTGATCCACATAATGCGAGCGACATCGAGCAGATGGTCAATACCGTGGCGGCAGAAGATGCGCCCCGATTCCAACTGTACGATGTTGCCCAGGTGCCGCCGGAACAGCCCGTTGGCACAAATGTAATCAATGCGAGGCATGGCACCAAAGGGGGCCAGGCCCGAAGCCATAAAGCCGCGACGCGACGTCCCCTCATCGGTCTTCGATGTAAAGTCGTTGACGACTCTCATGGTTAGCGGCCCAGCATCCTAAAGAAACGCTCCTCGAGCGCGGGATCGGTCTCAAAGACGCCGCGGCGAGCGAGCGTCACGGTCTTGGTACCGGGCTTTTGCACGCCGCGCATGGTCATGCACATATGCTCGGCCTCCATCAACACAATCGCTCCCTGGGGAGCGAGATAATCCATGAGGGCATCGGCAACCTGTGCACACAGTTGCTCCTGCAGCTGAAGACGACGGGCATAAACCTCAACCGTGCGGGCGAGCTTGGAAAGCCCAGCCACCCGACCGTTAGGGATATAACCAATAGCGGCCTTGCCATAAAACGGCAGCAGATGATGTTCGCACAGCGAGTAGAACGTGATGTCGCGCTCGATAACCAAATCGTTCGAAGCGACGGCAAAGGTTTTGGACAGGTGCTCCTCGGCACTCTGGTCCATGCCGCCGGCAATCTCACCATACATACGGGCAACGCGCGCCGGGGTCTCCAGCAGGCCCTCACGAGTTGGGTCCTCGCCTATGCCTTCAAGCAACAGCTTAATGGCGGCCTCGACTTTTTCCTGATCGACCATCTGGGCCTCACTTTTCCGATTTCACGTTCGCGCTATGGTACCACGCCCTCCGGCATCGACCACAAGCTACATAGTATGGGTCGAATAGACCGGATCATCACGCCAAAGTTCAACCGCATCACAAAGCGCAACGCCCTCGCGCTCAGCACGGGCACGCGTGGCGTTCATATCAATCACGCGCTGATTGCTCGAGCCCCTAAAGCGCAACGAGATATCGTACAGATCTTGAACAAACGGGCCGTCCACCAACATGTCGAGGCAGGCAAGGATGCGGTCCGTCACCTCGGTATGATGACGACCGCCCGGCATAAGCTCCTCGAGCACATCGCCGGTAAAACACCAAATGGTCTTTCCTGACCCCGAAGGATAAGCGGCACGAACACGCTCGACGAACTCAACGAGTCCCGCCTGATTCTCAGGTTCCATAGGCTCGCCGCCCAAAATCGTCAGACCATCGATAAAGGGATGGTCGAGGCTCTCAATAATCTTGTCTTCGACGGCACGATCAAACGGCTCGCCCGCAGCAAAGTCCCACGCGACAGAGTTAAAGCAGTTCTTGCACCCACGACGGCACCCACTCACAAACAGAGAAGTACGAACGCCTTCCCCATCAGCAATGTCGAAATACTTAATGTTCGCGTAGTTCATAAGTAACCTTCCTGGGGGTCTGGAGTATATCATTCCGTCCTCAAACATTCTCGGCCTTTGGCCTGCGAAACTGCGGGCGGAACGATATACTCCAGACCCCTCGCGAGCAACACTCAATGAACGAAGCGAACATCGAGTATAGGGTTCGAGGTCCAATAAAAAATTTGTTGCAGCTCAATCGTTGCTGCAAGCAAACCGTTATTGCAAGTCGACTCATTTCCGCTAAGAACTTCGAGGAGTGAGCAGACCGCATGCCGCATCTCAGCTACATCAACTTGGCTGCCCGTAGCGAGGCCCCGGACCTTTGCTCGATATGAGTTCCGCACGAACAGGAGGCGCCAGTGGCGCCTCCGTCGTGAGCCAGGACTGTCCGAAATAGCGAGTAAAGGTCCGGGGCCTCGCTACGGGGCAGCCTGGGATGGTTATTAGAGATGCAGCACGCGGTCGCGGATCTCCTCGGTTCGACCCTGGTTCCAGAACTGGGTACCGATGTAGCCGCACGTGCGACGGGCGACATTCATCTTCTCCTGGTCGCGGTTGCCGCAGTTGGGGCACTCCCACACCAGCTTGCCGTCATCCTCGACAATCTTAATCTCGCCATCGTAGCCGCACACCTGGCAATAATCGCTCTTGGTGTTGAGCTCGGCGTACATGATGTTGTCGTAGATGTACTGCATCACGCGAATGACAGCCTTGAGGTTGTCCTGCATGTTGGGAACCTCGACGTAGGAAATGGCACCGCCCGGCGAAAGCTGCTGGAACATGCCCTCGAACTTGAGCTTGTCGAATGCGTCAATCTCCTCGGACACATGAACGTGGTAGCTGTTAGTAATGTAGCCCTTGTCCGTCACGCCCGGGATGATGCCAAAACGGCGCTGCAGGCACTTGGCGAACTTGTAGGTCGTCGACTCCAACGGCGTACCGTACAGCGAGAAGTCAATATCGCTTTCGGCCTTCCACTCGGCGCACTTATCGTTCATACGCTGCATGACGGCCATGGCAAAGGGCGTGCCCTCCTTCTCGGTGTGGCTGTGGCCCGTCATGTACTTGACGCACTCATACAGGCCGGCATACCCCAGGCTGATGGTGGAATAGCCACCCACGAGCAGCTTATCGATCGTCTCGCCCTTCTTCAGACGCGCCAGGGCACCGTACTGCCAAAGAATCGGTGCGGCATCCGAAAGCGTACCCATCAGACGCTCATGACGGCACAGCAGAGCGCGGTGGCACAGCTCAAGGCGCTCGTCGAAGATCTTCCAGAACTTGTCCATGTCCTGGTGCGAGCTCAGCGCGACATCGGGCAGGTTGATGGTCACAACGCCCTGGTTAAAGCGACCGTAGTACTTGGGCTTGTTTGGGTCATAGTTCAGCGCGTTGGCCACGTTGTTAAATCCGTTACCGGAGCGGTCGGGCGTCAGGAAACTGCGGCAACCCATGCAGGTGTAGCAATCGCCGTTGCCGGCGGTCTCGCCCTTCGACAGCTTGAGCTCGCGCATCTTCTTCTCGGAGATGTAGTCGGGCACCATGCGCTTGGCAGTGCACTTGGCAGCCAGCTGGGTCAGGTAGAAGTACGGGGAATTCTCGTGAACGTTATCGTCCTCGAGTACATAGATAAGCTTGGGGAATGCCGGGGTAATCCACACACCGGCTTCGTTCTTAACGCCCTCATAGCGCTGACGAAGCGTCTCCTCCACGATCATGGCAAGGTCGTGCTTCTCCTGCGCTGAGCGAGCCTCGTTGAGATACATAAAGACCGTCACAAACGGCGCCTGTCCGTTGGTGGTCATAAGGGTCACGACCTGATACTGAATCGTCTGGACGCCGCGACGGATCTCGTCACGCAGACGGTCCTCAACGACCTCACGGACCTTTTCGGCAGATGCCGAAACACCGAGCTCCTCGAGCTCGCGGGCGACCTCGCCGCGAATCTTTTGACGGCTCACCTCAACAAAGGGGGCGAGATGGGTCAGCGAGATGGACTGGCCGCCGTACTGGGAGGAAGCGACCTGGGCGATAATCTGCGTCGCGATGTTGCAGGCAGTCGAGAAGCTGTGCGGCTTCTCGATCAGCGTGCCCGAGATAACGGTGCCGTTCTGGAGCATGTCCTCCAGGTTCACCAGATCGCAGTTGTGCATGTGCTGGGCAAAGTAATCCGAATCGTGGAAATGGATCAGGCCCTCATTATGGGCATCCACGATCTCCTGGGGCAGCAGCACGCGCTGAGTCAGGTCCTTGGAGATCTCGCCGGCCATATAGTCGCGCTGGACGGAAT
The DNA here is from genome assembly GCA_022745215.1 of Collinsella sp. GTDB lineage: Bacteria > Actinomycetota > Coriobacteriia > Coriobacteriales > Coriobacteriaceae > Collinsella. Next base: position 4,470 of record JAIIWC010000003.1, on the reverse strand, counting down.
TGACGGTCGGGTTCTTGTTAGAGTTCTCCTGCTTGACCTCTTCGTTATTGCACTCGATCAGCGACAGAATCTTGTCATCGGTCGTGTTCTTCTGGCGCTTCAGGCTCTGAACATAGCGATAGATGATGTAGTGGCGAGCAACCTCGTAGCAGTCGAGACGCATGATCTCGTCCTCGACCAAATCCTGGATCTCCTCGACCGAAACGGTGTGGCCCGCGTTCTCGCATGCCTCGGCGACGTTTTGTGCCGCATAAACCACCTGGCGGTCAGTTAGACGAGAGCTCTCCTCGACCTCCAAGTTGGCGGCGCGGATGGCATTGACGATCTTATCGATGTCAAAGACAACCTCGGTGCCGCTGCGCTTGATGATCTTCATCCTCTTGCCTCTTTCGCGTCGTAGTCTCATTGCGCTTCAGAGCCAAACGATGCCCGGCAGGGCCTGTCCCTGTCTTGCGGCGCCGTCGCGCAATCTGTGTTCTCGATAAACCATAAGTCCTCATGCGGACAATCCTCGCGGCCGATCAAGCGGCTCAAAGGCGTGTCCAAATGGGACGAATAAGGTCTTCGTTCTCTGTCCGCCATCTATCATACGACAAAGACGCATCTATATCCTGTATTCTTTTTTTAGTTCAAACACAACATATAGTGTTTCAGCAGGTCAAAGCAATTGGTCATTTTGCAGACGCATTAATTATGAGGGGTTCTTGGCAAGTCGGTAAAACGTTACCAACACGGCTACCTGCATGGCAGTTATAAAACCCCCTTAGTCAAGCCGCTGACAAATCCTACCAAAACCAAGCCGCTCACGCCAAAAGAATCCAAAAGATTATGCTTGACCAACATGTTGCGGTCGAATGCCGGCGGACGGAGCGACAGGACTGTAAACGCTCGGAAGACTACAGCCCCGGCGCCCCGTCCGCCGGCATTCGATAGGCGAGGAGCTATTACTTCTCTTCGCGAGCTATCATGCGGCCGAGAGCCGCTGTAAAGGGATCGAACAGCACGCCGGCGATAACCACAAAAGCCCACCCCTTTGTGACAAGGCCTGCCCAACGCGCGAAGAACGTACGGCCTTCAATCGTTCCGAATCCTCCCCGGAAGGCAATCTCGCCAAAACCGATCACCATAAAAAGGAGCGTGGCACCGATGACCGTACCGGCGATCTTGTGCGATGCACTCCCCTGCTCAAAACCAAAAAAGTTCAGGCACATACCGACCGTTTTGCCAAACATCGGGAGTGCGCTCAGAACCTCGGCGATTACCGTGGCCACGATGAGTTGTCCCCAAAAGCCCGTGGGGCTCGTCAGATCCAGGCCAGGCGCCCCTTCGATGATGGGGAGAAACGCACAGAGCAATAGCGGGTTAAAGAAGCCGTTGAGAATACCGATAACGCGCCTGACAGGTAACTTCATAGCCGTAAGCCTTTCAAAGTCATTGATAGAAAGAGGGCCGCCGGCATATGTCGGCGGCCCCGATAAAACATGATGTACGGCAAAGCAACTACTAGAACGGCTACTCTGCCTCGCCGCCGGCCGCCATCTTCTCGGCCTCGGCAAGCTGGGCCGGGGTGAGCTTGCGATACTTAATGGCGCCAAAGACGACACACGCCGCACAGACGATCATGCCGGCGATGAACTTCTGGTCAATCGTTGCACCAAACGGCGACGTTACGGCCTCAAACACAATGGGAGACAGTGCCATGCCAAAGTTGATGCCCGCCATGCCAATGGCGAGGTTAAACGCACGTCCCTCGGGGGCAGAGTTGCCGGCGGCAAAATTGCCCTCCAGCGGCACGTAGGTCTCCTTGCCCAGCGCGACGACAAAGCCCGCAACGCACAGCACCATAAAGGCGGGCGCAATCAGCGTCAGGCCCAGGCCAATGAGCGTCACGCCCCACGCGATCGGCATGGCCAGGTTCTTAAACTTGGCAAACAGCGGACCGACCAAAAGACCAGCCGCAATACCGGCAACGGTCATAACAGTAGAGGCAAGACCGGCCTCCACGGTACCGCCAAAGCTGCGACCCACAACAAGCAGCGAGACGTTAGAGCTGAAGAGCTGGAACGTGAGTACGAACACAAAGCTCATGAGCGTGATAATCGCGACCTCTTTAGGCATATTGGCGAACACGTTGACCTTGCGCTTGGGCTCAAGATGACCCTCGGGAAGGCAAACAGCCTCAATGACAATAAACGCGATCATGATGAAGTACGCCGCATAGCTGTGGAACCACTCGGCAGAACCCAAGATGCCGGAAACCATCGTCCAGATAATGCCGCCAAGTGCAACAAAAGTGGAGTAGATGCCCATGACAAACGAGCGCTGCTTTCCGCCAAAGTAATCCGCGATAAGAGCGTCCGTTGAATTCTGCACGGCGCCGAGACCAAGGCCCATGACAGCAGAAGCCGCTAAGACCTGGCCGAGCGAGTCGTGGAACACCAGCACCGAGGCGCCTGCCAGCATCACGATAACGTGACCGACAAGCGTCGTCTTCTTCTTGGACACGCGAGAGGCAAGCTGTGAAGAGACGAGCATGGCGGACAGTGCCATCATCAACGGGATGATGCCGATGATCATCTGGACGGCAGCGATGTTTTCGTTGGGAAATGCCGCCGCAACAGAGGCCACGATGGGGACGGGCACCAACATGCCCATAATGCACATGGCGGCAGCATAAATGCCCACCAGGTACTTGATCTTGGTTTTATCCATGATCCATCCTTACACTTAGAAAAAGGGTCGGGGCGGCCGGACGTCATCATCGGCCGCCCCAAACACAGCACTATCAGTCGTTGAATCCGGTGAACACGGGCTCTCCGCTGTACGCGAGCGCTTCCTCGGCACCATCGAGCACGCGGCAGGCGCCAGACGCCATTGCCTCGAGTTCAAACTCGCCGGGATAAGCCGATACGGGGGCGATCCAAGAGCAGCACTCCTCAATCGAGGCAACGAGCTCCTTGCTGTGGACCATGCCGCCTCCGAGCAAGATGCCGTCGACGTCGCCCTTCAGCACGCAAGCCATCTCGCCAATCCACTTGCAGATTTGGTAAACCATTGCATCCCAGGCGCGAGCTGCGGCCTTATCGCCCGCTGCAGCACGTTCGCACACCTCGATGGCATCGGACGTACCCAAAAGGTCAACGAAGCCACCGGTCTTCATGCAGTGGGCGCGGGCAACGTCGAGACCATGCTCTGCCGTATACTTCGCGACCTCGATCGCGGGAACCGATCCGCAGCGCGTCGGCGCCATGGGACCCTCGCCGCCAACGATGTCGTTGCCGTCCACCATCTTGCCCTTAAGATGAGCCGAGATAGAGATGCCGCCGCCGATATGGCAAACAATGAAGTTGCACTCATCATAGGGGCGGCCGAGCTTTGCCGCATGGCGGATGGCGGTCTCTTTGAGATTAAGGGCGTGCAGGTGCACGTTTCGATACACGCCCTTAATGCCCGTCATACGTGCGAGGTCGCACAGCTCGTCAGTATCGGGAGGATTCACCACAAAGGCGGGCTTGCCACATTTCACGGCAAATTCGTAGGCAATCTGGGGTCCCAGCTGCGCCGGGTGCTGAATGCCGTTCGCACCGACGCGGGCATGCTCGAGCATGACCTCATTGATGGCATACGTGCCGCCGGGCAGCGAAAGCAGGCCGCCGCCGCGACCGACAAATGCATCAAAGTCCTCGAGCTTCAGACCCGCCTCACCCAGTGCCCCAAGGATCAGATCGCAGCGATACGGCATCTGAGCCGAAACCCCATCGAACTGGGCGAGGTCCTTCGCATCGTGTGCAACGTTCTTGCTGAACTTGCACTCATCACCCTCAAAAACGCCCACCTTTGTGGAAGTGGAACCTGGGTTGATTACCAGGACGCGCCAGGGAGTCTTTTTATCGGACATACCTTAAGCCTCCTTAAGCGCCTGAGCGCGCACGCAGCTCATCACCACGTTGCCGACGATTTCGTCGACGGGCGCAGAGCGTGAACAATCGCACACGATCTTCTTGAAGCCCTGAAGCATGGGGCCATAGGCATTTGCACCGGTCAGATTCTGGATGATCTTGACGCCGATATTGCCCACATTGATATCGGGCCAGATGACCACGTTGGCTTGGCCCGCAACAGCGGACTCACGATGCACCTTCTTGGCCGCAACCTTGGGGTTAATCGCCGAATCAAACTGGAACTCGCCGTCGATGGCAAGGTCGGGACGGCGATCGTTGGCAATCTCGCGAGCGCGACGCACCTTGTCGACAAGCTCATTGTCCATCGAGCCGTCAGTCGAATGCGAAAGCAGCGCGCAACGGATATCCCATCCGGTCAGCGAGCGCACCGTTTCGCTCGACGAAATCGCGATTGAGGCGAGCTCCTCGCTCGTAGGGTCGACGCAAACGGCGGAATCGCCAAAAGCCAAAAGGCCACCTTCGCCGCCGTTCCAGTTGGGAATGTCGGCGATACCGCACGAGCTCACGG
>JAIIWC010000098.1 GCA_022745215.1 Collinsella sp. | reverse complement strand
CAGACGAGCTCGAGCGCCGCGTCCGCGATGCCATGGAGCTGTTCCAGGTTGCCGATCTGGTCGATGCCTCGCCCTATCAGCTTTCGGGTGGGCAAAAGAAGCGCGTGGCGCTGGCTGCGGTCGTGTCGATGAACCCCGATATCTTGGTGCTCGACGAGCCCACCAACGGTCTCGATGAGGACTCGTGCGACATCGTAGTCAACTTTTTGCTGGCCTACGTTGCTGCCGGTAAGACGGTTTTGATGAGTACGCACCATCAAGATTTGGTGCGACGCCTGGGTGCCCGTGCAATCTATATCGATCGATATCACCATGTGGTCGAGGCGCCCGTACCGTCGTATGGAACCGAAAACGGTGCTACGGACTAGTTGCTGCGTAGAGGATGCGTAGCCGCCCGCGCGGCTTTGCCGTGATGGTATAGTTATCCAGGTTTTTTATGGGGGTGGCTATGCCAAGCTGGAACATTCATATCGCTCAGACGGAGCGTTTGCTGGAGCGCACCAGTGCGCTTGCCGATAGCGTGCGTGACCGCAATGCCTTTTTGTTTGGCTGCGTGGTTCCGGACATTTTTGTGGGCTATATGGTTCCCGGTATCGCCGATCCCATTCCGTATCGCATTACGCACTTTGCAAAGCCCGAGCCTATCCCTAAGCCTCGTGAGCATGAGTTCTGGGATACCTATGTGGCACCGCTGCTTAAAAGTTCTCCCACCGGTGCGCCGGCCGCGGCGACCTCGATTATCGAGGAGCGCGAGCGACTGAATCGTGTGCACTATCCCCAGCGCTACAGGGATGCCGAGCCGGTTGTCGGTCCCGGCGCCTGTGAGTTCTCGCTTGCGTCCGAAGATGTGGCGCAGTCGTTGCTCGATTTAACGCTGGGCGTCTGGTCGCATCTGGTGGCCGATACCGTATGGAATACGCGCGTGAATCAGTACCTGGAGGCGCACGGCGGCAAGCCGTGCGAGGAATTCCGCATTAAAAAGCAAGGCGACTTTGACTGGTTTGGCAAGACGCTCGGTATTGTTTCGATTCCGCGCGCGACCGATCGCCTGTATACTGCGGCGACGCGTTTTGGGCAGTATCCCATCCAGAAGGAGTATGTACTCAAGACCATCGGCGTTATACACGAGATCGTGCGCGAAAACCCCGGTGAGCCCGATCATCCGCCATACCGCCTGCTGACCGAGGAGTTCTTCGACGCAACGTTTACCGAGGTCATCGAGCTGACTGAGGCGGGCTTTGCGGCTCGCGTTGCCGCTTCTGACGTTCCCGCAGTCCCTCTGATCACTAGCTGCTAGCCGACGACTTGACTGTGAACAGTTCATCCCAATTGACCAACAGTTCCCGTCGCAGGGCATCTTCGGTGGTACGCTCGGCATCGGAAAGGTTCGCGACTGAACACAAATCGATGAAGCGGCATACGAAGAAGGTTTAAAAAAGGGCCCGGAAGGCAAAGCCTTCCGGGCCCTTTGCAATGCAAATCTGCTTGCAAGTGCGATTTAGCGCACCTGAGCGACGTAAGCGACGTTGGTCGAGGAGACCTTGTCCTCGAGCTGGACGCTCATGCGGGGATCGCCGGCGGTAGCGACGGTCAAATCGCCGGCCTCGACGTAGCCGAGCTCCTTAGCGGTCTCGATCGCCTTGACGATCGTGCCGTTGACGGTGCCCTGGGTAATCTCGGCCTGGTGCGGGATAACGCCCCAGTACATGATCATCTGCTGGACAGCCCACTCGTGGCGGGAGAACGCGCAGATCGGCATGTTGGGACGGAAGTGCGAGATCAGGCGAGCGGTACGACCGGTGGTCGTCGGCACGGTGATGCACTTGGCGCCAACGGTGGTAGCCATGTTCACAGCGGACATACCCACAACGTTGTTGACGACGCGGGTGCCGTGAGCATCGGCCGGAACCTCGAGCGGAGCGTGGGCCGGGAGGTACTTCTCGGTCTCGAGAGCAATGCTGGCCTGCATCTTGACGGCTTCGACCGGGTACTTACCGGCAGCGGACTCGCCAGAGAGCATAACGGCGTCGGTGCCGTCGTAGATGGCGTTAGCAACGTCGGCAACCTCGGCGCGCGTCGGGCGCGGGTTCTGCTGCATGGAGTCGAGCATCTGCGTAGCGGTGATAACGGGCTTGTAGGCCGCGTTGCACTTGGCGATGATCTCCTTCTGGATGTGGGGAACGAGCTCGGGCTTGATCTCGATGCCCAGGTCGCCACGGGCGACCATGATGCCGTCGGAAGCCTCGAGGATCTCGTCGAAGTTCTCGACGCCCAGGGCGCACTCGATCTTCGGGAAGATTGTCACGTGCTCGCCACCGTTCTCGCGGCAAAGCTCGCGGATGCCGCGGACGGACTCGCCGTCACGGATGAAGGACGCGGCGATGTAGTCGATGTTCTCGGTCAGGCCAAAGAGGATGTCCTGACGATCGCGCTCGGTGATGGCGGGCAGCGAGATGTTGACGTTGGGCATGTTGACGCCCTTGCGCTCGCCAATCAGGCCGTCATTCTTAACGACGCAGGTCATGTCCTGGCCGCTGACGGACTCGACCTCGAGAGCAACCAGGCCGTCATCGATCAGGATGAGGGAGCCCTTCTCGACCTCGGAGGGCAGAGCCAGGTAGTCGAGGGAGATGTGCTCAGCGGTGCCGTGGAAATCCTCGGACGTGGGCTGAGCGGTGACGACAATCTTGTCGCCGGTCTTGACGGCAACCTTCTTGCCATCGACCAGAAGGCCGGTGCGGACCTCGGGGCCCTTGGTGTCGAGCAGGATGCCGACGGGCAGACCGAGCTCCTTGGAAATACGACGGACGCGCTCGATGCGACCGTGGTGCTCGTCGTAGGATCCGTGCGAGAAGTTAAAACGGGCGACGTTCATGCCCGCCTTGATCATCTCGCGGATGGTCTCGTCGCTATCGCAGGCGGGACCCATGGTGCATACAATCTTGGTGCGCTTGTACATTCAGACCTCCATCTGACATCGTCTTGCGCTGATAGATAAACCAAAAGAAATAAAACCGAAATGATTATAACGAAATGCCGACCGAATACCCCAAAAAATCGACCGTATGCCGAAATGGAAGTTCATTTTTTTCGAGAAAAACGGTATATGAAAAATCTTTACCAACCGCTCTAACCGCTGCTATCTGGGCGATATGTCAGTTTGGCGATGTGCCGAAGAAAAAACGTTTTATCAATCTTGAGCATCACACCGTCTGCACCGTTGCGTCTGTGCCGTGTTTCCAGATGGAATGTTTTGGCTAGACCCGCCGCTTTGGGGTACCATAGCCCCACTATCAACTGCCGCTCAGCACGGCAGCCTTGATGAGCCCTTGCCCTTCTCCTGGGAATTATGATCGGGCATCAATCTGCTGAGTGGCCCGAATCCC
>JAIIWC010000097.1 GCA_022745215.1 Collinsella sp. | reverse complement strand
TCGGTCACGCCATCGACCTCGGGCACCGGAACGCCCCAGTCGATGTTGCCGGTGATGCGGAAGGGCACGAGTGCCTTGCCGCTGCGGAAGCGCACGCCACCGTTGGCGAGCACGGCGTGGGCATCGTCGCGCTCCTTCCAGCTGGGGAAGGTGACGGTAAAGCTGCTCTTGTTGCCCTCGGGCTCCAACACGGTGTGCTCGGGAAGTTGGTCCTCGACGGCATCGAAGGCCTCGCGGAACTTGTTCTGGATGTAGAGCTGAGCCGGCAGCAGCCACTCTTCCATGGTCTTGGAGACCACGGAGCGAACCTGCGGGTTCTGGGCGAGCTTGGCGGTGTAGGTCTTCATAAAGTCGAGGTAGGCCGGCAGGTCAAAGTAGAGATTGTCGACCGGGCGCAGCTCGGGCACCTCGCCGGTGAGCTGGCTCTTGGGCGCGATGAGCTCCTCGGGCTCAAACTGGTGACCCAGATCGCACTCGTCGGCGTAGGCTTTCTCGGACTTGCAGCCCTGGATGGGGCAGCGGCCGATCACCTGACGGCCGTTGAGGAACGTACCGGCCTTGGCGTCGTAGAACTGCAGCGTGGAGCGCTTGGAGATGGTGCCCTGCTCGTGCAGGCGCTTGATAATCTCGGCGGTCACCTCGTTGTGAATCTGCGCAGCCGGCTCAAGGCCCGAGCCGCCGTAGATATCGCAGCTGATGTTGTAGTTGTTGAGGGTCGCGGCCTGGCGGGAGTGGTTGGACTCGACATACTCGCCGATGGACTTGTCGTAGCCCTCGTTCTCCTTGAGCTTGCGGTAGCTCTCCATGATGGGCGAGCCGTAGCAGTCGGTGCCCGAGGTGAAGATGACGTTCTCGCGGCCCAGGCGGTCGCGCAGGAAACGGGCGAAGAAGTCGGCCGGGACAAAGACGCCGCCAACGTGGCCAAAGTGAAGGCCCTTGTTGCCGTAGGGCTCGCCGGCGGTAACGATGGCGCGGCGCGGCCAGCTGGGACGGTCGTTCATGGAGTATTTGGATGCCATGGGACTCCTTCGCATATGGTGAGAGCGCGGCCGGGCGCGGGGCTCGGCGGCGCGGTGGTCAATTCGTGCATATCATTCGACATTATCGCACATGCGGACGGGTACGTGGCAGGGGCGCTATCCTAAGATGCTATGAATGAGATTTCCAACATACATGCGTTTGAAGACGAGGATTTTCTGCACGCTTGCTTCGTGTGGGGGATGGTCGTAGTCGGCGTGTTTGCCGTGTGCCTGGTGCCGGTGTTTATGCTGCTGGGCGGGCCTGAAGACTTGGATGCTGCTGATGCGGGCGGCTGGACGGCAGTCGTGGGCTGGATAGTCGGCTTGGCTGCGGTCTCAATGGCGTCGTTTGCCGTGCACGAGCTGGTGCACGGTGTGTTTTTTAAGCTGCTGGCGCCCGCGAGTGCGCACGTGACTTTTGGAGCGAACCGTGAGACGTGCATGATCTATGCCTGCGCCGAGGGGATTGTGTATTCGCGCCGGCGGTACATGGCGGTTTGCCTGGCGCCGACGGTTGTTGTGACGACAGCATTTGCCCTGGGGTTTGCGTTCTCGGACTATCCGCTGCTGTGCTACCTGGCGGCTGGTCTGCACTTGTCGGGCTGCGTGGGCGATTGGTATTACGTGCGGACCATCCTGCGCGACCGCCGCATTGTCGCCTGCGAGGATACGTCCTTTGGCGTGCGCTTTTTTGGGTGAGGAGATGTCGATGAAGTCGTTGTTGCTGCATGCGTGCTGCGCACCATGCTCGCTTGAGCCGGTTCGCCTGCTGCGCGAGGAGGGGTTTGAGCCCACGATTTGCTGGACCAACCCTAATATTCAACCTCACGATGAATGGCAGCGGCGTTTGGACGAGCTGCGCCGGTGGTGTGCCGATGGCGACATCGAGCTCATCGAGGCCGGGGAGGACCGCGAACGCTGGGAGACCGGCGTGGCCCCGCTGGGTGCCGATCGTCCCCGTCGCTGTCGCGCGTGCTATGCCTTGCGCTTGGCCGAGGCATGCCGCGTTGCCCAGGAGCGCGGGTTTGAATATGTGGGTACGACGCTCGCCGTCTCGCCGTACCAGCTGTTCGACACCTGCAATGACGTACTCGAGCGCCTGGCGGCGGCACGTGGGCTCACCCCGGTGATCCGCGATTTTCGCCCGTATTATCCCGAGGCTACGCGCCGTTCGCGCGAACTGGGCATGTATCGGCAGAACTACTGTGGTTGCCGCTTCTCGGCTGTCGAGGCGGCCATGGACCGCGCCCGCATCCGCGACGAGCGTAAAGCCGCCAAAAAGTAGTTCATTTGGGACGTTAGCCTGCTAGGATGTAGAGCGGACTTTAGCTATATAAGGAGAATCCGACGTGTCTATGCGTACCGATGATTTTGACTATAACCTTCCTGAGGAACTGATTGCCCAGGCGCCTGCCGAACCGCGTGACTCCTGCCGCCTGCTGGTGGTGGATCGCAAGGGCTCCCAGGCGGGAACGCCGCTGGAGCACGGCGGTACCGTCGAGCACCGCATCTTCCGTGACATCATCGACTATATCGAGCCGGGCGATGTGCTCGTCATCAACAAGACGCGCGTGATGCCGGCCCGCCTGATCGGTCGCAAAGCCGGCTCGGGTGGCGTGGTCGAGACGCTGCTGCTCAAGCGCCGTGAGGATGTGGATCCGCTCGGCCATGTGTGGGAGTGCCTGGTCAAGCCGGGCAAGCGCCTGAAGCCCGGTGCTCAGATTGAGTATCGCGCCGGTGGCGCCCATGCGCCCGAGGGGGCTCCCGTGGTGCTGACGGCCGAGGTCATCGACTTTGTCACCGATAGCCGCGGTGGCCGTCTGGTGCGCTTTGAGCCGGCCGGTTGCAATGCCGCCGGCGACCCGTGCACGCTCGACGAGGCCATCCATGCTGCCGGCCACGTGCCGCTGCCGCCCTACATTACCGATTACGAGGGCGACCCCGAGAAGTACCAGACCGTCTACGCCAAGGAACTGGGCAGCGCTGCCGCGCCCACCGCGGGCCTGCACTTTACCCCGCAGCTGATGGATACGATCCGCTCCCGCGGCGTCAACATTGCCGAGGTCACGCTGCATGTCGGCCTGGGCACCTTCCGTCCTGTGAAGGCGGAGGACATTCAGGATCACGAGATGCACTCCGAGTTCTGCCAGATCAGCCAGGAGACCGCCGACACCATCAACCGCACCCGAGCCAACGGCGGCCGGGTGATCTGCGTGGGCACCACCTCCTGCCGCACCGTAGAAAGCTTCGCCGAGGAGGACGGCACCATGCGCGCCCGCTCCGGCTGGACCAACATCTTTATCTACCCCGGCTACCGCTTTAAGGTGCTGGACGCACTCATCACCAACTTCCACCTGCCCCAGTCCACCCTCATCATGCTGGTCTCCGCCCTGGCCGGACGGG
>JAIIWC010000029.1 GCA_022745215.1 Collinsella sp. | reverse complement strand
CCACGAAATCGGCCCATCTACTACGTTTATCCCCTTACCCCCAACCATGCCAAAAAACGCGAAAACAAAACCGCAGGTAGAACGCCTGCGGTTTTGTTCAAAACGAAGGCATGGTCAGGGGTATCGAGTCAAACGTAGTAGATGGGCCGATTTCGTGGTTGGCGCCGCCAAATGATCCCCCGGGGACGGAGGAAAACGGATCATTTTGGTCCCGCAAGGCTTGCGGAGGCACTCGTGCAGGGCCGCCACGAACAAAGCTATGCCGGTTTACTACGATGAATTCGACATTCCCGACCATGATTGCATTTTTCTAAATATCACAAGCGTTCTACCTGCGGTTTTGCAAGCGCGCAATTTGCCGTGGTCGAAGGTGGGCGATTCATCGTAGTAAACCGGCATAGCTTTGAAATGGCATTAAATCGATGGCAGCCATTTTGCTATGCCGGAGTGGTCGGCCGTTGGGTAATTACCCCCGCAGGTAGGCGATGGCGATTTGGGTGCGGTTGCGTAGGCCCATTTTGGCCAGGATCGAGCTGATGTGGTTTCGCACGGTGCCCTCGCCCATATAGGCGGTGGCGGCAATCTCTTTGTTGTCGAGGCCGCGGGCGATGAGCTCGGCGACTTCGAACTCGCGGTCGGTCAGGCTTGCAAAGGCTGCAGGTCGGTGGGGCGTGCCTGCCTTGTCACCCATCCCGTCAAAGTCGACGTCCTCGATTGCCTTGCCCTCTAGCACGCGCTTACCGTCCATGACCTGCGATAATGCCGGCGGAATGGCAGCGACATCGGTCTTGATCAGGTAACCACGGGCGCCCAGCTTGAGCGCCGACACGATGTACTCGTCATCCGAGAACGTCGTCAGAAATACCACGCGCGCCGCGGGGTCGCGATCGAGGATTTCACGCGCCGCCGAAAGGCCGTTACGCCCTGGCATCTGGATATCGAGCAGCGCGATGTCGGGCGCATGCTCGGCGTAGAGCGCGACTGCATCGTTGCCGTCGGCGCCGGTGCCCACCACCTCGATTTGCGGCTGGGCACCCAGGATAATCTTGAGCGAATCGACCACCAAGCGGTCGTCGTCGACAACAATGAGCCTCATCGGGCCTCATCTCCTTGTTGTTTGGGAACGGTGGCAAACACGCGCCAGCCGGCGGCGCCGGCGCGCGGGCCGGCGGTGAAGGTGCCGCCAAGTGCCTCGACGCGCTCGCGCATGGAGCCGAGCCCCATGCCCTCGGCGGCGGCACGACCGCCCGTTTTGGCCTCGCCCTCGCCATCGTCGGTAACGATGAGCTGGTAAAACGACGGATGCTCCATGCATCGCACGGTGACGTTCTGGGCGTGGGCGTGGCGGATGGTGTTGGAGATCGCCTCGCGCAGAACCGCCGCAAAGCAGTTGACGACGTTGGCGGGTGCGTGCTCGGCCAAAACCTCAAGCTCAATCTGCGGACCGCCGTCCGAGCGCGCGTCTTCTACGATGCGTTCGAACTGCACGGAGAGATTGGCCGCGTTGTCGTTGAGCGCGTGGACGCTGGTGCGCACAAGCTGGAGTGCCTCGTCAACGGTGCGTTTGACGTCGGCGAAGTCGGCGGCGACGCCGGGTTCGTTGGCATGGACCACGCGCAGGGCTTCGGTTTGCAGTGAGGCGCGCGTGAGCTGGTGGCCGACGTTGTCGTGGATCTCGCGCGCGATGCGTGCGCGTTCGGCGAGCGTCGCGAGTTCGACCTCGTAGTCCTGGCGGTCGGCAAGGTCGCGGTTGCGCGCCTCGAGCGCGAGGGCTCGTTCCTGCAGCTCGTCGCGGGTGCGGCGCATGCGCTCCTGCTCGCGCTCCAGCTGGGCGGTGCGCAGTGACAACAAGGTGGCGGCGACTGAAAGGATGGCGGTCAGCAGGAGCGTTCGGGCGGGAAGCATGTCCGTGCGAAAATCCGCAACGAGCGCGCAGGCAAAGATGGCGCCTGTGCCCAGTGCGCCCCAGACGTGCTCGCGGCGCACGCGTCGCGCGATGTCATAGAAGGCGAGGGGTGCAAACGGCATAAACGGCGGCACAAAGACGGCTACGATGACGTAGACGTAGCCCGCGGCCTCGCTGGCGCGGCGGGCACGTTCGCCTTGCGCGATTTCCGCCAGCGAGGCGACTACGACGCCAAGGCAAAACGCCGCGACCAAGCGAGCGTCCGCAGCAAGGCCCAGAGCGGCCGCGATGCAGCACGCCAGCACGATCGATTTGTCGAATAGCCTGTTCATACGGGTATTGTACGCGATGGCGCGCGCGGGGAAGGGGCTGCCTGGAGCAACCGTGACATTCCTCCCGCCCGCCCCCGTCGCACTCGTGACAAAGCTCACTGGTGCGTGCCGCCCGCTCCTGCGATGATGCAATCGTACCGGGCCGCAATCAACAGAAGGGCCGCCTCATGACAGACATCGTCCACGTCGAAAACCTCGTCAAGCGCTATGACGACCTTATCGCGCTCGACCACTTTAACCTGAACATCGCCCCCGGCGAGATCTTTGGCTTGCTCGGCCCCAATGGCTCGGGCAAGACCACGTCCATCAACTGCATCCTGCAGCTGCTTGCCTACGACAAGGGCACCATCGAGCTGTTTGGCGAGCCCATGACGCCCGCCCGCTACGACCTCAAGCGCCGCATTGGCGTGGTGCCGCAGCAGGTGGCGGTGTTTGACGAGCTCACGGTGCGCGAGAACATCGACTATTTCTGCAGCCTGTACGTCAACGACCGCAAGCGCCGCCGCGCGCTGGTGGACGAGGCAATCGACTTTGTCGGCCTGGGCGACTTTACCAAGTTCCGCCCCGGCAAGCTTTCGGGCGGCCTGGCGCGTCGCCTTAACATTGCCTGCGGCATCGCGCACAAGCCCGAGCTCATCTTTTTTGACGAGCCCACGGTGGCGGTCGACCCGCAAAGCCGCAATGCCATCCTGGAGGGCATCTGCCGCCTGCGCGACGAGGGCGCCACGGTGGTGTATACCAGCCATTACATGGAGGAGGTCGAGCAGATCTGCAGCCGCATTATGATCATGGACGGCGGCCGCGTGTTGGCGCAGGGCACCAACGACGAGCTCAAGCGCATGATCCAGATGGGCGAGAAGATCGTGATCGAGGTCGGCGGGGTGCCGAGCGCGGCGCTCGCTGCCGTTGCGAGCCTGCCGCATGTCCTGGACCTTGCGGCGACGGCGGGCCAGCTCACGTTCTCGTGCGAAGCGAGCCCGCATAACCTGACCGACATCCTCGACGCGCTGCGCTCGCATGACGTGGCGCTCGGCCGCATCTACTCCGAGCCGCCGACCCTTAACGACGTGTTCCTCGAGATCACCGGCCGCGAGCTGCGCGACTAGGGGGCGGCCATGTTCAACACCATTGTCATCACGCTCAAGACGCTGCTGCGTCGGCCGAGTACGTGGGTTTGGGGCGCGGTCTTTCCCGTTGCGCTTTCCACGATGTTCATGTTTATGTTTGCGAACCTGAGCTCCGACGGCAAGGTCGACCCGGTGCCGGTGGCCATCGTGGCGGACGAGGCCTGGGACGCGTCGACCTTTAAGGACGTGGCGACCTCGCTTGCCGAGGAGGGTGACGATCAGCTGCTCGAGATTCACGAGTGCGAGGATGCTGCCGCCGCGAACCGCGCGCTCAAGGCCGGCGAGGCCGCGGGCATCTACACGGTCGATGCCGCGGGCACGCCCAAGCTCACGCTGCTTTCGAGCTACGACAGCTCGCGCGCCTCGTCGGTGCTCACCGACCGCAGCATCTTGGAGACGGTGGCAAGTTCCTATACGCAAAATGCCGAGCTTATGGCCCAGATTGCCCAGGACAACCCGGCGGCGCTCGCCGACCCGGAGGCGGTTGCGCGCGCTCTGTCGCTCGAGGGCGAAACCCGCCGCGTGAGCCTGACTCGTGCCACGCCCGATGGCACGGTCATCTACTATTACGCGCTTTTTGGCCTGGTCGCGATGATGTCTGCCGAGTTTGCCGCCTTGAGCGTCGTCGATTTGCAGCCTAATCTGTCGGGCCTTGGCGCGCGCCGCTGCGTGGGTGGCCTTTCCAAGACGGCGTCGCTGGCCGGCATCTTTGTCGGCTCGTGGCTGGTTTCCTTTGCCTCGATGGCGGTCGCGATTGGCTATGTGCGCCTAGTCGTTGGCGTCGACTTTGGCGGGCGCGAGGGGCTGTGCCTGGTAGGTGGCGCTGCATCCGCGTTTGCCGCCACGGGCCTGGGGCTCTTTATGGGCACGCTTCCCGTGAAGGGCGGCAAGGCGTCCAAGTCGGGCATTCTCACGGGCTTTGCCACCACGTGTGCCCTGTTTGCCGGCCTTTACGGCGAGCCGGCGATGGCGCTTGCCGACGATGTCGCCCGCGCCTGCCCGGCCGAGTGCTGGCTCAATCCCGTCAAGCTCATCTGCGACATGTTCAACCGCCTGTATTTCTTTGAGGACCTGGGTCCCTTCGCCGTTCGCGCGGGTGCGCTTGTCCTGATGGCCCTGGTGTTTGTCATCGCAGCCACGCTGATGTTTGGAAGGAGTCGCTATGAGCACCTTTAAGACCGCGCTTCGCATGGCGCTGGCGCACCCGTTCTACCTGCTCATCTACACGGTGTTCATCTCGCTCATGGGCGTGTTCATCGCGGCGTCGGTGAGCTGGAATTCGTCGCAGCTCACCGAATACAAGCCCTACGACACCAACGTGATCGTGGTCGATCGCGACAACAGCGACCTTTCGCGGGCGCTCACCAAGCATCTGGGGTCGCGCTTTGACCTGGTCACAGGCGTCGGCGACGACACGTACGATCTTGCGGACGCGCTTTCCAAGAGCAACAGCGCCAAGGGTAGTGCCGACTGCGTGTTCTTTATCCCGGACGGGTTTGAGGACGACCTAATCGCTGCCGCCCGTGCGGGGGAGGCCCTGCCCAAGCTCGATGTGACCTACGGCTCCGGCACCATGGCCGCGGCGCTTTCGTCTGCCGAGGCCTCGCGATGGATCTCGCTCGCGGGCGCTGCGGCGGCGCTGGAGCCTGCCGCCTCCGACGGCGACGTCGCCAAGGCTGCCGAACATGCCGCCGCCAAGCGCGCCGAGGTCCAGATCGAGCAGGTCAAGGTCGACTCGACCGCCGCCGCCACGCTCGAGTCGTACTTCAACTTTGGCGCGTATGCGATCATCTCGTCGGTCATCGTGTCGGTGGGACTGGTGTTCTCGGGCATGAACGAGCCCGAGCGCGTGCGCCGTATGGATGCGGGCCCGGTCTCCGAGCGCCAGCGCTCGCTCTCTGTGTTTGCCGCTGCCGCGGTGCTCACCGTCTGCATCTGGCTCGTGTCGAGCATGATGGGCGTCGTGGGCTTTGCCGGTGCGGTTGCCGAGGTCGGCGTGGGTCGTGTGTGCCTGGCGCTGGCGGCAACGTTTGCCCTGGCGTGCACGCCGCTGGCCGTTGGCTTTACGCTGTCGAGCCTGGGCGCGCGCGAGGAGCTGCTCAACGGTGTGGGCAACCTGCTCGGCATGCTCATGACGTTTTTGGGCGGCGCCTGGATGCCGCTGTCGCTCATGGGCTCGGCCGTGCAGACGGTGGCGCACTTTGTGCCGACGTATTGGGTGAACGACGCGATCGGCAAGGCGCTCGCTGCGGACCTGACGTCCACCGTGCTGGGCGACATCGCCTGCGATCTGGGCGTCACGGTGCTCTTTGCCGCGGCCATCGCCGCCGTAGGCCTAGCCCTCGCGCACA
Organism: Collinsella sp.; assembly: GCA_022745215.1. GTDB lineage: Bacteria > Actinomycetota > Coriobacteriia > Coriobacteriales > Coriobacteriaceae > Collinsella. Next base: position 16,095 of record JAIIWC010000029.1, on the reverse strand, counting down.
ACAAATCCCACGCCTAACCACCTAGTCATTGGGGACAGTCTTTGCCGATTCGCCGGCAGGGCTGGCAGGGACTGTCCCAATATGTCGGCACTTGGGGACTACTCATTGGGGACAGACTTAAATGAGCGATTTCACTCATTTAAGTCTGTCCCCAATGAGTAGTCCCAATGAGTAGGTTGGAAAATAGTTCGCGCACGTCGCTTAAAAATAGTTCGCCCGGGTTTACTATTAGCCTAGAAAAGTAGCAGAAGGCTAACAACGGGGGATAGCATGGCGACAAAGCGTGCCTACGTCCAGGTCAACGGACTCAAGAAACACTATGGCGACGGCGATGCGCGCCTGACGGTGCTCGACGGCATCGACACGTCCATCAACCGCGGCGAGATCTGCGTCATGCTGGGGCCCTCGGGCTCGGGCAAGTCGACCTTTCTCAACCTGATCGGCGGCCTGGAGGATGCCGACGGCGGCTCCATCATGGTGGACGGCTGCGATCTCACGGCGCTCAAGCCCGCCGATCTGGGCGAGTACCGACGCCGCGAGCTGGGCTTTGTCTTCCAGTTCTACAACCTGGTGCCCGACCTTACCATCAAGGAAAACATCGAGGTCACGGCGCACCTGTCCAAAAACCCGCTCAATGTCGACGATCTGCTGCGCTCGCTGGGCCTCTACGAGCACCGCAACAAGTTTCCGCGCCAGGTCTCAGGTGGCCAGCAGCAGCGCTGCGCCATCGGCCGTGCGCTCGTCAAAAATCCGGGCCTGCTGCTGTGCGATGAGCCCACGGGCGCGCTCGACTACAAGACATCCAAGGAAATCTTGCGGCTCATGGAGGATGTCAACCGCACCTACGGCTGCGCCATCATCATTGTCACCCACAATGCCGCCATCGCGCGCATGGCAAATCGCGTGCTGCGCCTGCGCGACGGGCGCATCGTCGAGGATGAGCTCAACGAGTCGCCCGTCGCGGCCGCCGAGCTCGATTGGTAGGCGGCGCCATGACACCTCTCGCAAAACGTCTCCCGCGCGAGCTGCGCCGCAATATCGGCAAGTACCTGGGCATCTTTTTGCTTATGTGCGGAAGCATCGCCCTTACCTCGGGCTTTTTGCTCGCGGCGCATTCCATCGGTTGCCTCATTGACGACATGCGCGATGAGTATACGATCGAGGACGGCCGCGTGACTACCTCCTTCGAGGCCACCAAAGACCAGCTCAAGGCTGCCGAGGACGCGGCGGAGGGCGTCGGCGGCGTTACGCTCTACAAGAACTTCTCTATCGACGCCATCATCAAAAAGGCGTCCGGCGACGACGGCACTAAGCGCACCCTGCGCACCTACGCGCATCGCACCAAGGTCGATATTGCGTCCTACTGCGAAGGCAGGCAGCCCAAGACGGACGATGAGGTGGCAATCGACCGTGTCTTCGCCACCAACAACGACCTCGCCATCGGCGATAAGGTCGAGCTTGAGGGCCGCACCTACACCATCTGCGGCATCATGACCCAGCCCGATAGCCAGGCGCTGTTCCTCGACAATTCGGACTTTACGGTGAACACCATCACGTACGGCGTGGCCGAGGTCACCGACGCCGGCTTTGCCGCGCTTGAGGACGCCGGCGGCGCGCCTGCCTACACCTACTCCTTTACCTTTACCGATCGCGACCTCCCCACCGCGGATCGCATCGATGCGGAGCAGGATATGGTCGAGGCGCTGACCGATGCCGATGCGCGCGTGGACGATCTGATCGATGCCGATTCCAATCAGGGCATTGGCTATGCGCGCGACGACGTGGACGGCGACTCCATGATGTGGATGACGTTGCTCGACATCATCATCGTGATCATGGCGTTTGTCTTTGTGGTGCTCACCGACGCCACCATCGAGGAGGAGAGCGCCATCATCGGCACGCTGCTCGCCAGCGGCTATCGCCGCCGCGAGATCGTTCTGCACTACCTCGCGCTTCCCGCCATCGTGGGCGTGCTCGCGGCGCTTTTGGGCACCGCGCTCGGCGTCGCGTTCTTTACCGAGCCCATGCGCGGCCTCTATTACGGTTCGTATAGCCTGCCTCCCTTCCAGGTGTACTGGAGCTGGGAGATCTTCGTGAAGTGCGCCGTGGTTCCCGCCGCCGCGCTCATCCTCATCACGCTGGTGGGCCTGCTCCGCAAAATGGGCAAGACGCCGCTGGAGTTCCTTCGCCACGAGGCGAGCGGCAAATCGGGTACCAAGCGTGGCCTGCAGCTGCCGGAGCGCATGGGCTTTGTTTCCCGCTTCCGCCTGCGCGTTTTCTTGCGCAACCTGGGCAACTTCGCCACGCTCTTCGTGGGCATCGCGTTTGGGTCGCTGCTTTTGCTCTTTGGCCTGGCGATCCTGCCCACGATGACGCACTATGCGGACAACCTCGAGACGAGCCTGGTCGCCGAGCATCAGTACACGCTCAAGGCGCCGCTGGAGCTCGAGGGTACTGCCGAGGAGCGCGAGCAGTGGTCGGCACTCGAGCGCTTGCAGTCGGTTGACGGCGCGCTGCTTTCTGCCGCCCAGGATGCCGATGACGAGCTTGACGGCGCGGCCGATGCGGCGCAGACGGCAGCCGATGCCGCGACCGCATCTCCGTCTGCCGAGAGCCTGACCGCAGCGCAGGATGCGCTTGCCAAGGTCCAGGACAAGAAGGATGCGCTCTACGCGCGCCTTGACGATCTTGCCGATGCCCTCGGCTGCAACCGCGATGAGGCCATCGATCTGATCGACAAGGCCTCTAAGATCGACACTGACAACGACGATATCCACCCGGTCAATACGACCGACAACGGCGCGGGCACAATCGCGCAGGCCGAGAAATATGCCGTTTACCAGCTGCAGTACGACCGTGGCGACGGTAATGGCGAGGAGACGATTTCTGTCTACGGCATCTCGTCCGATTCGCGCTACTGGAAGGGCCTCAACATCGGCGATGGCCGCGTCGTCTTTGGCGGCGGTCTGCTCGATAAGTTTGGCTGGAGCGAGGGCCAGAAGGTCACGCTCAGCGACAAGTACGAGGCTCGGGATTATTCTCTTGAGTACGCGGGTAAGGACTGTGCCTGGGGCTCCAAGTCGGACATGAATGTCTATATGAGTATCGACGACTTTAACGAGCTGTTCGGCAACGATGCTGCCTACTTCAACGGCTATGTGAGCGACGAGAAGCTCGACCTCGACGCGCGTTACTTTGCCGGCGACACCACGCCCGACGACATGCGCGCCGTGGGCGACCAGTTCATCGGCATGATGAGCAAAATGATCGGCATGATGATTGGGCTCGCGGTGTTTATCTTCCTGCTGTTTATGTATCTTCTGACCAAGGCTGTGATCGACCACAGCGCCCGTTCGATCAGCTACATGAAAGTCTTTGGCTATCGCGATAGCGAGATCTCGCATCTGTACATCCGCTCGATTACGCTGTGCGTGGCGGTGTCACTCGTGCTGAGCCTGCCGGTCATTATTGGCTCGCTGACCGCGATTTTCCGCTCGATGCTGCTCGCCTACAACGGCAATATCGAGATCTACGTGCCCGCTTGGTCCATGGCTGCATGCGTCGGCATCGGCTTTGCGACCTACCTGGTCGTGGCGCTGCTACACACGCGCTCTATCAAGCGCGTCAGTCTGGCCGAAGCCCTCAAGGTGCAGGAGTAGCAATTGGGGACGTTCTTAAACGACTAGTCGTTGGGGACAGTCTTTGTCGGATCGCCGGCTCGCCGGCCGGGCTGGCAGGGACTGTCCCTGGCGGCACTCATTTAAGTCTGTCCCCAATGAGTGGTTTCAGTCATTTAAGTCTGTCCCCAATGAGTGGCCGTGCTTGACTTCAACCCCACTTCAACGGGTACCATCCTCTATGTCTGTAACGCCATATAGACCGAGGGGATAGATCTATGACCGCAACCGCACCCGCAGCACCGGCAAAGGTGTACTTCACCAACCTGCGCACGCATGCTCGCGAGAGCCAGCTCGACAAGCTCAAGCGCCTCATCCGCCGCGCTGGTATCGAGCGGATCGACTTTGAGAACAAGTTTGTCGCCATCAAGATTCACTTTGGTGAGCTGGGCAACCTGAGCTTTTTGCGCCCCAACTACGCCCGAGCCGTCGCGGACGTCGTGAAGGAGCTGGGCGGCAAGCCCTTCCTTACCGACTGCAACACGCTCTATGTGGGTAGCCGCAAAAATGCGCTCGAGCACATCGACACCGCCTACCAGAACGGCTTTACCCCGTACGCCACGGGCTGCCAGATCATCATCGCCGACGGCCTCAAGGGCACCGACGAGGCGCTCGTCCCGGTCGAGGGCGGCGAGTACGTGCGCGAGGCAAAGATCGGCCAGGCACTCATGGATGCCGACATCGTGATTAGCCTCACCCACTTTAAGGGCCATGAGCAGGCCGGCTTTGGCGGTGCCATGAAGAACCTGGGTATGGGCGGCGGTAGCCGTGCCGGCAAGATGGAGCAGCACGCCGCTGGCAAGCCGAGCGTCGATACCACCAACTGCGTTGGCTGCCGTGCCTGCGAGAAGATATGCGCGCACAGCGCCATCACGTTTGACGGTACGCGTGAGCGCGAGCTTGCCAACGGCAGCACTCGCACGGTTCACGTGGCTGCCATCGACCACGATCGCTGCGTGGGCTGCGGACGCTGCATTGCGGCGTGCAACCAGGACTGCATCAAGCCCGACTATGATGCCGCGGCCGACGTACTCAACTACAAGATCGCCGAGTACACCAAAGCCGTCGTCGACGGCCGCCCGAGCTTCCACATCTCGCTTGCCATGGATATCAGCCCCAACTGCGACTGCCATCCCGAAAACGACACGCCTATCGTCAACGATATCGGCATGTTCGCGAGCTTCGACCCGGTCGCCATCGATCAGGCCTGTGCCGATGCCGTCCTGGCATCCGAGCCGCTGCCTAACACCGAGCTTACCGACAGCGCGGCCAAGATGGAGCATGATCACGAGCATCTGGAGGGCGAGCAGGCCAAGGATCCCTTCTGCATCACGCATCCCGACACCGACTGGCGCGCGTGCATCGCGCATGCCGAGAAGATCGGCCTGGGCACGAGCAAGTACGAGCTCATCGAGGTCAAATAGCACCTAGTTATTGGACATATCAAGCGCATTCGTGGCTTAATTCAAGCAAAATCCGCCCGCGAGCACAGCGCTCGCGGGCGGATTTTCGGAAGTGCTAGGGGTCAGATAGACCAGTAAACCGTACTATTTGCCTAAAAATACTCGTCGAGGAAGTCGTCGACCGTGTTCCAGTAGAGCTCGGGGTTAACTTGCGCACTCTTGGCGTGGGTGGCGCCATGGATGGTGAGCTTTTGCTTGACCTTGCTGGCGCACGCGTCGTAGTTTTGGTCGAGCATGTCGTACGGCACAAAGGTGTCCTGGTCGCCGTGGATAAACAGCATGGGAACCGTCGCGTGTTTGAGTTGCTCCACACTGCTCGCCTTATGAAAGTCGTAGCCTGCGCGCACGTTGCATACCAGGTTGGCCACATCGAGCAAGGGAAAACTGGGCAGGCCAAATACATCCTTGAGCTGCAGGGAAAACTCGTCCCAAACGCTCGTATAGCCGCAGTCCTCGATAATGCATTTCACATTTGCGGGCAGAGATTCCCCCGCTACGTTCATGGCGGTCGCCGCGCCCATCGACTCGCCAAAGACCAGGATGCGCGCCTTGGGATCGGCCGCAACGATCCGCCCGATCCACGCGACGACATCGAGTCGCTCGGGCCAGCCCATGCCAATGTAGTCACCGCCGGAGCGCTCGTGGGCGCGGGCGGCAGGTGCGAGCACGTTCATGCCGCGGTCGTGGAATCGCTTGACGTATCGGGCCATACCGATGGGCTCGTTGGTATATCCATGCAGGCAGACGGCGTAGTCGTGCGTGCTCTCCGACGCAGCAAAATACCAAGCGGCAAGTTCGGTTCCGTCATCTGCGGTGAGGCTGCTGCTCTCGCGGTTCTCTTTAAACCATGCCCGCGCCTCGGTTCCCTCGGCATCCGGCTGCTCACTTTCTTTGTCGTCCTTGCCGTCCTGCATCATCTTCATGGTGTATGGCGCGCGGGGATTCAGCGCGAAGTCAAACAGAAAGTTGCCGGCAAATCCGAGCAGTGCAATGACAACCACCAGTGCAACGATGCCGGCTATCTTGAGCTTTCGATGGGAATGTGCGTTTTGAGCCATGCGGTATTCTCCTATAACATGTTAATACATCAACATTTAAAACAAGCGCATTATGGATGTTCGCCGTTGACGCGTCAACAGGCAAAGAATGGGTAAACAAAGGGTCACGTATGGTGCAAATTTCGCATGTACCCAGACGCTTTGATATAGTGTTGAGAACTCTTTACATTGGAGGATGTAACCGGCATGTCCGATTCGAGCGACAGTTCTAAGCCGCGACCCAAGACCGCGGCCGTTCCACACTACACGGTGGGCGAGGAGATCATGAACTCCGTCACCCATGGTGTCGGCTGCCTGCTGGGTATCGCGGGCCTGGTGCTCCTGATCGTATTCGCTGCCCTGCGCGGCGGAGGCCCGGCCCACATGGCCGCGGCGATTGTCTATGGTGTCAGTATCATCCTCGAATACTTGGCCTCCACGCTCTATCACGCGATTCAGCCCGCTCGCGCCAAGCGCGTGTTTCGCATCATCGACCACAGCTGCATCTACCTGCTCATAGCCGGCAGCTATACCCCGTTTTGCCTCATCACGCTCGCAAACGACGGCGGCCCTGCGCTGTTCTTTGCCGTGTGGGCCATCGCCATTATCGGCATTGCCCTCGAGTGCTTTATGCGCGAGCGCCAGCCGCACTGGGTAAGCGGCCTGGTCTATCTGCTGATGGGCTGGCTCGTCGTCTTTAAGCTGCCCGACCTTGTGACACTGCTCAACCCCGTGGCACTTGCCCTGCTCGCCGTCGGCGGCGTGTGCTACACCGTGGGCGTGCCGTTCTATATCGCCAAAAACGTGCGCTATCTGCACAGCGTGTTTCACCTGTGGGTGCTCGCCGGTAGCATCTTCCAGTTCATGGCGGTGATCCTCTTCGTAATCTAGCGACCACGCCTGCGCGCCCGCGTCCTCGTTCGGGCGCCGGCGCAATTGCCCTATCCGTCATCAACGTTTTAACCTGACGTCCCGAATCTTGGAGGTTCGAGAAACTCCCGATGGACATAACCATCTCCCTTATTACCACGCTCGTTTTAACGCTTATCAACGGCTACTTCTCCATGTCCGAGATGGCTCTCACCACGGCTAAGCGCGCCGTGCTGGAGCACGATGCCGAGGAGGGCGATAAGCGCGCCGAGCGCGCCGTCCAGCTCGCCGCCGACTCCGATCAGCTGTTGGCTACCATCCAGGTCGCCATCACGCTCGTGGGCTTCGCCTCGTCCGCCGTCGCCTCGACGAGCCTGTCCGACCCGCTCGCCACGTGGCTCATGAGCTTTGGCATCGCGCCGCTTTCCGCCATCGCACGCGGCCTGGCGCCGGTCATCATCACCGTCGCCGTCGCCTTTGTGTCCATCGTGATCGGCGAGCTCGTCCCCAAGCGCATCGGCCTGGCCAATGCCGAGGGCGTGTCCAAGCAGGTCGTGGGACCGTTGTCGTTTTTCCAAAAGATCGCCCGTCCGCTCGTGTGGCTGACTGGCGCTTGCTCCGACGGCCTGGCCCGCATCCTGCGCATCAAGAGCGCCGACGACCGTCAGAACGTCTCGGAAGAAGAGATCAAGTACATGGTCTCGGAGCAGGACGACCTGCTCGACGAGGAAAAGCGCATGATCCACGAGATCTTCGATCTGGGCGACACCGTTGCCCGCGAGGTCATGGTGCCGCGCGTGGACACCACCATGTGCGAGGACGACGAGACGGTCGCCGACGTGTTGTCCACCATGCGCCAGACCGGCTTCAGCCGCATCCCCGTCTATCACGAGGACCCCGACAACGTCGCGGGCATCGCGCACATCAAGGACCTGATCCAGCCCGCGCTCGATGGTAAGGGCGACCAGCCCATCGCCGGCTTTTTGCGCGACGCCACCTTTGTGCCCGACACCAAGGACATCCTGCCGCTGCTGTCCGAGATGCAGACCTCGCACGACCAGATCGTGGTGGTCGTGGACGAGTACGGCGGCACGGCCGGCATCATCACCATCGAGGACATCGTCGAGGAGATCGTCGGCGAGATCGAGGACGAGTTCGACCCCGATAACAAGTACCTCACGCGCCTCTCGCGCCGCGAGTGGCTCGTCGATGGGCGTTTTTCGTGCGATGATGCGATTGAGCTTGGATGGCCGCTCGAGGAAAGCGATGATTATGAGACCATCGCCGGCTGGATTTTGGAGCTTTGCGACTCGGTGCCCGACATCGGAGAGGTGTTTGAGGTTGCGGGGTACAAGTTTAAGGTGCAGTCGATGCGTGGCCAGCGCATCTCGCTCATTCGCGTGATCGCTCCGGCCGAAACCGATAAGAAGGATTCCGAGTCCGCGGCGGACGAGCCGGCGGCGTCGGGTGCGGGTTCTGCGGATCCGCACGATGGCGACGAGTAGGACAAGGACGAGTAGGGGAGAGTTATGGCAGGCCTGTTCAACATCCTTAAGGTCACCGTCAGCGAGGACAAGATCTGCGCGCATGTGCTGGTAAACCCCGGCATGCCGCTCATGACCTCGGAGGATATCGAGGCCACGGCGCGCGTGTACTATCTGGTGCCGGCGATTGCCAAGCATCTGTGCCTGGGCGATTCCGGTCGCGAGTTCCAGGATTGCATGGGCCAGACCGAGCTCTGCCACCTGCTGGAGCACGTGTCGGTCGAGCTGATGAACGAGACCGGCCTTGCCGGCAACATCTCGTGCGGACGCACCCGCGTGAGCGAGCATGACGAGCGCGTCTTTGAGATTGAGCTTTCGTGTCCCGACGATGCGCTGGCCATCGGCGCGCTGTCGTCTGCCACCTTCATGATGGATTGGGCTTACCTGCACGCCGACCAGCCCGCCCCCGACGTGGACGGTACGGTCGCGGGCCTGCGCAACCTGGTTTTGGGTATGCGTGCCGAGGCCGAGGGCAAGGATCCGCATGAGGCCGTCGCCGCCGCGAATGGCGAGGACGTTGCCGAGGATGCGACTGAGGGCGATGCTCCTGCCGATGACGATGTCGATCCCGTTGTCGATGCGGCCGCCGAGCCGGCAGCTGAGCCCCAGGGCGTCCCCAACTTTGAAGACGAGCCCCAGGTAGCGATTGATACCGAGGGCGCGGTTGTCGAGAACCACGAGGCCTCCGCTGCCGTCTTTGGCGGTGCGGCGACGGTTTCGGCGGGACCTGCGCATGAGGGCGGCCTGCCGCTCGTGGACGGCGCCGGCGAGGACCCGGGTGCCACGGTGGCCATGCCCGCCATGCCGCAGGAGTAGGTTCGCTCGCTCAACACCATCACGTACCTGCGCCTTTGCCGTATACAGATGAGCGGGGCGGCAAGTGTTGCGCTGCGGGTATAATGGACAGCATTCAAACGGTGGGCGCCGACGTGCCCGCAGGAGAGGAATGATCATGGGTAAGACTTTTAGCTTTGTCTCCGGTGCACTCTTTGGTGCTGCCGCCGGCGCTATCATCGGCGTTGCTCTGGCCCCGCGCTCGGGCGCCGAGACCCGCGCCATGGCTGCCGATATCGCCAACGACGCTTGGGATAACATGCGCGATACCTACGAGCATGGTGCCGAGGAGGCCCGCGCCGCGGTCAACGACTTCGGTCCGATGGTCGATGCCAAGACCGATGACCTGCGCGCCAAGGTCGACCTGGCCCGCGAGCGTATGGATCAGCTGCGCGAGCAGCTCAACGACGCCATTTCGGGCGGCAACGTGACGCCCGCTGCCGACGTCGTGGTCGAGAACGCCGCCGAGGCCGACACCGAGGCTGCGGAGCCCTCGACCGAGGCATAATGCGCGCCGGGGATTTTGTCGGCGCCAAGATCTATCGCAAGCCCACCGAGGACAAGCGCACTAAAAAGGACGGCACGCCACGTAGCCCTAAAAAGCTCGGAAAGATACACTTTCCGGTCTTTACTCCGGGCGGAACGCGCGTGGTGGGCTTTATGGTTCGCCAGTCCGATATTGCGGGCATGATCGAGCGTCCCGATCGCTTTGTGGCGCTCGATGCCATCGGCGTCTACGAGGGCGCCATTGCGGTGAATGACGTCAAGGACACCTACGATGCCGCCGCGGCCAAGCGCCTCGACATTAACCTGGACGATTGCATCATCTGGGTTGGTATGGACGTGCGCACGGAATCGGGCGATGTCGTGGGCTATTGTTCGGACGTGGAGTTCAAGCCGCGCTCGGGCATCGTCCAGATGTTCTATGTGACTGCCGGTGCCGCTTCGAGCGTGCTTGTCGGTGACACGCAGGTGCCGCCGACGATGCTGCGCGGCTACGAGAACGGCGCGATGATCGTTTCGGACGAGGTCAAGGCGCTCGGGTATTCGGGCGGCGCCGCTGCAAAGGCTGCCGAGGCCAGTGTCGTGGTGGGCGATAAGGTCAAAAAGGGCGCCAAGGTGCTCGATGACAAGGGGTCGGTCGCCGTGGACAAGGGCAGTCGCGCGCTGGGCAAGCAGCTCGGCAAAACGCGCGGCATGTTCAAGGCCTTTAAGGACGAATACCAAAAGGCGAGCGGGGGCTCGTCAAAAGCTAGCAAATAGCGACGTACCAAATGATGGGAGGCGAGCCGGAGACATGTTGCTCCGGCTCGCTGTGTTTATGGGGGAGGGCACATGCGCCAAAACGGATCCAACTTAAACGGGCACTCCGGTGCGCGTCCGACGGCTCGCCGCGACCTGGGGCAGCTGCCCAGCGGCCAGCGCAAACGCCGTCGTAAGCCCGGCGCGATGTACCTCAACCATAGCCGCGGGTTTAGCGACCGCAGTGCGCGCATTGGCAACGGGCGCTCGCCCCGCCGTCCATCCCGTCTGCCCTATGCGCTCATCGCCGTGGGCTGCGCGCTCGTGCTGTTTATCGCTGCCGTCGTGGGCTACGTCAACCGCAGCGTGGACGTGGAGCTCAACGGACAAAAGACCGCGGTGCGCGTGGGTTCTACGCTGCAGAATCTTATCGACGACCAGGAGTTGACCGATGCCTATGATGCGGGCGACCTGCTGGCCGTCGACGACAGCGTGCTCAAGCGCCACGGGGGCGAAAAGCTGTCGGTGAAGGTTGACGGCAAGCGTGTGAAGCAGGGCAAATGGGATAGCCGCGAACTTGCCGGCGGCGAGAAGGTGACGGTCAAAGACGGCCGCAACATCTACGAGAAGCACGAGGTGCAGGCCACGACCATCGAGCCCAAGCTGAAGGTCGAGGGCACGGGCGCCATCGAGTATGTGCAGACATGGGGCGTCCAGGGTCGCTCCGAGGTGTGGGTCGGCGAGCAATCGGGCAAGACGCAGGACCGTGGCGAGGTTGTGCCCGCCACCGATTGTGTGGTTGCCTGCGCCAGCGTGGCGCCAAAGGGCAACGAGAAGGTTGTGGCCCTGACGTTTGATGAGGGACCGAGTGGTGCCACCAAGCAGATTTTGCAGGTGCTCAAGGAGAAGGGCGTGAGCGCCACGTTCTTCCTTTCGGGCGATGCCGCCGAGGCCTCGCCCGCCACGGCTAAGGCGATTGTCGACGCCGGGTGCGAGGTCGGCTCCAATAGCTATAGCGATGATTCGCTCAAGGGCGAGGATCGCGAGACGGTGCGCAAGCAGATCTCGAAGGGAACCGACGCCATCAAGTCGGCAACCGGCGTCAAGACGATGCTGTTGCGCGCTCCCTACGCCGCGTTTGACGGGCAAAACTGGATTGATGCGATGGACCTGGTCTCCGCCGTGGTCTCGTGGAATATCGACTCGGGCGACTGGTTACTCAATGGTGCCGACGAGCAGGTTTCGACCGTACTCGATTCGGTGACGCCGGGCAACATCGTGCTGCTCACCGATAGCGACGAGTGCGCCGAGCAGACGCTCGAGGCGCTGCCGCAGATTATCGACGGCCTTGTTGCCGACGGCTACAAGATCGTGACGCTGAGCGACCTGGTCAAGACGGACACGTCGCTCAGCAAAAAGCTCACCTCGCTGACGAAGGTCACGATGCCCGAGACCGCCGTGTTCCCCCAACTCGCCGAGGACGACGAAACCACGGAGTAGTCATTGGGGACGTTCTTAAACGACTAGCCGTTTGGGACAGTCTTGCGAAAACCCGGCACGTGGGGACTGTCCCCAAAGGCCGGCACTCGGGGACGTTCCTTTCCTGCCGGCAGTTTGGGACAGTCCTTTTCTGCCGCTCGCAAAGAGTGTCCCCGGCGACTAGTCGTTGAAGAACGTCCCCAACGACTATGTCACGGATACGTCAGCGTTTGGTATGCCTGCAATGTGCAGCGCATAAATTCGGTGCCGCAGCGCAATGCTGATGCTATAGTTACTGCGGTTAATGAGGGTCAAGAGAAAGGTTACAGGTGAAATCCAAACCTCGACCATACAGTCGATGACCCCATGCAGGTGCTTTTTGCGCATGCACGGGGTGTGAGCGTCGAGCGGCGTGCCGCCCGCGCATGCGTATACATATCAAACAATCCACGGAGAGCGCGCCGCCCGGCCGCGGTCCGCAGGAATAATGATGGGGAGCACCATTGAATTATCTGAGTGAGATGCTCAAATTGCCGGTCTTGGACGTCGACGGCGAAAAGCTCGGCGTGGTCAACGATTTTGGCATTGCTACCGGCGAAGTTTTTCCGCACGTGACGTCGCTCGCGTTCCGCGGTCCCGGCAAGACGCCGTTTATGATCAGCTGGCGCAAGTGGGTCGACCGTATCGACGAGACGGGCGTGTACCTCAAGACGTCGGCCACCGAAATCCGCTTTTCGTACCTGCAGCCGACCGAGCTGTTGCTGGCGCGCGATGTTCTCAACAAGCAGATCGTCGACACGCAGGGCATGAAGGTCGTGCGCGTAAACGACATCAAGTTCTCCATGTCGGGCGAAAACCAGCTGCGCCTGCTGGGTGCCGAGGTCGGTGCCCGCGGCCTGCTGCGCGCGATTAGCCCCGCGCTCGAGCATGTCGTCGAGGGCTTTATGAAGCATCTGGGCAAGCCGCTCAGCGAGGACATCATCGCCTGGTCCTACATGGACCTGCTTGACCGTTCGACTAAGAACATCCAGCTCTCGGTTTCGCACAAGACGCTTGGCGAGCTGCACCCCGCCGACATCGCTGACATTATCGAGCAGCTCGACCCGCGCCTGCGTGCGCAGGTGTTCGCGCAGCTCGATACCGCCCAGGCAGCCGAGGCCATCTCGGAGTTCGATGACGACGAGCTCATGACCGAGATGCTCGAGGGCCTGTCCGACACGGACGCATCGTCGATGCTGGCCATGATGGACCCGGACGACGCCGCCGACCTGATCGATGAGCTCAGCTACGAGAAGGCCGAGAAGCTCCTGCGCCTGATGGGCGTCAAGGAGGAGAAGGCGATTCGTAACCTGCTGGGCTACGAGGAAAACACCGCCGGACGTATCATGACCTCGGAGTTTGTCGCTCTGCCCGCCACGGCGACAGTCGCCGATGCCATCGAGGCCATCCGCAAGCTCGACGAGGACTTCGAGAGCGTCTACTACGTCTACACCGAGGACCCGAGCGGCATGCTGACGGGCGTGCTTTCGTTGCGCACGCTGATCGTTGCCGACCGCGACGCCACGCTGGGGCAGCTCGCCTATCGCGACCTGGTCTATGTGTCGCCCGACGAGGACCAGGAAGACGTAACGGACGAGATGACCAAGTACGACCTGGTCGCCATTCCCGTCTGCGACGAGAACCGCCATATCCTGGGCATCGTTACCTTCGACGACGCCATGGACGTTATCGCCGAGGAGCATCAAGAGGACCTGCAGATCGCCGGCATCGGCTCGGGCGACAGCGCGTCGGACGACTCGACGAACGTGCTCAGCTGGTTTGTGCATCGCCAGTACTGGGTTGTCGTGTGGGGCATCGCCTCGTGCATTATGGCGACGGTGCTGGGGACGGCGCTGGGCTCCGCGCATCTGGTGGTGTTCCCCATGTGCGCCATGCCGCTCGTGCTGCTGGCTGCCTCGCGCATGGTGTCGTTCGTCAAGAACTACTTCCTCGAGTACGACGGTCACGACGACGAGCCCAAACCGTACCTGGGATTCTTCTTCCAGAGCACGGGCATGGGTCTGATCCTTTCGCTTGTTACTTACCTGTGCGCGCAGCTGGTGCGCACCGCTGCGTTCCCCGATGCCTCTATGTTTGAGGAGCAGCTCTTTACCGGCTGCTTTAACATTGCCGCCATCATCTGCCTGGTGGGCAACATGAGCGCCGTGATTTACCTGATGGTGCTGTTCTGGCGCGACGAGCACGACCTTAACACGTCGGGTACCGCCATGAACGTTATCGCCGTCATGATCTCGTGTGTGGCGTACTGCATCGCCGCGGTGCTGCTCACCATGTCGGTCATGGGATAGGTGGTCGCGTGCAAAACACGAAGCAAAAGGCGAGCGCCAAGCAAAAGCTGACCATCGCCGCCATCTTTGGCGCTATGGGCCCCGGTCTGTTGGCGGCGCTTTCGGGTAATGACGCCGGCGGCATCGCCACGTATTCCAGCGCGGGCGCCAGCTATGGTTACAAGATGCTCTGGATGCTTCCCGTCATGACCGTGCTGCTCATCGTGACGCAGGAGACCGCGGCGCGCTGCGGATGCGTCACGGGTAAGGGCCTGGCGTCGCTCATTCGCGAGCGCTTTGGCGTGCGCAAGAGCGTGCTGGCCATGGCGGCGCTGTTGATCGCCAACACGGCGGTGACCATCTCGGAGTTTGCGGGTATCGCGAGTGGCCTTGCCCTGTTTGGCGTGCCGGCGAGCATTTCGGTGCCGCTCGTGGCGCTGCTGGTGTGGATGCTTACCATGTCGGGCAGTTTCCAGCGCATCGAGAAGATTTTGCTGCTGGTAAGCTGCGTGTTCGTGACCTACATCGTCGCCGCGTTTATGGCCGGCCCCAACTGGGGCGAGGTCGCGGTCGACTTGGTCGTCCCCAATATTCAAAACGACCCCAGCTACGTGTCGCTCGTGGTCGCAACGATCGGTACCACCATCGCACCGTGGATGATCTTCTTGGCTCAGAACAACGTGGTCGATAAGAATGCGGGCGAGGACGACATCGTGCTGCAGCGTATTGATACCGTGAGCGGCTCGATCGCTGCCGATATCATTGCGGGCTTCATTATCATCACGACCGGTACGGTGCTGTTCCCGGCGGGTATTCAGATTAGCGATGCCGCCGATGCCGCCCGCGCGCTGGAGCCCATCGCGGGCCAGTGGTCCACGGTGTTGTTTGCCTCGGGCCTGGTCGCAGCGAGCTTTTTGGCTGCCTGCGTGCTGCCGGGCGTTACGTCGAGTGCCATCTGCGAGGCATTTGGTTGGGAACGAGGCGCCGATCGCAGCTGGGACGAGGCCCCGGTCTATCGCGGCATCATTACGGCCATCATCGGCATTTCTGCCGTGTTGGTGCTCATGCCCGGCGTCGATTTGTTCCAGATTATGATGACCTCGCAGGTCATCAACGGCGTGCTGCTGCCCGTAGTTTTGGTATTCCAGGTGGTTATCGCGGCGGATCGCCACATTATGGGGACCAACCGCAACGGTCGCGTGTGGAACGTGCTCACGTGGGCGACTATCGGCGTGATTACGGTGCTGACGGTCGTCATGTTTGTGCTGCAAGCGATGGGCTACAGCGCGTAGCGCCTCTTTTGGGTTTCGAGCGGGCCGCGGCCATGGGCTGCGGCCTCTTTTTTGCCCGCTACAGGGGGTCAGTTATATAACGATGGGCAAAAAATGCCAAATATGAGTACTGTTGCTAGACTGATGACATTTACGGCCAAGAAGATAATGAACATAACCTATAGTATGTTCATTAAAATTGGCTCCAATACACCTTAAACAAGTCAGGTTGGCTGCTTTAGGGGGTTGTAGGGGTCGCGCGCGCAGACGTGGTGTAAGAGCGTCCTGAGGTCCGTCGCTGCAAGTCCCGATGTTACTCCTTCTTGAGACCGCGCTTCTCGACTATCTCGT
>JAIIWC010000096.1 GCA_022745215.1 Collinsella sp. | reverse complement strand
CGTGCTGTACAAGGAGGGCCTGGACCTTCTCGTCGTGCCCTCCGCCGAGCTCTCCCGCGGCCGCGGCGGCCCGCGCTGCATGAGCATGCCCTTCTGGCGTGAGGACCTCTAAGTCTTTAACGTTTCCGGTGCGGTCCCCCTACAACCGCACCGGTTTCGCCCGTCAAACGGGCACTACTACTTTTTAGTAATTCATTTCTTCGAAAGGAAACGAACCATGGGTGTTAACCTCTCCGGCCGTAGCTTCCTCAAGCTCCTCGACCTCACCACCGAGGAGATCGAGTACCTGCTCAAGCTCTCTAAGAACTTCAAGGACATGAAGCGCGCTGGCGTTCCGCACCGCTATCTCGAGGGCAAGAACATCGTCCTGCTCTTCCAGAAGACTTCCACCCGTACCCGCTGCGCCTTCGAGGTCGGCGGCATGGATCTGGGCATGGGCGTCACCTACCTCGATCCCGGTTCGTCGCAGATGGGCAAGAAGGAGTCCATCGAGGACACCGCTCGCGTTCTCGGCCGCATGTATGATGGCATCGAGTTCCGCGGCTTTGCCCAGGACGACGTCGAGGAGCTCGCTGCTAAGTCCGGCGTGCCCGTCTGGAACGGCCTGACCACTGAGTGGCACCCCACCCAGATGCTTGCCGACATCCTGACCGTCCAGGAGAACTTCAACTACGACATCAAGGGCAAGACCCTCGTCTTCATGGGCGACTGCAAGAACAACGTCGCTCGCTCCCTCATGGTCGTCTGCTCCAAGCTCGGCATGAACTTCGTGGCCTGCGGCCCCGAGGAGTGCATGCCCGCTGACGACGTCATCGAGGCCTGCAAGCCCATCGCCGAGGCCAACGGCTGCACCATTAAGCTGACCACCGACGTCAAGGACGGCGTCACCGGCGCTGACGTTCTCTACACCGACGTGTGGGTCTCCATGGGCGAGCCCGACGAGGTCTGGGCCGAGCGCATCGCTCAGCTCACCCCGTATCGTGTCACCTCCGAGGTCATGGCTATGGCCAACCCGGGTGCCATCTTCCTGCACTGCCTGCCCAGCTTCCACGACACCAACACCACCATTGGCGCCGAGAAGTGCGAGCAGTTCGGCATCACCGAGCAGGAGGTCACCGACGAGGTCTTCGAGAGCCCCGCTTCCAAGGTCTTTGACGAGGCCGAGAACCGCATGCACACCATCAAGGCTGTCATGTACGCCACGCTCAAGTAAGAGCATCTAGCATCTCGCTCGGGGTGTATTGCTGCACATCCCGAGCGGTTTTGTCTGGTAAATATCTCGCGCCGGGCGGTGGGCACGGCACGGAAGATCCGCTTCGCGCGAGAGTAGTTAAATGATTTATGAAGGGGGGATGAGAACCATGACTGAGACCGCTAAGAAAAAGCGCGGTATGCCTTCATCGTTCACCATTCTTCTTGCTCTGCTGGCAATTGTTGCGATTGTTACCGTTATCGTCTCCGGCACGTCCGGCGGCGAGGTTACCGCTGCCCGCTTGAGCGATTTCTGCACCGCCCCGGTTAAGGGCTTCGCTGACGCTCTGCCCGTCTGTCTCTTCGTTATGATCCTGGGCGGCTTCCTCGGCATGATGACCGAGACCGGCGCCCTGGACAACGGCATCGCCGTTCTGGTACAGAAGCTTAAGGGCAACGAGATTATGCTCATTCCTGTCCTTATGCTCATCTTCTCCCTCGGTGGTACCACCTATGGTATGTGCGAGGAGACCGTTCCCTTCTATGCCCTGCTCGCCGCTACCATGATGGCCGCTGGCTTCGACCCCATGGTCGGCGCCGCTACCGTCCTGCTCGGCGCTGGCTGCGGCTGCCTCGGCTCCACGGTTAACCCGTTCGCCGTCGGCGCGGCCGTCGACGCTCTGACCGGCGTTGACATCGCTGTGAACCAGTCCATCATCATCGGCCTCGGCGCCGTCCTGTGGATTGTCACCACCGCTATGTCGATCGTCTTCGTGATGAGCTATGCCAAGAAGGTCAAGGCTGACAAGGGTTCCACCATCCTATCGATGCAGGAGCTTAAGGACGCCGAAGAGGCTCATGGCAAGGCTGCTTCCGAGGTTAACAAGGAGGTCAAGCTCACCGGTCGTCAGAAGGGTGTTCTGATCGCCTTCGCATTCACCTTCGTCGTCATGATCGTCGGCTTCATCCCGCTGGCTGACCTCAACGAGGGCGTCGCCAACTTCTTCGACGCCGGCGCTGTCTACGACGCCGACGGTAACGCCGTCGTCCAGGGCTGGTCTGCCCTGATCACCGGCCTGCCCATTGGCCAGTGGTACTTCGACGAGGCTTCCACCTGGTTCTTCCTCATGGCTATCCTGATCGGTATCATCGGTGGCCTGTCCGAGAAGCAGATCGTTAACACCTTCATCACCGGCGCTGCCGACATGATGTCCGTTGTTCTCGTCATCGCCCTCGCCCGTGGTATCTCCGTCCTCATGGCTAGCACCGGCCTCGACGTCTACGTCCTCGACGCTGCCGCCAACGCTCTGGCTGGCCTGTCCGGCGTGATCTTCGCTCCCATGAGCTTCCTGGTCTACTTCGGCCTGTCCTTCCTGATCCCCTCGACCTCCGGTATGGCCACTGTCTCCATGCCCATCATGGGACCGCTGGCTGTCAAGCTCGGCTTCTCGCCCGAGGTCATGGTCATGATCTTCTCCGCCGCCATCGGTGTCGTGAACCTGTTCACCCCGACCTCCGGCGCCATCATGGGCGGTCTCGCCCTGGCCAAGATCGAGTGGACGACCTGGCTCAAGTTTGCTCTTAAGCTTATCGTCGCTCTCTCCGTCGTCTGCGCCGTTATCCTGACCATCGCCTGCGTGATGCTCTAAGTACCCAACGGGTACCCCACGGAAACCTTGACGATCCTGTAAAGGATCACCTGGTCATCGTCTGTCCGGTGGGGTCAACCC
This sequence comes from Collinsella sp., assembly GCA_022745215.1. GTDB lineage: Bacteria > Actinomycetota > Coriobacteriia > Coriobacteriales > Coriobacteriaceae > Collinsella. The sequence goes on along the minus strand of JAIIWC010000096.1, from coordinate 806 downwards.
ACCGGTAGACTCCTACCTTTAGCCCCCTCCCGTTCCGTGCGCGGGAGGGGGCGCACTTATGTTGCGCGGTTCTACGAACCGCGCAACCAGTCGACGCTGCGCGCCGCCCAGGACGACAATTTGTCATTCAAAAGGCAAGGCATGACCAAAAGGTCTATGCCTCGCCTTTTTCATGCCAACTTGTACGTTCTGGACGGCGCTCGCTGTCCGTCCTCTGCCTGCGGCGCTTTCCATTGTTGGTGCAGAGGGCGCTTTGCCTACTCTGGCGGGCTTTCGCTGACTTATGCTCCACCTGCGACGTTTCCATTATTGATACAAAGGCCAGGTTTGTTTGAACCAAAAAGGGGAAGTTGCGGTGGAATAGTTCCCGTTTGGCCGTCTTGAGGGGTTAAACGGGAACTATTCCACCGCAACTTATCGATGGCGTGTTTGGTTGGTGCCTGTTGATGGTCTGGGTATCGGGGATGGTCTGCTCCGTTATAATCGCGTAGGAACTTAATTTACGAAACGGGACGGGAGCCATATATGCGCCAGGGTTTCGACAACGCGAAGTATATCGAGCTGCAGGCCGCTCACATTAAGGAGCGCATCTCACAGTTTGGCGGCAAACTGTATTTGGAGTTTGGCGGCAAACTGTTTGACGACTATCATGCGAGCCGCGTGCTGCCGGGTTTTGAGCCGGATAGCAAGTTCCGCATGCTCAAGAGCATCGCCGACGACGTTGAGGTCATCATCGCCATTAACGCGAACCACATCGAGAAGAACAAGGCCCGTGGCGACCTTGGCATTACCTATGACGAGGACGT
>JAIIWC010000095.1 GCA_022745215.1 Collinsella sp. | reverse complement strand
TTCTGGATTTTGGTCCATCTCGGGCCGCGTCGATGCGTCGGCCCGAGAGGAATCAGCGCTCGCGCCTCACCTTCGAGGCGGCGAACACGAGGAGCGGCAGAGCGGCGAACGCATAGTTCTCGCATTGGATGTACAGGTATGCGACCAGGACGAGCCAGCAGATGACGGTCTTGTGCCAGACGCCGGATTCGCCCGAACCCGCGTCGGCAACGCCATCACCACTATTGCCCCCAGCAACATCAGTAACGTCGGCAACGTCGGTGACACAAACACCGTGCGCCAGCCCGTCGGACGATGCGCCATCCGCACCTCCACGGCATACCGTCCTCCCGCGCGTCATGCAGACCATCGAGGCTCCGACCAGCATGGCCAGCCCGATCAGCCCGTATTCGGCGATGACGCTGGTATACGCGCACATCGTCCACACCGTGTCCGCGTTCACGCCGGCCGCGAATCCCGTGGCCGCGCCGCCGTTCATACCAAGACCGTCCAGCAGCCATCCGGCTTTGGCCGTGCCGGCCCACACCGCATTGATGATGTTGCCCGCGCCATAACCGGTGAGCAGCGTCCACGGATGGGTGAGCAATCCGCATATCGGATCGAGGCTTTGGTAGATCCGCGCGAAGAACGAGCCGTCTCCCTCGGCCCCGTTCTCCGCGATGGCGGAGAGTCTGGAATCCGCCAGCACACCCAGCAGGCCCAGTGCGCATGCGCCGAGAATCTGCAGCATGCCCCGGACGCGGCGTGCGCCGTCATGCCAATCGGTGCGCGCCACAAGGGCGATCAGCAACGCCACGACGGAATCGATGACGATTCTGGTGCCGGCTTGCATGAGCACCGCGCCGACGGCATACGTGACGATGAGGTCACGCAGCCGTTTGGCGTAGATGCGGTCGCGCCCGCGCATGAGCCACATGAGCGGAAGCAGTATGCCGAACAGGTGCATGCCGATATAGCTGGGCTCGGCGAACAGGAACTGCGGACGGCCGCCGCCCCACACCGAGTTGTCGCTGATGTATTGCCGGTACATGAGGTGCGAGAAATAGTCGGTCAACGGTTTGGCGCGCAGACGGATGGACAGCCATTGCACGACGCCCACTCCGAAGGAAACCCAGTATGATGCGATGAGAATCCGCAATGGCGTACGCCACGGAATGCGTTTGATGTCGAACGCAAGGGCGATCGCACCCAAAGTGGCGAGCACGCCCAGCAATCCGGTGATGCTCATGAACGCGGCGTTGAGGTGGATGCCGAACTTCAGCCATCCCGGGATGGACAGGATTATACAGACCACCGGTAGGAGGAACATTGGCAGGTACCGGTTGGCTGCGATGCGCAGTTGCCGCCAATTGCATAGGCAGTACACGGCGAATAGCGCCGGACTGATTGGCGACCAGAACGGCGCGTACAGGCCAAGCGTGGTGCCGTCCACCGGAAGAAAAGCGACGGCCAGCAACAGCCAAATGACGTTGCGTTCCTGCGATGTCAGAAATCGCAGGAACGCCCGGTATTGCGGTCGGCCATGATGGTTGCCCGCGTCGATGGTGTCGTTGCGTACGCATGCCTGGTTCATGTGATTCTCCCTCCCCGTCAACCTTACTCGTTCATCACGATGCGCGGACAGGGGCATGCTTTCCCCGCCGAACGTGCAATGGCCCGAACATTGACAAGGTCGCACCGAACCCCCCATCATTGGCACATTGTGCGATCTCGTCGCGACTGGCTGACGAAATAATGTTGGCCGACCGGTTACATTGGTTCGGTACAGTGACGGCATTATTGGCCACTGGATCAAGCGATTTGCGGCAGAACGACGAAAGCGACACTTGGGCGAAAAGAGGCAGGCATGACTACGAATCGACCGCTCATTGCGGTGACTCCGCTGATGGATTACGGGCGCGATAGTCTGTGGATGCTGCCCGGATATATGGAGGCGATAATGCGGGCCGGCGGTACGCCCATCATGTTGCCGCTGACCGATGACGCCGACATTCTTGCGCAATGTGCCGAACGGTTTGACGCGTTTCTGTTTACGGGCGGGCCGGATGTGGGACCGATGGTTGGTGCAGCGGCCTCCGCCACCGGCCGTAGCGAGGTGCTCTCTCCTGAGCGCGACCGCATGGAGTCGATTCTGCTGCCAGCTGTAATGGCTTGGGACAAGCCGATTCTGGGCATCTGCCGTGGCATTCAGTTCATCAATGCAGCGCTGCGCGGCACGTTGTGGCAGGATCTGCCAAGCCAGCATCCGAGCGATATCGAACACCATATGAATCCGCCGTACGATGCGTTCGGACATAACGTTTCCTTGGTGCCCGGCACTCCCCTGGCTTCATTGTTCTCGGGGCAGACTGAGATTGCGGTGAATAGCTATCACCATCAGGCGGTTCGTGATGTGGCACCCGGTCTCGAAGTCATGGCCGTCGCGCCCGATGGCGTGATCGAGGCCCTGTACCGGCCGGCAAGCCACTTCCTGTGGGCCGTGCAGTGGCATCCCGAGTTTCTCTACAAGGTAGATCCACGCTCGCAGGCGATTTTTGATGCGTTTGTGGGGAGTTGCCGATAACAGCAAAAGGGGCTGCTCCGGTTTCCCGGAACAGCCCTTTTTCAGCGGTAGCAGTCAGCAGACTGATTTAGTCATCGGTGCTGGCTTGCCAGCGCTGATTGGCGCGTGCGGAGACCGCCGTCCGAAGGCGAGGGGCGTACGAAGGTACGTCGAACCTGAGGAAAGGCGGTATACGCTCCGCCAATCAGTGCTGGTTGTTGAGACGGTGGTACATCTCGGACAGCTCCAGTTCCTTCTCGAACTGGCGAGCGGTGGTGTTCTCGTCGATGACGGCGAGCTCAACACCGGCGATGCGGGCGAAGTCTTCCCAAGCCTCACGACCGACGGAGGTGGTCATGCAGGTGTGGTGAGAACCACCGGCGGTGATCCAGCACTCAACAGCGGTCTTCAGGCTCGGCTTCGGCTCCCAGACGGCGCGGGCGCACGGAAGCTCCTTGAGGGAGCCCTGCGGCTCAACGACGTCGACGACGTCCATGAGCAGGCGGAAGCGTTCGCGAACGTCGGACATGGAGACCACGACGGCGTCCTTGGTGGGCTTGCCGGAGAAGACCAGGCGGACCGGGTCGGCCTTGCCGCCGATGCCCAGCGGGTGGATCTCCAGCTTCGGCTTGGCGATGGTGCCGATGGACGGGGAAACCTCGAGCATGTGGGAGCCCATGTCGAGCTCGTCGCCCTCGGTGAAGTTGTAGGAGTAGTCCTCCATGAGGGAGGCGCCACCCTCAAGGCCGTAGCCCATGACGGCGCCGATGCGCACGAGGACGGCGGTCTTCCAGTCGCCTTCAGCGGAAAAGCCCCAGCCGTACTCGGACGGGAAGCGCTGTGGGCCAACGCCCGGCAGCTGTGGCAGAGCGCCGAGGTCCTCGAAATTGTCGACGCCGGCGGTGCAGCCGTTGGCGCGCATCATGTTGACCATCGCGGCCTCTTCCTTGGCGGCGATGAACAGGGAGTCGTACTTGGCGTCCAGCAGAGCCGGGTCGACGTCGTACTTGGCCTTGTAGTCCTCGATGATCTCCTTGACCTGGTCGTCCTTGACGGCGTCGTACGCAGCGACGAGCTCGTTGACGGCCCAAGTGTTGATGGAGGCGCCGAACACGCGCTCGGCCTCGGTCTTGTCGCCCTCGGTGACGGCGACGTTACGCATGTTGTCGCCCCAGCGCATGACCTTCATGTTGTTGGAGGCATCCCAGCCGGCGCAGGCGCGGGCCCAGGTGCCGACCTTCTCGACGACCTCAGGATCGGTGTAGTGGCCGACGACAACCTTGCGCTTGATGCCGAGGCGGGAGACGATGTAACCGAACTCACGGTCGCCGTG
>JAIIWC010000094.1 GCA_022745215.1 Collinsella sp. | reverse complement strand
ACAGTCCTATGCAAGACGAAGGCCACATTAAGTGGCCTTCTTTGCATGCGGAACTCGCGACAAACGTAATGCCCGCCCGCCTCCGACCGACTACCAACTTAATTCTTTTCAGCCCAGGCCCCTGTGTACCGCGCGTCGAAGATCTTCAAATTCAAATAAACTGACAATCGATTCTTATAGCAGAGGCCCCTTGGCCTTTAGTTCGATACAAGTTCCGCACGAGCCGGAAAGCACTTAATGTGCTTTCCGTGCGAGCAGGACTGTTCGCAGTAGCAAACTAAAGGCCAAGGGGCCCAGTCAACCTATCAGCAGCGATTACTCAGCAGCTAGTTGAATTTGAAGATCTTTGAGGCAAGACGGTATAGGCCGAGTGTGGTTTTGTCTCCGGCCCGTCCACGCAGATTGGTGAAGAACCCGACCACGCCGTAGCGGGCACGACGATACATGCGCTCGTCGTAGGCCTTCAAATCATTCCACAGCGTCTTTAGGCGCTCGTCGGCGCAATCTTCCTCGGAAAGCTTGGTGAGCACCGAGCAGATCGCCATCATCATGGTGAAGTAGCCCATCATGTACGAACGCAGGCGCGACGACTCAACATCGCTGTACAGGTGGTACGACTCCATCATGATACGTGTAACACGGAACTGCTGGTCCAGACGCTTGACCATCGTTGCCTCGTTGACGCTCTGGCCTTCGCGACCGATAAAGTAGCGGTAGAGGTCGATGTCGGCGTAGTACATGGTCTTGCAACGCGGCAGCGGCACGTAGGCGTAGATGTTGTCCACATAGAACGTGTGCGGCGGCATTGGAAGGTTGGACTCGCGCAGCACATCCGTGCGATAGCACAGGCTGTGCATGAGTAGGTTCTGGTCCAGGCGGAAATGACCGATCTGATCCCAGGAAAAGATCTTTTTGCGCGGCAGGGCAAATTTGTAGCCAATAGCGGTATGCGTGCCCTCGTAAACCTTCTCGTACACGTAGTTCGAGATAAACAGGTCAACGCGCTGGTCGCGCTCCTCAAAGCCACGCAGAATCGACAGCATGGTCGAAAGGGCAGCGCCGTCAAGCCAGTCGTCCGAGTCGACAACCTTGTAGTAGGTGCCCTGCGCCTCGCGCAGACCCGAAAGGACGGCAATACCGTGACCGCCATTCTCCTGGTGCACCGCGCGGATGATTCCAGGATAACGGGCCTCCCACTCGTCGGCCTTGGCGGCCGTCTCGTCCTTGGAGCCGTCGTCCACCACGATAATCTCGATATCGGTGGCGTAATTGCTCCCCTCCAAGATGGAGGTGATGCAATGGTCCATGTCCTTGGCGGCGTTATACGAGGGAATACCGAATGTTATGACTTTATGCATGGCAGGCGATAATCTCATCCGAAAGATCGAGGGCGGAATTGGTCACAGCGTCCATATCGTAGTAACGATACTCGGCCAGACGACCCACCGGGTGGAAGTTCGTCAGGTTCTGGACGCGCTCAAGATAGCGCTCATAGAGCTCACGGTTCTCGGGCTCAAGAATGGCGTAGTACGGCGTCTCACCCGAGCCGGGCGTATAGGCCTTGGAGTATTCCTTCATGATGGTGGTCTTGCCGGGCAGGACCTGGCCAGTCATATTCTTGAACTCGGTGATGCGCGTGTAATCCTCGCTCGTGGTGTAGTTGACGGTGCCCACGGGCTGGAACTGATCCATATCGAGCGTCTCGAACTTCATGTCGAGCGTACGGTACGGCAGGGCGCCCAGGTCGAGATTGAACAGCTCGTCGAGCGGACCGGTGTAGACGATCTCGCCACCATAGACCTTGCCGTCGATCTTGACGGTGGTCTCGTCGATCTCAAAGAGATCGCGGGCGTCCACGTCGCAGAACACGTCGATCAGGTCGTGGTCGAGCATGTGCTCAAAGAGCGCCGTGTAGCCCTCCTGCGGCATGCCCTGGAAGGGGGCTTGCGGGAAGTAGCGGTCATCATCGCCCACAAAGACGGGAACGCGGCCGGTGATCGAGGGATCGATCTGATCGGGCGTCTGGCCCCACTGCTTCATGGTGTAATGCAAAAAGACGTTCTCGTAGACGTAATCGGCGACCTCGGCCAAGTCGGGGTCGTTCTTCTTACGCAGCTCCATAATGGGCACCTTGACATCCTTGCCAAAGGTCTCCACGAGCTTCTGATACAGCTCCTCGCCGCGCTCGTCACCAAAGGCGAGCTTGAGACTCGCATGGTTGAAGGGCACGGGCATAAGGGTACCGTTGATGTTGGCGAGCACCTTGTGCTGATAATCCGTCCACTTGGTAAAGCGCGACAGGAAATTGTGCACGCGCTCGTTAAAGGTGTGATAGATATGCGGACCGTACTCGTGGATCAGGATTCCGGCCTCGTCAGTGCAGTCATAGGCATTGCCCGCAATGTGGCTACGGCGCTCCAAAACGGCAACACGATAGCCGATGGTCTCGGCGAGACGGCGGGCACAAACGGCACCGGCATATCCAGCACCGACGACAATCATGTCGTACGCGCCGGCGTTAAAGCCTTCAGGCAGGCCTGAGGTAATCTGCATCGATACTCCTTGTCAAAAGCCACGGGCTCGTTAGCTGGGCTTTTCTCGAACATTCTTCGAGACACATTTATCAGAGCGATTATAGCGCTAATGCGTCCTATAATGAGCTTGCCACACAAGGAAAGCTCAAGCACCGCGGCGAACATTAACGTAAGGTAAACCCGCTAGCAGCGGGTTTATTCGTGAACAGCCGGGCGCCTGGAGCTTAGCGAAACGCTTGTAAGGAGTAACATGAGCGATTTCCTTAACCGTATGAAGTCTGCCGCCAAGGCCGACCTTAAGACGATCGTCCTGCCCGAGGGCGAAGATCCGCGCACCATCGTCGCGGCCACCAAGATCATCGAGGAGGGCCTGGCAAAGATCGTCATCCTGGGCAACCCCGACGAGATCAACGTTCCCGGCGCCACCGTCATCGACCCGCGCAATGCCGAAAAGCACGAGGAGTACGCGCAGAAGTTTGCCGAGCTCCGCGCCAAGAAGGGCGTCACCATCGAGCAGGCTCGCGCCCAGGTGATGGACGCCACCTACTTTGGCACCATGATGGTCAAGATGGGCGACGCCGACGGCCTGGTCTCCGGCGCCTGCCACTCCACCGCCGACACCCTGCGCCCCGCGCTTCAGATCCTCAAGACCGCCCCGGGCACCAAGCTGGTCTCGGCCTTCTTCGTGATGTGCACCGACACCCCGCAGTTCGGCACCGACGGCACGCTGATCTTCGCCGACTGCGGCCTCAACATCAACCCGTCCTCCGACGAGCTCTCCGAGATCGCCATCGCCTCCGCTCACTCTTGGTCCACCTTCATGGGCAACGTTGAGCCGCACGTGGCCATGCTCTCCTACTCCACCATGGGCTCCGCCGGCGGCGAGGTCGCCAAGAAGGTCCAGGAGGCCGTGAAGTTCTGCAAGGAGAAGGCTCCCGAGCTCGCCATCGACGGCGACCTGCAGCTCGACGCCGCCATCGTCCCCACCGTCGCCCAGCTCAAGGCTCCCGGCTCCTCCGTTGCCGGCAAGGCCAACGTGCTCGTGTTCCCCGACCTCGAGGCCGGCAACATCGGCTACAAGCTGGTCCAGCGCTTCGCCGGTGCTGACGCCTACGGCCCCATCCTGCAGGGCATCGCCAAGCCGGTCAACGACCTTTCGCGCGGCTGCTCTGCCGACGACATCGTGGGTGTCGTGGCCATCACCGCCGTCCAGGCTCAGATGGCTGAGTAGCGTACGCACTCGCCCGAAGGCCGTACGGGCTAACCCCTGAAAACATTCCGCAGACCAGAAACGCCCCCGTTCGTAGCTCCGAAGGAGCAGAACGGGGGCGTTTCATTGGTCGAG
>JAIIWC010000028.1 GCA_022745215.1 Collinsella sp. | reverse complement strand
CGTTCTCGACGCTCGGCTTTGCCTCGACGGGTGTCGATGCCATGGTGGTGATGCCGGCGTTGGCGTTTTCGGGGTCGTAGACCACCGTGAGCGAGATGGCGGGCTGGGGTGCCTCGGGCTCCGGTGTTGCTGCGGGGGCGTCCTGTTCTGCGGGCTCGTCGGTTTGTCCATCCTTGGCATCGTCGCCAAAGATATCGCTATTTTGGAACGCAGGCGTCTCGGGCTGGCCGGCGGCCTCTTCGGTTTCCGACTCGGGAGCCTCGCCGGCTTCCGCGGTGACTTCCTGCTCGGACGTAACTTCGGAATCGGCCGTGGCGGCAATTTCGGTTTCGATTTCGGCCGCCTCAACAACGACTTCGACCTCTACCTCGGGCTCCGGCGCGGCCTCAACCTCAACAGCAGACTCAGACTCGGGACGCTTGACGTGCTTGGGGCGCACAGCCTTGAGGTCCTTCTCGCCGCGTTTCTTCTTCTTGTAGGACTGCTTGGCACCCTTGGTAGCCTTGGGCTTGTCTTCACCCTTGGCAAGGGCGGCATCCCAGGCCTCGTTGGCGATGACGGTGGCATACAGGCGGCCGCCCTTAAAGACGGTCAGCTTAATGCAATCGTCAAGTTCCTCGAGCAGCTCGCGGGTGGATTCAAAGCCTAGGTCGCATGCGGTCATGTCGCCCGCGGCGAGCGCCTCTTCAACTTGGGTCATAAACGTTTGCTTGCCACATCCAATTGCATCGCGCAACAGGCGATACAGGTAGATGTGGTTGCCCAACGAAAGCGTGGGCCTAACTATTGTCTTGCTCATGGCAAATCTCCTCTTTACACACCAAAGCATCTTACCATCGCACGGGGCGTGCCACCTCGGCGCCCAAGGCAAACGGGCGCGACCGTTGCCGGTTCGCGCCCGTTATGCAGGTCGGTTATCTATGAGAGGCAAACGTGCTTAATTGCCGGATGCCGTGTCTTGGCTCGAGCTGTCAGATGCCGTGCCGGACGCGGTTCCGCTCGAGCTGTTGGTGTTGCTGTTGTCGGTAGATCCCGTGCCCGATGTATTGCCGCTTGTCTGGTCGCCCGCGCTCGGTTGAGAGCCGTCAGTCGTTTGGCTTGAGTCAGTCGTGCCGGATTGCGTGCCGCTGTTGTTCACAGAGGAATCGACGTCCTGCGATTGATCGGGGGTGTTCGAGGACGAGTCAGTGGATGCGGAGGTGCCCTGCGAGTCGTCCTGCTGGCTTTGCGATTGACCGGAGCTATCCGCGTCGTGCTCGGTCGTGCGCGACGAAAGGATTGGCTCGGGGCGCGCGCCCAAACCCTCGCCGGCAGTGGTGATAAGAATGGCGCCGGCGCAGGCGATTACCGCAACGATCGCAATCGCGACGGAGAAGATGATGACCTTCTTTTGCGTCTGGCTGCGCTCTGCCGCCGCCTTGGCGCGCAGGCTGTTGGGAGCAACGCGCGCCGTGGTCGCGCGCCCCGCAATCTGGCGCATCTCCTGCGTAGTCGCGGCGCCACCCAGGTGCTCCTCGGCATCAAACTCAACGGGCTCATAGGCGCCGGCGGGGTAGTCGGCGGCGGCGTGCGTGCCTTTGAGGGCTTTGGCGCTGGCAGAGATAAAGTGGCGGTAGACCTGCGAGGACACAACGGTGATAACCGAGCTCACGGCGGCGCCGATCACCGATCCGGCGATACCGATCTTGGAAGCAAGCGCGACGCTCGTTGCGGCTGCTGCGGCGCCGGCGATGATCTGAGGAATGGAGATGTCGTCGAACAAGCCCTTTTTGGGCGCGATGGCCATGGTCTGTCCGATGGAATGGTTTTCGTGAACGCCGTTGTTGAGCGCGGCCGGTGTCATGACGCGCGTGCGCGGCGCGTCGGTGTACTTGGTTGTCATACGGGGCCCTCCCGGTGTTAATCTGCTTCGTTTCATGCAGCCATCAGGGTACCCACCAGATGTGAATCGTACGTGACATTTAACAGATATCATCAACTCATCAATAGCTCACCAAGTTGGTGGGATGCGGTTACACCCGGCGGTTGAACTACAATAGGGCTTGCTAATTGTTGTGAATGGCGTCTACGCACAGGAGCATTCTTATGAATCTTCACCTTTCTCAGTCTGATGGCTTTTTGCGTGTGGCGGCGGCGTCGCCGCGGATTCGCGTGGCCGATGTCGAGGGCAATGCCGAGGTTGCGCTGACGGCTGTTCGCGAGGCTACCGAGCGCGGCGTTCGCGCGCTGGTGCTGCCCGAGCTTAACCTGACCGGCTATACCGCGGCCGACCTGTTCCATAATCGCACGCTGCTGCATGCCTGTGAGGCTGCTCTGGTGCATATTCTCGATGAGACTCGTGAGCTCCCGATTGTTTTTACCATCGGTCTTCCCGTGGCGGCGGCCGAGAACATCTACAACTGCGCCGCCGTGTGTTGCGCGGGCGAGCTTTTGGGCCTCACGGCCAAGAAGTATCTGCCCAACTATGGCGAGTTCTACGAGCGTCGCTGGTTTGCTTCGGCTCCCGCAGATCCTGTGTGGGTTGATTTTGCCGGTCAGGGTCCGGTTCCGCTGGGTTCGGGGCTTGTCTACCGTTGCTGTGATGAGGGCGCCGAGGACCTGGTGCTGGGCGCTGAGGTCTGTGAGGACCTGTGGGTGCCGGCGCCCCCTTCGACCGAGATGGCGCTTGCCGGTGCGACGGTGATTCTCAACCCGTCGGCCTCTGACGAAATCATCGGTAAGGCAGATTACCGCCGCAGCCTTATCTCTAACCAAAGTGCGCGCCTGTACTGCGCCTATGCCTACGCGGATGCGAGCGAGGGCGAGTCCACGACCGATATGGTCTTTGCGGGCGAGAACCTCGTCTACGAAAACGGCTCCAAGCTCGCCGCGACCAAGCTGCTTACCTGCGACATGGCCATCGCCGATGTTGATCTTGACCGCCTGGTTGCCGAGCGCCGCCGCTCGACGACGTGGGCGCGCGCGGACGATGCGCCGGAGGCCACGACCGTTGAGTTTTCTTTTGAGGGCACGCTCTCCGAGGCTCCCGTCCTGCGCGACGCCTGCGACATCGACCGCGTTTTCCCCCGCGCGCCCTTTGTTCCGGCCGACCATGGTGACCTGGCCGAGCGTTGCGAGACCATCCTCGACCTGCAGACCGCGGGCCTCAAGACCCGTCTTGCCCATACGGGTACCAAGGCGGCTGTCATCGGTCTTTCAGGCGGCCTGGACTCCACGTTGGCGCTGCTTGTGACCGTGCGTGCCTTCGATGCACTGGGGCTGCCGCGCACGGGTATCACGGCGGTTTCCATGCCCGGCTTTGGCACGACGCATCGTACCAAGTCGAATGCCGAGTCGCTTGCCCGCGACCTAGGTGTGAGCTTCCGCGAGGTTTCGATCCACGCGGCTGTGGAGCAGCACTTCAAGGACATTGAGCACGATCCGGCCGTCCAAGACGTGACCTACGAGAACAGCCAGGCGCGCGAGCGTACGCAGATTCTGATGGATCTGGCCAACCAGGCTGGCGGTTTTGTCATCGGCACGGGCGACCTGTCGGAGCTGGCGCTCGGCTGGGCTACCTATAACGGCGACCACATGAGCATGTACGCCGTCAATGCGAGCGTGCCCAAGACGCTCGTGCGTCACTTGGTGCGCTATGCCGCCGATGTCTTTGGCGGGCGTATTGCCGAGGTCTTGCTCGATATCCTCGATACGCCGGTGTCCCCCGAGCTTCTGCCGCCCACGGGCGACGGCGAAATTGCGCAGAAGACTGAGGATTTGGTGGGTCCGTACGAGCTGCACGACTACTTCCTCTACTACCTGCTGCGTTTTGGCTTTGAGCCGGGCAAGATCTACCGCATGGCTCTCAAGAGCTTCGAGGGCGTCTACGATGCCAAGACCGTCCACACGTGGCTGCGTACGTTCTACCGTCGCTTCTTTGCCCAGCAGTTTAAGCGCAGCTGTCTGCCCGATGGTCCCAAGGTGGGCTCGGTGACGCTCAGCCCGCGCGGCGATTGGCGTATGCCGAGTGACGCCAGCTCGCATCTGTGGCTTGCGCAGATCGACGCGCTCAATCCAATTGACTAAGGTTGGCTAAATTGAACCAAAACAGGGGATGCAAGCGTTACACTTTTGCAATCTGATGGCCCGTATCGCGCGGCGCTCTTGTCGGAGCGCCGCGTTTTTGTATCGAAAGGTGGCACCATGCAGGCATCACAGCGTCTCGACCGCTTTGGCGCGGAGGTTTTCGCCTCGCTCAACAACAAGCTTCTTGCGCTTAAGGCCCAGGGCAAGACCATTTACAACATGAGCGTGGGCACGCCCGACTTTAAGCCGTACGACCACGTGGTCGAGGCGCTGACCCAGGCCGCACAGGACCCCGAGATGTGGAAGTATGCCCTGCGCGATCTGCCCGAGCTTAAGCAGGCCGTGTGCGATTACTACGAGCGCCGCTTTGGCGTTTCGGGCATTACGCCGTCCATGGTGCAGTCGTGCAACGGCACGCAGGAGGGCGTGGGCCACTTGGGTCTGGCGCTGCTCGACCCGGGCGATACCATTCTGGTGCCCGATCCGTGCTATCCGGTCTTTGAGGCGGGCGCCAAGATCGCCGACGCCAAGCTCGAGTACTACCCGCTGGTTGCCGAGCACAATTACCTGCCCTATGTGGCAGGCATCGACCCCGAGGTCGCCGACCGCGCCAAGTACATGATCGTGTCGCTGCCCGCCAACCCGGTGGGTTCGGTGGGCACGCCCGAGGTCTACGAGGAGATTATCGCCTTCGCCCGCGAGCACGACCTGTTGGTCGTCCACGACAACGCCTACTCGGACATCGTGTTCGATGGCGAGCCGGGTGGCAGCTTTCTGCAGTATCCCGGCGCGCTCGAGGTGGGCGTGGAGTTTTTCTCGCTCTCCAAGTCGTTCAACGTTACCGGCGCCCGCATCGGCTTCTTGGTCGGTCGCGAGGACGTGGTCTCGGCCTTCGCTAAGCTGCGCAGCCAGATCGACTTTGGCATGTTCTTCCCGATCCAGAAGGCCGCTATCGCCTGCCTCAACGGTCCGCGCGATGAGGTCGAGGCGCAGCGCCTGAAGTATCAGGAGCGCCGCGATGCCCTGTGCGACGGTCTTGAGGGCTTGGGCTGGGAGCGCCCCAACGCGCATGGCTCCATGTTCGTGTGGGCCAAGCTTCCCGGTGGCCGCACCGACTCGATGGCGTTTTGCGAGGAGCTCATGGAGAAGGCCGGTGTCGTCGTGACGCCGGGTGCGAGCTTTGGTCCTTCGGGCGAGGGGCACGTGCGCATGGCGCTGGTGCTGCCGCCCGACCAGATTGCGCTGGCTGTTGAGGCTATTCGCGAGGCGGGCCTGTATTAGGGACTCGTTTCTGCGAGTCAATAGCTCGAAACCGATTTCGTGCAGTTATTTTACGAATTCTGCAAACATTTTCGGCAAACGGTCGATTTTTGGCTGCGAATAGGAGCATAATCAAAGTCCCGATTGGATGTATTGGGATTACGGCAAGCCGCTCGGGTCGCCCTGGGCGGTTTGTTTGTGGAGAGAGATGGGAGTTTGTAATGGTTAACGAGAAGAAGGTCGCTATTGTCGGCTGCGGTTTCGTCGGTTCGTCTTCGGCGTTCGCACTGATGCAGAGCGGTCTGTTCTCCGAGATGGTCCTCATCGACGTGGACAAGAACCGCGCCGAGGGCGAGGCCCTGGATATTGCGCACGGCATGACGTTTGCCGAGCCGATGAAGATCTACGCCGGCGATTACTCTGATGTCGCCGACGCCGCTATGATCGTCGTCACCGCTGGCGCTGCCCAGAAGCCCGGTGAGACCCGCCTGGACCTGGTCAACAAGAACGTCAACATCTTTAAGTCCATCATCCCCGAGATTAAGAAGTCCGGCTTTGACGGCATCCTGCTGATCGTCTCCAACCCGGTCGACGTTCTGACCTATGCCGCTATCAAGATGTCCGGCCTGCCCGAGGGCCACGTCATCGGTTCCGGCACCGTGCTCGACACCGGTCGTCTGCAGCAGATGCTCGGCGCCCACGTCGAGGTCGATCCGCGCGATGTCCAGGCCTACGTCATGGGCGAGCACGGCGACTCCGAGTTCGTCGCTTGGTCCAGCGCCCAGGTTGCCGGCGTGCCGCTGAGCACCTTCTGCGAACTTCACGGCCATCTGGAGCACGAGGCTGCCGAGAAGCGTATCGCCGAGGACGTCAAGAACTCCGCCTACACCATCATCGAGAAGAAGCACGCCACCTACTACGGCGTTGCCATGGCTGTTAAGCGTATCTGCACCGCTGTCATGCGTGACGAGCAGACTGTTCTTCCCGTCTCCTCGCTCATGGTGGGCGAGTATGGCCTGTCCGATCTGGCCATCTCCATGCCGACGGTCGTCGGCCGCGATGGCGTTGTCTGCCGCGTCCCCGTGCCGCTGAACGAGTCCGAGCAGGGCGAGCTCACCGCTTCTGCCAAGGCCCTCAAGGACATCATCGACAGCGTCGACTTCTCCTGCTAAGCACTGGCGTTAAGTCGCAAGCTACAATGAAAGGCGTCCGAGCCCCCGCGGCCCGGGCGCCTTTTTTGATGGGAGGGCCATGTCGGATTCGCCTAACTTTTTGACGTATGCCCAGACGGCGTTTGATTCGTTTGAGGATCGGCCGTTTTGCGCGGTGGACAGCCTGGTGTTTGCATGGCTGTCGTATTTGCGCTTGCCGGGGGATATGCCGGAGCTTGCCGGCTGGCAGGGACTGGACGTGCGCGAGCTGCTGCGCGCCGAGTGCTACCGGGACATGATTGACGACCTGTGGGACCCGGAGGGGAGCCGCGCCTTGCTGGAGGCCGTGACGGCAAGTCCTCGCTACCGTGGTGTGCACGTTTGCGGCTATCGTGCCGTGAACGACGTGACGGCGACGGAGCAGTTCGCAGCCATGACGTTCCGCTTTCCGGCAGGATTCAGCTACCTTTCCTTCCGCGGGACCGACAGTACGATCGTGGGCTGGAAAGAGGACTTTAACATGGCGTTCCGGTGCCCCGTGCCCTCCCAGGAATCTGCGGCGCGCTACGTGGACGAGGCGGCGGCCGCGATTGATGGACCGTTCTTGTGCGGAGGCCATTCCAAAGGCGGCAACTTGGCGGTGTATGGCGCGGCGATGTGCTCTGACGCCGCTGGTGACCGAATCGAGAGGGCCTTCTCGCATGATGGCCCCGGCTTTGTCGAGGAGTTCCTGAGTGGCGACGCCTTTGCGGGCCTGTCCGGTCGCATCGATAAAACCCTGCCGCAGTCGTCGATCTTTGGCATGATTTTCGAGACGCAGGAGGATTACGCCATTGTCGAGAGCACCGAATTCAGCCTGCTGCAACACAATCCCTTTAGCTGGGTCGTTGACGGCTGCGACTTTGTGTATTGCGAGCGCCTGTCTGCCGGCGCCCGATACGTCGATAGCTCCATTCGTGAGATGTTGCTTGCAGTGGAGCCTGCCGAACGCGAGCGCTTCGTAGATGCGCTGTTCTCCGTGTTTGAAGCCACGGGCGCCGAACGGTTCGCGGATATCGCAGGGAATCTGCGCGAGAGCCTGCCAGTGATGCTTCAGGCTGCTCAGGGCTTCGACAAGGATACGCGCCGCTTTATCTCGCAGACCATCGCGGCGATCCTTAAGTGCGCGCTGCTGCCCAAGCGCCCCGAGCTCAATGTTCCTGCTGCCGGTAAGAACCTGGCAGAGCAGCTTGAGGCGTGGCAGTCCGAGCTCCTGCACTAGCAGTTAGTTCATTGGGGTCAGGTTTGTCTACACCATGTTGGTGCAAAGTAACCTGACCCCAATGCACCAATCTTCGATGCGCGTGGGGCGGGCTCGACCGCTATACTGATTCGTGCTCAATTCGATCTAGAACGGAATGCCGTATATGAAAATCAATCACGCGATCTTGCATATCCTGGACTTTGACTCGGCCGTCAACGTTATGAGCCAGCGCGAGCTCGATATCGAGAGCCGCACCGTGCGCAACTTTGTGACCACGCATCTGCGTCGTGCCCGCACTTCGGCAGATAACAAACGCGCCACGTTTGCCGAGAACTCCGCATTCGGCGGCGAGCTCAAGGGTTATTTCTTTGGCGAGCGTGAGTTCATAGACCTGTCGCAGCAGATTGCGGAGTTCATCTCCTCGGAGCTCACCAAGGCAGAGAAGGCCGAGTCCACCGACGTGCTTGTAGCGGACTTTGACGATGACGAGGACGCTCGCTGGTTTGCCGTTATGCTGTTGGGTTCCAAGCAGGCCTTTATGCATGAGGTGGGTCGCGAGGAGGGCGAGGTGCGCAACGATATCGCGCGCCATTACGCCATCCTGCCGAACCCTTCGCAAAAGGTGCCGAGCTACGCCATCGTGCGCGCGAGCACTATGGAGATCGGCTATGTGGACAAGAAGCGCAAGATCGCCGGCGAGGACCGCATGCTCATCCCTGACGGCCTGCTGCAGTGCGATACGGGCGTGTCGGGCAAGGAGGTTATCGACACCGTGACGCGTGTGGTCGAGGAGGTTGCCGAGGAGCACGGCGCCAACACGGCCGTGGCGCTCGCCAAGGTCAAGGCCGCTGTTGCCGAGAAGGTTGAGGACGACGAGGAGCTGCCGCCTTGGGATATCGTCGACGAGGTCTTTGAGGACGAGCCGGTCATTAAGGAGAGCGTGCGTGCGGCGCTGACCGAGGAGAAGGTGCCCGAGCGCGTGCCCGTGGAGCGCAAACAGGTCGAGCGCGCGGCCGTGCGCAATCATAAGATTCGTACCGACACGGGCATCGAAATCAGCTTCCCGGCCGAGATGGGCTCGAACTCCGAGTACATCGAGTTCGTCAACGAACCCAACGGCCTCATCTCCATCGAGCTCAAAAACATCGGCAGCATCGAGAATCGATAAGTTGCGTTACGCCTACAGCGGGAAAGCAAAGGCCGAAGCTCCTTGGGGCCTCGGCCTTCTTGTTTAGGGCTGAATTGCCCCACAGGTTGAGCATACGTCAGCGAAAACGACCCAGAGCGAGCAAGGTGACGTGAAAGAGGAGGGCATTGACCTTCTGGTCATGCCCGACGATTGAACGTCAGATTGCCGCTCTGGGTCGTTTGCAGCGTCGACTAGTTACGCGGTTTGGAAAAACCGCGTAACCCTACAGCTGACGCAGGCCTTCCTCGAGACCGGTCTTGCTGTCGGTCTTCTCGTCGCGCATCTTGATGACGCGGGCGGGGACACCGGCCACGACGGCACCGGCGGGGACGTCCTCGACGCACACGGCGCCGGCGGCAACGACAGCGCCCTTGCCTACGCGCACGCCTTCCAGGACCACGGCGTTGGCGCCGATCATGACATCGTCCTCGATGATGACGGGCGTGGCGCTCGCGGGCTCAACGACGCCTGCAAGCACGGTGCCGGCGCCGATGTGGCAGTTCTTGCCCACGGTGGCGCGGCCGCCCAGCACGGCGCCCATATCGATCATGGAACCCTCGCCGATAACGGAGCCGATGTTGATGATGGCGCCCATCATGATGACGGCGCGGTCGCCGATCTCGACGCGGTCGCGGATAATCGCGCCCGGCTCGATGCGGGCGTTGATGCCCTTAAGGTCGAGCATGGGGACGGCGGAGTTACGGCAGTCGTTCTCGACGTCGTAGTAGTCGATAGAGTCGGCGTTGGCATCGAGGATGGCCTTGAGCTCATCCCAGTCGCCAAAGACGGTCTTGCCGCGGCGACCGCCGTAGACGTGCGCATCGCCCCACTGGACCTTCATGCCGGGCTTCTCGCGCACATACAGCTTGACGGGCGTCTTCTTGGGCGCGGTGGCGATGTAGTTGATAATCTCCTGTGCATCCATCTCGGCTGCGTTGCTCATGTGTTGGTTCTCCTTTGCTTGGATGATTAACTGGTTAGTCGAACATAACCTGATCGAAGGTGTAGAAGCCGGGCTCGCGGGTCACGAGCTTCTGCGCGGCTGCAAGGGCGCCGTTGACGAAGATCTGGCGGCTCGTGGCGCGGTGCGTGAGGGTGACCTCCTCGTCCTGTCCAAAGAAGCTCACCTCGTGCACACCGGCTACGGTACCGCCGCGCAGCGAGTGCATGCCGATCTCCTTGGGGTCGCGGGCGCCGCACATGCCCTCACGGCCGTAGACGGGATGGTATCCGGCCTCAGGCTCGGCTTCGACGACGGCATCGAGCAGCAGCTTGGCCGTGCCGCTGGGGGCGTCGACCTTTTGGTTGTGGTGTGTCTCGACGATCTCGCAATCAAAGCCGGGCAGCTCGCGCGTTGCCTGGGCTACCAGATGGCGCAAGGCTGCGATGCCGATGGAGTAGTTGCCGGAGTGCATGACGCGGGCGTTCTGGCCCAGCTCACGCAGACGGTCCATCTGCTCGGGCGTGTATCCCGTGGTGCCCGAGACCAGGGCAGCCCCCGTGCGCTCGACATAGGCGACAACGGCGTCAAAGGTCACGACGTTCGAGAAGTCGATGATCACGTCAGCTGCCGGAGCGCTCTCGAGCTCGGTCAAATCAAAGCCGATCTGGGCGACGATATCAAAGACGGGCTGACCGGCGGCATCGACAATGCTCTCGGCGGTGGTGCGGATGAGCGAGCCCATGCGGCCCGTTCCCATAATGACGGTCTTAATCAAGCAGACCAGCTCCCTTCAGAGCATCGGTAAGTGTGGTGCGCGTGTCGTCTGCCATGGGGCACAGCGGCATGCGGTAGTTTGCCTCGATCATGCCCATCTGGGCGAGTGCTTCCTTGACGGGGATGGGGTTGACCTCGCTAAAGAGGGCGTTGATGAGCGGCTGGCCGGCAATCTGGATGTCGCGGGCGCGCTCCACGTCGCCGTCCAGGTAGGCGCGGCACATGTCGTGCACGAGCTGCGGCTGAACATCGGCCCACACGCTGATGGTGCCCGAGGCGCCCAGGCTCATGAGCGGTACGGTCAGCGCGTCCTCGCCCGAATACATGCGGAAGTCGTCGGACAGCAGGTGCGCGATCTTTGCGGCATAGGCGACGTTACCCGAGGCCTCCTTGATGCCCATGATGTTGGGGTGCGCGGCCAAGCGCTCGACATTGCGCTCGCTGATGCCGCAACCGCAACGGCCGGGAATGTTGTACAGGATGCAGGGGATGTCCACGGCGTCGGCCACGGTCTTAAAGTGCTGGTAGATGCCCTCTTCGTTGGACTTGTTGTAGTAAGGGGTGATAAGCAGCAGGCCGTCGGCGCCCAGGCCCTGGTAGGTGAGCGACTTGGTGAGCATCGTCTGTGTGGAGTTGGAGCCCGAGCCGGCGATGACGGGGATACGGCCTGCGACCTGCTTGACCACGGCGGCGACAACGGAGTTGTCCTCGTCATCGGTCATCGTAGCGCTTTCGCCGGTGGTGCCCAAGGTGAGGATGGCGTCGGTGCCATTCTGCAGATGGAAATCAATAAGGCGCTCGAGCGCGTCAAAGTCGACGCTGCCGTCCTTTTTAAACGGCGTGACGAGGGCGACGATCGAGCCCTCGAGATTGCGGACATCCATATTCTTCTCCTTCGCTTCTGCGATCTGGATGCGTTTGTTCCATTGGGCGGCAACCGCCAGGCGCTCGTCCTGAGCACGACGGCGGGCGCTTTCGGCGCGCGATTTGGCCAGCAACTCGCGTCCGCACGGAAGGACGTCGAGCGTGGCAAAGTAGTCGCCCGGGCGCTCGGCACGACGGATAAGATCCGCCGAGCCGTCGGGACGCAGCAATACCTCGGCAGAGCGCAGGCGCCCGTTGTAGTTGTAGCCCATGGAGTAGCCATGTGCGCCCGTATCGTGAATCACGAGCAGGTCGCCCATATCGATCTGCGGCAGCTCGCGGTCGATGGCGAACTTGTCGTTGTTCTCACACAGGTTGCCCGTGATGTCGTACGTGTTCGTGACAGGGGCTGCAGTTTTGTCGGGGCCACCCGGCTGGCCCATCACTGTAACGTGGTGGTAGGCGCCATACATGGCAGGGCGAATGAGATCGACGGCGCTTGCGTCGACGCCGATATAGTCCTTGTAGATCTGCTTTTCGTGGATGGCCTTGGTGACCAGGCATCCGTAGGGGCCCATCATAAAGCGGCCCATCTCGGTGCAGATTGCCACATCGCCCATGCCGGCGGGAACCAGAATCTCGTCGTAGGCTGCGTGTACACCCTCGCCGATGGCGTGGATGTCGTTCGCCTGCTGCTCGGGCAGGTAGGGGATACCCACACCGCCGGACAGGTTGATAAAGGCGACACGTGCACCGGTCTCGCGCTCCAGACGCACGGCAAGCTCAAAGAGGATGCGCGCGAGCTTGGGATAGTAGTCGTTGGTGACGGTGTTGCTGGCAAGGAAGGCATGGATGCCAAAGTCCTCGGCGCCCTTGGCCTTGAGCGTGCGGAATGCCTCAAAGAGCTGCTCGGTGGTCATACCGTACTTGGAATCGCCCGGGTTGTCCATAATGCCGTTGGAAAGCTGGAACAGGCCGCCCGGGTTAAAACGGCAGCTCACCGTCTTGGGGATGGGTCCCGCGACGCGCTCGTAAAACTCAATGTGGCTGATGTCGTCGAAGTTGACGATGGCGCCCAACTTGTCGGCAAGCTCAAAGTCGGCCTCCGGCGTGTCGTTGGACGAGAACATGATGTCGTGGCCGGTGATGCCCAGCGAGCGGGCAATCATGAGCTCGGTATAGCTCGAGCAGTCGCAACCGCAGCCGTATTCGTTGAGAATGGAGATGAGCGCCGGGTTGGGATTGGCCTTGACGGCAAAGTACTCCTTAAACCCCGGATTCCATGCAAAGGCGTCGCGTACCTCTTGCATGTTGCGGCGGATGCCCGCCTCGTCGTATAGATGAAACGGCGTGGGGAACTGCTCGACGATGTGCTCGAGCGTCTCCTTGTCCACAAACGGCTGCTTTGCCGCATACGCCTCGTTGGGGGTCAGTGCCATGTCCCGTAAACCTCGCTATCCAGACGGCGCCATCGGCGCATCGAATCCGCATAGCGTGGACCCAATGTCCGGATAGCGCTCCCGCATTGCTGCAGACAGTCCTGCGGGTGTTTCCCGCAGGCCCACCAGGTCGTTCGTGCCCGAAAAACCCAGTTCGGCGGGTTTCGCCTCCCCGCGGGGTCAAAGTCTGCCGACTCGCCCGCGGCTCTTCGTGCCCGCGCCTCTATCAAGTGGTAAAGACCCTACCACGTTGCACTTTACCAAACAAGAGTATTCGTATATAACGTTTAAAAAATGCAGGGATATGCTGGAAATAAGGGTGCGGCAATCTTGCGGCACAATAGATAGCAACCGACGTGCACCTATGAAAGGAACCTTTATGGCCGAGCTCCAAGAACTCCGTCGTTATCGTCGCGACTTGCATCGCATTCCGGAGCTCGACTTCGATCTTCCGCAAACCATCGCCTATATCGAGGGCGTGTTGGCACCGCTCGCTTGCGAGGTGACCCATCCGTGCCCCAGCTGCGTCTGCGCTTTCTTCGACGCCGGCGTTGGTGCCGCGCATGCCACGGCGATTCGCGCCGATATGGATGCGCTGCCCATTGCCGAGGCAACAGGGGCAGCGTTCGCCTCGACACATCCCGGCAAGATGCACGCTTGCGGACATGATGGACACATGGCCATGGCACTTGCCGCCGCGACGTATGTCGACCGTACGATTCGCGAGCAGCCGGGCGCCATGAGGCGCAACGTACTCTTTGTGTTTCAGCCGGCCGAGGAAACGACAGGTGGTGCCAAGACGGTATGCGAGAGCGGTGTGTTCGAGCGCTATGGGGTGGATCGCATCTTCGGCTTCCACGTGTGGCCCGATCTGCCCGCCGGCACGTTGGCGAGCTGCTCCGGTCCGCTGCTGGCGCGTTCGAGCGAGACGCATATCCATATTCACGGTACGAGCATCCACATCGCTAAGACCTATGGTGTGCCGGTCGAGGAGTCGCACGATGCGGCGCTGGCGGCTGCCAAGTTCTTGGTTGCCGAGCGCGAACTGATGGATGAGCTGGGTGCCGATGAGCCCTGCATTGGCAAGTTCGGCCTGCTGCAGGCGGGCACCGTCTGCAATGCGGTGGCGGGGGAGGCCCATGTTGCCGGTAGCTTGCGTGTGTTTACGGACGCCATGTTCGACCGTGCGCGCGAGGGCGTACGTCGCGTGCTCGATGAAGCGTGTGCTTCAACGGGTTGCACGTACGATCTTGACTTTGCCGAGGGCTATCCGCCGGTCGACAACGACTCCGAGTTGTTTGCCCGAATCGCGCCTGCTCTGCCCGAGTTACAGCTCGTGGATGAGCCGCTGCTGATTGCCGAGGACTTTGCCTTCTATCAGCGCCATCTGCCGGGCGTGTTTTTCCTGCTGGGCACGGGTATGCCAGAGGGCCAAGACAACCCGAGTGATTCGGATGGCTGCCCCGCTTATGCCACAAGCGCTCTGCATACCGATAGCATGCTCTTCGACGAGGAAATCTTACTCAAAGGTCTCGATGTCTACAAACGATTGCTTGTGATGGAGTGACGATGAGGCGACGTCGGCAATCAGCCGTATATAGTCCGGGTGGATGCGGGTGCGGTTTGCTGCTGCTTCCGGTCATCGCTGTGAGCATTGGCGTAATGTTTGCGCTTGCTGGGTTGGCAGCAGCGGCACTCGTGTTGCTGATTGTGGCCATTGGCGTGACGATTTGGCTTTGCCGCAATCGCGAGCAACGCCGTGCCGACGGTAAAACCACTGTCGGCTGGGTCGTCTTCCTGATCATTGCGTACCCGCTGAGTGCCAGCTACCTGGTGTTCTTTGTCCTGTTGATGATTAGCGCCTTTACTGGGGAATCCGTAACGGTGGGTTGACGCACTGCCAGCAGACGGTCGCGCAAAGTGCGTTTGCTCGGCGTTTGGATAACTGCATTGGCCGTTTACCGCAACCTTAGCTCTCAGCTAATGAATTCAAGTTTAATCCTTCCTACGATGTGCTGTGCGCCGGCGCGGTAGCCGGATCATAGGAAGGATGCATAATGGCAAAAGAGGGAAAGAAGCCGATCGGCAAGATTGTCCTAGGCGTCATCGTGGTGCTGGTTATCGTCGGTGCCGTGGGCTCTATGGGTGGCAATTCAACCGATTCGTCTGCGAGCGATTCGGCAAAACCTGCCGAGGCGACACAGCAGGCTGAGGAGCAAAAAGAACCGCAAGAACCGTATACCATTGCTGACGAGGCTTAAGACACCTCCAATCAGTTTGCCTATAAGATCACGGGCACGCTGACCAATAACACGGACAAGGAAAAGAGCTACATTCAGATTGAGTATGTTCTGTATGATGCCGATGGCAACCAGGTTGGAACGGCTCTTGCAAACACCAATCATCTGAAGGCGGGCGGCTCCTGGAAGTTCGAGGCGCTGGGTACGGTGTCTCCCGACCAGGTTGCTAGCTGGGAGCGTTCGGACGTAAGCGGTTTCTAGCATGTTGCATGCACTGGGGGAGGTGAAGTCGTATGCCCGATAAAAAGCTGACCGAGGAGCTGCTCAATGAGCTTCTCGATGCGCCGAACATCGATGGCTATATCAGAGAGCACGACTTTGCCGCCCCGTCGCTTTCGGACTACCTGAAGCAGCTGCTGCAGGAAAAGGGCTTGGAGCGCTCGCGCGTGGTTCGTATGGCCGATCTCAATGAGACCTTTGGCTATCAGATCTTTACCGGTGCGCGTCACCCGAGTCGCAATAAGGTGCTGCAGATTGCCTTTGCGATGGCGCTGACGCTCAAAGAGGCCAACCGTGCACTGACGGCTGCCGGGGTAAGCGTCCTCAACTGCAAGGATCGCCGTGATGCGATTATCATCTTTTGCATCGATCGCGGGTGCAGCCTCCAAAAGGTCAACGAGGAGCTGTATCGCTTTGGCGAGGAGACGGTGAGTTAGCGGCTGATATCTGAGCCGGCGGAGCTGCCGAACAACGATGCAAACGAACGGGGCGCGGATGCCATGGGGTGTCTGCGCCCTGCGCTATGATGGAGGCTATGGATACTCAGACCACAACATATTCCGATGACGAGCTGACCGCAGCGCTTGCCGAACATCTGGCGTCGCTCGATCGCGACGACAGCTATCGCGTGGAGCGTGTACTTAAGCGCTCGTCCGTTGAAACAACCGAACTCGTGTACTTTGAAGGAACCGGCGGTGGTTCGCTCGGCCCCTTTGTCCGTAAACGCATCGATGCTTCGGCTCAAATCGGCGGGGCATACGAGCGTCTGTTTGCCGCCCAGCGGGCAGGCAGGCGTTTTGAGCACCTGCCCAGAATCGTCGATTGTTGTCGTGTGGGCGACGAGCTCAACGTGGTTATGGAATACATCGAAGGGGAGACGCTCGGGGTGCTGGTGGATCGTCTGGGAGCCACCCCCGATTATGCGCGTGAATTGTATCCTGCCCTATGCGATGCCGTGGGCGAGCTCCGCGCCGGTTTTGCAATGGCGGGGGAGACGTCGGCGCCGGTGATCCATCGCGACCTCAAACCGTCGAATATCATCGTGACGGGTGCGAACTGTACGCTCGATGAGGGCCTGACGTTTTCGTCGCTGGTGATTATCGACTTGGGGATCGCGCGCGTATGGCGCGATGGCGTCGATGCCGACACCGTCAAGTTTGGCACGCGACCCTATGCGCCGCCCGAGCAGTATGGGTTTGGGCAGACGAGTGTGCGCAGCGACGTCTACGCACTTGGCGCCCTGTTGTTCTTCTGCTTGACGGGAGTCGACCCTAAACCAGGGCTCGACATGCGCGAGCAATGCGAGGCGCGTGGCATTCCCACTCCACTTGCCGATGCCGTCTGCATGTCGATGGCGCTCGACCCGGCCAAGCGTTTTGCGAGTGCGGAAGCGTTGGGACGGGCGACGCGCTCGGCATACGATCTGAGCCGCCCCGTGCGGCCTCCTACACCTGCGCCTGTCCGTACTCCGGCCTCGGAGACGGTGTTGACGCTCCAAGGGCTCCAGAACCCCGCAGGGCTTCCTAGGCCTGCCGCCTCCGCTGCATGCGGTCCGCTCTCTCGCGTTCCGGAGTCTCTGGGGCGCATTTGGAATACGCTTGTCTGCTTCTCCCTACTTGTGTTCTTTGCCGGAAGTCACTTTGCCGTCTTTCACCCCACGGGAGCAAACCAAAGCTACCCGACGTGGCTTCTCATAATCGAGTATTTTTTCTTTGTCGATGGCCTTATGGTGCTTATGCATTTTGCGCTGCTCGATAAGCGCCGTCTTCGTCGGCGATTCGCACTGCTCGACAGCTATCGCGGCAAGAAACTCGCGAAACTCTGGCTCAAGGCATTGGGTGTGCTGCTCCTATGCATGATCGTCATAGTCGCGGTTGCCAATGCGACCGGCGTCGTCGATACCTCCGCTACCTAAAAGAAAAGGGCCCCATTGGGGCCCTTTGCAGTTGCGCTTAGATGCGGTTCATCTGAGCGGCGACTTTGTTGTACCAGTCCTGCCACGTGGGCGGGCAGTACTTTTTGGCCGCTGCCGGGGTAAGGGTGGAGCCGTAGTTGGCGCCCAGATAGGCAACGTGAGCGGAGATGCCCTCGCTCCAGCTGCCAAAGCTGCGCCAACCGCCGCCGCGGGCACTCCAGCCCCAGGCGTTGTAAGAATTGGCGCAATAAGCACCCTTGGTGCTCTCGATGCAGGCGATGGCGGGGGACCAACGGGGGTCGACACCGGTATTCCAAGCGGCGACGGCAAAGTTATAGCCCTGGCCTGCCATGGGGGAGCCGGCGAGATAATTGTCGATGCGGCTCGTCCACTCATTAATGAACGAATCGTAATCGGAGCTACCGGTATTGGCGTTGTTCACCGTGGTGTCGATGGTGGTGTTGGTGTTGGTGGCCTGGCTGCTGGAATTGCTGCCGCTTACGCCCTCGCCCGAGAGCTTCTCGGCGGCAGCGGCCTTATCGGCCTCAAGCTTGGCAAGCTCGGCGGCATTTTCCTGCTCGGCTTTTGCCTGTGCCTCGCTGCGGAGCTGCTGGGCCTGAGCCAACGCATCCTCGGCGTTTTTCTGCTCTGCCTCAAGCTGAGACTTGGCCTGCTGGAGCTCAGCCTTGTTCTGCTCGAGTTCGGTTTGCATGTTATTGAGCTGTTCGATCTCGTCGACGCTCGAGCTCGTGATCTGGTTGGTGTATTTGCAGGTCGTGATGAACTCACCCAGGCTCTGCGCGTTGACCAGGAAGCTCACGATGGGGTTGGTGCCCTTCTGATACTTGTACAGATCGC
Organism: Collinsella sp.; assembly: GCA_022745215.1. Lineage (GTDB taxonomy): Bacteria > Actinomycetota > Coriobacteriia > Coriobacteriales > Coriobacteriaceae > Collinsella. The sequence goes on along the minus strand of JAIIWC010000028.1, from coordinate 4,730 downwards.
GCATGGCGGAGCTTGCCTTGGCCTGCTGCTCGGGAAGCTTAGCCTCGATTTCCTCGATGCTTGCCTCATTGGAGTCAATCTGCTTTTGCAGGTCATCGAGTTTGGTGCGGGCATCGTTGTAGGCGCTCGTGGCGGCTTCGATCTTCTGCTGGGCTGCGGAAAGCTGGTCCTGCGTTGCCTGCGAGGCGGCATACGCCGCAACGGGGGAGAGCATCGGCGTGGCCGTCAGCGCAACGGCGAGCGCGGCGCTCGTGATGATACGAGCCGGCTTCGACGCAATGAGCGCTGCGGCGCGATGATTCGAATGCTGCATCCAGTCCCTCTGCAATCAATCGTAGGTTATGGTTCGAACGGTATTCTACTACTGCTTTCGACCTCAACTTGAACCTTAAAGGTTCCAAAGGGTCAAGTTGAACTTGAGGCTTTGGCTTTGACCTGCAGTTATGATGAATTGTTGAGAAACCATAGAGTTCAACTTTAACGTTACGGAGCCCTATTTGAGAGGTGTTTTGGGCTGTAAAAGCTATCTCAACGTGGGGTTTTACAACTACAGCGTGCCCTCCTGACGAGCCCGCTCAATCTCTTCGAGGGCCTCGGCAGGGGTGAACGAGCAGGTGCCGTCGCCGAGCTTGACCACCTGGATGTCGTCGCCGATATGGACCTCTCCGCCCTTTAACACCACGCCAAAAACGCCCTCGTGGGGAAAGATGCAGTCGCCGGCGAGATAGTAGATGGCACAGCGTGTGTGGCAGACCTTGCCGATTTGGCTGATTTCGACAAGCACCTCGCTGCCAAGTTTGAGCTGCGTGCCCATGGGGAGCGAGAGTAGATTGATGCCTTGCGTGGTGAAGTTCTCCCCAAAGCCACCCTTGCGCACATCGAGTCCGCGGGCCTGCGCCGTCTGGATGGACTCTGCGGCCAAAAAGGAAACCTGACGGTGCCAATGCCCGGCGTGTGCGTCGGAGGCGAGGCCAAATTGTTCGATAACGGTGTCGTGTCCATCCGCGACGGGCGACTTGCGTGTGCCCTTGTGCGCCGACGTGTTGATTGAGACGATGCGGGCGGGCCTGTCGTAGGCATCGTTTGCCGTGCGTAGGGGAACGGCCGTTTGTGCGCGTTCCGCCAGCTCGCGCTTCGTGGCATTGAGGATAGGATTATCGGTCGGATGGTCTTGGGGCACGTGCGCGCCTTTCGTTCGAGGATGTCAATACGCTGAATCCTACAACAATGGTAGGTTCATTGCCCATTGTCATACAACGGTGAGCGCCGTCTTCGTGCCGGACGATTACGTCGATTGCCATAGATACGGTGGAGCTTTGGGCGCCGGCGGTTTGGCACGCTAGAATAAATCAGTTGCGCAAAGATCGCCCGTTGTGTGGGCAGTTCATGATAGGAAGTTTCCATGGCATTGCAGTTTACAGAGCGCGAGTTCATTCCCGTGCTGCTCGGTGGCGACATCAACGCCTATTCGGTGGCGCGCGCCTTCTACGAGGAGTACCAGGTCAAGAGCCTGGTCTTTGGCAAGTACCAGACGGGTCCCGCGTACCGCAGCCAGATTATCGACTACACGCCCAACGTGGATATCGATACCATGCCCGTGATGCTCAGGACCGTCAACGGCATTGCCCAAGCGCATGCCGATAAGACGATTGTCCTTGTGGGCTGTGGCGATAACTATGTTGCCCTCGTGGCTCAGGCAAAGGATGCCGATGAGCTGGCGGATAACATCGTTGCGCCCTACGCGCCCTACAGCATGCTCGAGCAGTGCCAGAAGAAGGAGATCTTCTACGAGCTGTGCGAGAAGCATGGCGTGCCGTATCCGCATACCTTTACCTTTACTGCGCAGATGCTCAATGCGCAAGGCGAGGCGCCGGCCGAAGTGCTCGACCAGATTGACTTCCCGTTCCCGATGATCCTGAAGCCTTCCGACGGCATCATGTGGTGGCAGCACGAGTTCGAGGGCCAGAAAAAGGCCTATGAGATTGCCGACCGTGCCGAGCTGGAACAGGTCATTCGCGACTCGTATGCCAGCGGCTACACCGACGATCTGATCTTGCAGGATCGCGTGCCCGGCAACGACGAGTACATGCGCGTACTCACCAGCTATTCCGACCGCAACGGCAAGGTCCGCATGATGTGCCTGGGTCACGTGCTGCTCGAGGAGCATCAGCCTCACGGTGTCGGCAACCACGCCTGTATCATCACCGAGCCCAATGACGAGCTCATGGGCGGCGTGCGCAAGTTGCTCGAGGACCTTCACTTTGTGGGCTATTCCAACTTTGACGTTAAGTACGACGAGCGCGACGGCTCGTTTAAGTTCTTCGATTTCAACACGCGCCAAGGTCGCAGCAACTACTACGTTACCAACAGCGGCTTTAACGTTGCCAAGTATGTGGTGGACGAGTATGTGTTCAACCGTCCGTTTGAGCCGGAGTTTGTGACGGCGCAGGACGAGGCGCTGTGGATGGTCGTTCCCATGGGCGTCGTCGACAAGTACGTCAAGGATCCCGAGCTGCGCGCTAAGGTACATCGCCTGGACAAGGAAGGCAAGGGCGCCGACCCTTCGTTTATGAAGGGCGACTTTGTCTTTAACCGCTGGTTGCGCATGTGGCACACCAAGTTGCGTCACTTTAAGCTGTTCAAGACGTATTACAAGTAGATGAGCGCGGCGCCCGCCCGGTTTGCATCGGACGGGCGCGGGTATGATACGCGCAATTGCGCAAGCGTCACCAAGGAGGCGGCGATGGAAAAGCTGGGAGTTATCGGCGGCATGGGCGCCGAGGCCACGTCGTATTACTACGACCAGGTGGTGCGTCATACGGCTGCTGCCTGCGATCAGGAACATATCGACATGGTGGTACTCTCCAAGTCGACCATGCCCGACCGCACGTTGGCCATTAAGACCGGCGAGCATGCTAAGCTGCTGGCGACCATGAAAGAGTGCGCCCAGGCACTCGAGTCGCTGGGCTGTGCACACATTGCCATTCCCTGCAACACCTCACACTACTTCTATGACCAGATCCAGTCGTTTACGAAGGTGCCGATTATCCATATGCCGCGTGAGTCGGTGCGCTATGCTCTGGCTGGTGCGGTGATGGGGGAGTGCGAGTTCGACCCCAACCTGAGTATGCCGGCCGAGCCGGTGCACAAGATTGGCATCATGGGCACCGACGGAACCGTGGGCGCGGGCGTCTACGGCCGCGAATGTAAGGCTGCGGGTGTTGAGGTCGTCTATCCCAGCGAGAAACGTCAGAACGATGTGATGTCGCTTATCTACGATGATGTGAAGGCCGGACGTGAGCCCGATATGGATAAGTTCGACCGCGTGATGTGGGAGTTCGCCCGTAGCGGCTGCGACCGCGTCATTCTGGCCTGCACCGAGCTCTCGGTGCTACAGAAGTACCGAGAGATGCCCGAGATCACCCTCGACGCCATGGATGTCCTGGTGCGCGAATCCATCATCCGCAGCGGCGCCCCCTACCGCCTCTAGCTTTCGACCTGTCAAAAAGGGACAGGTTAATTTTGGCAGGTTTTATCTGGTGAAACAGTAAAGGCCTCGGCTCGTTTGGTGCGAGCTGAGGCCTTTTGCGTTGGGCGGTTGCTGTCGGTGGTGAACTAGAACAGGAAGCCGATGGCGATGAGGGCGATGCTGACGATGAGCACGGCGATGTCCAGACCCTTGATGGGATAGCGCTTGTACGAGCTGGCGCGCGTACGCAGATAGAAGCCGCGCTGTTCTGCCGCCAAGGCTGTGGCATCGGTCTTGCCCACGCTCGAGATGAGCAGTGGCACGCACAGTGGCAGCATGAGCTTAAGCTTCTTGATGGGGTTCTTGGTGTCGTACTCGACGCCGCGTGCGGTCTGCGCCTCCATGATGGCGTTCATCTCCTGACCAAACACCGGCACAAAGCGCAGCGCCGTGGTAAAGGTGAAGGCATAGCGATACGGTACGTGCAGCACCTCGACGCAGGCGTTGGCAAGGTCGTTGAGCTTGGTCACCATGAGCATGAGGATGAGTGGTAACGCCACACCCAGCAGGCGCAGGCAGGCCTTCGATCCCGTGATGAGGCCCGTGTCGGTGATAAAGCTCCATACCACGTTGCCATCGCGCATAAAGGCCAGCTGGAGCACCAGCATGATAAGCGCGAGCGGAATCAGCAACTTGAGCAGCGAGAGCAGACGGTCGACGACGCCGGCATAGGTGCCCAGTGCAAGGGTGAGTGCCAAAAAGCCCAGCAGCGCCACGTAGGTGTCGGACAAGAAGATGCCGACGATGATGGCGGCGGCGAGGCCCAGTTTGACGACGGGATTCAGGCGATGCAGCAGCGTGTCGCCCGGCATGTAGTCGATGACGTTAACCACGGTGGACCATCTCCTTGGTAATTCGAACGACATCGGTGACCTCGCTCACCTGCGCAAAAGCGGGCGAGACGGAAGATGCCAGACGGCGCGAGAGTTCAATAACCTGGGGAGGCTCCACGTAGGCGCGCCGCATGAGATCGATGTTCGAGAATAGCTCGTGCGTGCGGCCGCGGTCGAGGATGCGACCGTCGGCCATTACCACAATGCGCTCGGCAAAATCCGAGACGACTTCCATATCGTGGCAAACCATGATAACGGCGCAACCGCGCTCGACCATGGTGCGCACCGTTTCCATGACGGTCATGCACTCGCGGTAATCAAGGCCGCTCGTGGGCTCGTCGAGCACGAGCAGGCGTGGCCGGGCGATC
>JAIIWC010000027.1 GCA_022745215.1 Collinsella sp. | reverse complement strand
TCCAACGACGAATTCTAGGCGGTGTCCCAACCCTTTCAAGAAAGGGCAGAGGCGGGGGCATGCCCCCGCCTCTTACACCACATCTCTACGCGCTACCTAGATATGCCTTCAAATTGATCAAAATGCCCGGTAGCATGCTTCTGTGTGCCAACGTTAATGAACATATTTACTGTTGTGTCTATTATCTTGTAAGATCGATATGATACTACGCTAGCAACAGTACTCATATTTGCCGTTTTTTGTCCACAGGGTATGCCGCAGAAGATCCAACTTGCTCCACCGTGCCGTACGCTGGCCCTCCCCTTCCGGCGAGCGCCGACATTTCCCCAGATAAAACCGACCAAAATAAACCTGTCCCTTTTCGGCAGGTTTCGCTTGCACTTTAGCGTGCAACAGCGGATAATGCCGAGCATTCGAGAATTCGCCAATTGTTGCCGTTAATTGATAAAGGAGGCCCCATATGGCCATGGAATTCAAGCGCAGGTTGCCGATCCCCATGGAGATCCGCGAGGAAATGCCGCTTTCCGCCGAGCTTACCGCCAAAAAGCAGGCATTCGACGCCGAGGTCGCCAAGGTCTTTACCGGCGAGGACGCACGCAAGGTACTCATCATCGGCCCGTGCTCTGCCGACCGCGAGGACTCGGTGCTTGAGTACATGAACCGACTGGCCAAGGTCGCCGAAGAGGTCAAGGACAAGCTCATCATCATTCCGCGCGTCTACACCAACAAGCCGCGCACTAAGGGCACCGGTTACAAGGGTCTGCTGCACAACCCCGACCCCGAGGCGCCCGATGACCTGCTCGAAGGCGTCAAGGCCATCCGCCACATGCACCTGCGCGTCATCGAGGAGACCGGTTTCTTTACCGCCGACGAGATGCTCTACCCGTCCAACTACCAGTACCTCGTCGACCTGCTGAGCTACGTTGCCGTGGGCGCGCGCTCGGTCGAAAACCAGGAGCATCGCCTGGTGTCGAGCGGCATTTCGGTGCCCGTCGGCATGAAAAACCCCACCGCCGGTTCCACCACCGTCATGCTTAACTCCATTTACGCCGCACAGGCGCACCAGAGCTTTATCTTCCGTAACTGGGAAGTCGATTGCGATGGCAATCCGCTCGCACACGCCGTCATGCGTGGCTACATCGGCCTCGATGGGCGCACCTACCCCAACTACCACTACGAGCACCTCGAGCGCCTGGCCGAGCGCTATACCGAGCACGCCGGCTACGCCAATCCGGCGGCGGTCATCGACTGCAACCATGACAACTCGGGCAAGCGACCGCTTGAGCAGTATCGCATTTGCAAGGAGGTGCTCGATAGCTGCCGCCGCAACGAGTCCATCTCCAAGCTGGTCAAGGGCTTTATGATCGAGTCCTACCTGGAGGATGGCAACCAGCCGGTCGACGGCGGCGTCTTTGGCAAGTCGATCACCGACCCGTGCCTGGGCTGGGAAAAGACCGACTACCTCATCCACGAGATCGCGGAGCGGGTTTAGAGTTACGGCGTTTTACCAAACGCCGTAACCGGCCGACGCTGCAAACCCGCCAGAGCGGCAATCTGCCTTTCAGCTTCGACGGCGTGACCAAAAGGTTACGCGGTTTTACCAAACCGCGTAATGGCTCGACGCTGCGCGCCGCCCAGGGCGACAATTTGTCATTCAAAAGGCAAGGCATGACCAGAAGGTCTATGCCTTGCCTTTTTCATGCCAACTTGTTCGCCCTGGACGTCGCTCGCTGGCACTACCAAGACATCGGCGTTGCCAAATCTGGCAGCTAGGTAGTCGTTGGGGACGTTCTTGTTTGACTAGTCGTTTAAGAACGTCCCCAATGACTGCCCGATTACCACCTCTCCGTCCCCGAGGTATCGGGGCTCGTCTGCCGAATGGTTGATGCGGGCGCCCTGCGGCCATGTCACACTCAGAAGTGGCCTGACCCAACTTGGAAGGAGCCCCCATGAGCCTTGACAACGTAACTCTGCGTGCCGCCACGCTCGATGACCTGGCCGGCATCGCCGCCATCTACAACCAGCTGTGGTGCAACACGCTGCGCAACCGAGGCGACGTCGAAGCCGCCGATTTCTGTGCGCGCTTTAACATCGCCATGCAGCTGCAGCGCTCCCCCATCGCGCTCGTTGCCGAAGCTGAAGGCCGCATCATCGCCGCTTGCTGCATCGGCATTTTCGAAGACGGCAAACCACGCACCAATCCCACGTGGGAGCCCTGCTACAACGAGATGTTCGCCCAGGCAACCGAGATGGCAAAGACCGCCGATGCCAAGCTCGAAGGCTCGCTCTTTGGCGATAGCCGCGAGAAGGCAACAGCCGACCGCTTTGCCGCCACGGGCAACGAATATGCCCAGGGCCAGCTCAACCTGATCATCATCGTGCCCGAATGGCAGGGCAAGGGGCTCGGCCGTGCGCTCATCGACCTTGCGCGCGCCGAACTCGCCAAAGCCGGGTGCACCAAATTCTTCCTGATGAGCGACTGCAACTCCGATTGGCAGTTCTACGAGCACCTCAACATGAAGCGCATCCTGGAGGATCACAGCCAGGACACCGGCGACGGATTTATCGTCTATATGTACGGCGGCACGCTCTAAGTACCCCTTCAATCAAGGCGAGCCGGGCACCCGGCCCTTGGCCTCTGCCCAGGAATAACCCAGGGGGCCGGACCGCCCGTCCCTAAACCTGTCCGACAGCGCGATATCTCGTCGCCCGAGCGCGCCCCTCTTTAACGAGTGCGCCTTCCTCAAGCAAACCGTTGATAACCCGCAGCGTCACGTCGCGCCCAGTTCCCAGAGCGTCCGAAGCATCCTGGCGCGTAAAACCGCGGGGCCGCTCAAGGGCAAAGCGAATCAAGGCGCGAGCGTATCCACCACGTCGCTCGTCCGAGACATCCTGTAGCATCGCGGACGCCTTGCACGCAACATCAAAGCCAAGCTCCTCCACGAGCTTGGCGCGCACCTCGTGGCCGCAGTCGCCATTCATCGACACGTGCCCCTCTCGCTGCGCTCGCACGGATGCAAACGCCTGCGAAACATCGGGCGGCAGCGCCCCTTCCCGCTCGAGCTGCTCATAATCGCTGTAATCCCCACGCAAGTTGGGACCGCTATTGCCACGAGGCGTCAGATAGGAATTGCGCACGGCGTTGACGTTGGGCAGCGACAACCTAAACATTGCAGGGTAGGCGCAGACTTCGGGTTCCAACCCTTCCGCCTCATAGAGCGCACGGATCCCCTTGAGGCCCGTTCCAAACGCCTCAACCATCCCCAGACGCAAAAAGAGCAGTTGCAGCTTTGGATTCCGAGCGTCCGAGCCGCCCGCAAGCGCCTCCTCGACGCTGATGTGCTGCGGCCCTCCCGCATTGGTAAATTCAAGCGCCGTACGGCTCATCTTGATAAGAGACGCCACCGAAGATTCGTAGTCGCGATGGATAAACAGGTTCAGAATTCCCTCTCGAACAGCCTCGCGGGGATAGTCGTCCTTATCTATGCGATCGAGCCTTCCCGGCACAAAGTACATACGCGTCGCGTTCGATATATTGAGGAACCGTTCGATATCCTCTATCTGCCTGAAGATCGAGCCCTCGCCATCCTGACGGTCGATGAACTCGGTATACGCATCGTCGTTGAAGAGGCCAGCGCGGACTGCAAAGGGGTTTTGATCAGAGACCAGCAGTGCCAAATTGGTGTAAAAGCCCAGCTCATCGATAAGACCGAGATTCTTTTGAGAGGTTTGGTCAAACGTAATCTCCGCGCGCCTAAAGACCCGCTCGGCTTCAAAAAACGTCAAGCTCTGTTCATGAGAGCGCCCGGTCTCAAAATAATCGCCGTCGGTGCGCTTGATCATCGAGCGGATCTGGGCCATCTCGATGGGCACGTTGGCAGGACCCAGGCGCCGATATACCCCGGCGGGAACAAATCCCTTCGAGCACAGGCAGTACGGCTTGTGAGGACCCGCTTCCACCTCGATTTTCACCAACGCTGCGCCATCGATGTCCAATGCGGAGACCGTCGTGATTTCAGAAACGTCGGGATACACGCCATCGGTTATTGCATTAGAGCATTGAAGCATGGTGGCATCGATATCGTCCACGCCGACGATGCTGCCAAAATCGTCGATTCCGATATACAAGGTACCGCCATTCGAATTGGCAAACGCCACCACAGCTTTGAGCAGCTTAGGGGTAAACGTGCACTTGAACTCCACGGTCTCACTTTCAACAAGCTGCATGCTACCCCCTATCATCGACTATCGACGATTCTAGACCAACTATCGACGATAAGCAAGGCCCCCTGGTACCCTCGCTTAGACCCGAGTGCCCGCGTGCAACGCTGCCCGCCGCACGCAAAAGGGCCCGCCAGCGTGTGCGCCAGCGGGCCCCAGGTCATATCGACACTACCCCGTGTGTCTGCAACCGCCTCTACTTGCAGCGCGCCTTGGGCTGCTGCTGGGTGATGCAATGGATGTTGCCGCCACCATAGATGACCTCGCGCGTCATGATACCGATGACCTCGCGATTCGGATAGGCGGCTTGGATATCCTTGAGTGCCTGGGCATCGTTGGGGTCGCCAAACTGTGGCACCAGCACCGCCCCGTTGATGGGCAAGAAGTTGAGGTAGCTCGGCTCGAAAGCGTCCTCGGGGGTACGCGGCAGCACGCCCTCGACGGGATCGATGGTCGATGCCTCCTCCTCGGTCATATATACCGAGGTCGCAGGCATAATCACCTTGTGGATCTTGAGCTTGCGGCCACGGGCATCCGTCGTCTCGGAAAGCGTCTTATACGCCTCTTGGCACTCCTTGTAGAACTTATGGTTGGGATCATCGGTCCACATGCAGCAGACCTCGCCGGGCGCACTAAAGCATGCGACGTCGTCCACGTGCCCGTTCGTTTCGTACGGATCGATACCGTCCTTGATCCAGATAACCTTCTCGATACCGAGATACTCAGAGAGCTTCTCCTCAATCTGCTCCTTGGTGTACTGGGGGTTGCGGTCCTCATTGAGCAGGCACATCTCGGTGGTCACCACGGTGCCCTGGCCGTCGCAGTTAAACGAGCCGCCCTCGAGGATGTAATCCTCGGGACGATAGCGGTTGACCTGCTCGAGCTGCGCCACCTGCAAGCCGATGCTCGCATCCTTGTCCCACGGGAAATACAGGCCGTCAATGAAACCGCCGTAAGCATTAAAGTGGAAGTGCGAAAGAGCAACCTCACCATTGTCATTAACAAGGAACGCCGGGCCGGGGTCGCGAATCCAGCTGTCGTTGTACTCCATGTGGATAACGCGCACGTTCTCAACGCCATCGAAAATCTCGCACACCGCAGGGAAATCCTCGGCATTGACACCAACGGTGATGGGTTGGAAGCGCGCAACGGTCTTAATAATCTCGGTAAAGACCTTCTGCGCCGGCTTGGCACCGCAGCGCCACACGTCGGAGCGGTGCGGCCACAGAATCCAGGTACGCTCCTGCTCCTCATACTCGCCGGGCATATAGAACCCGTCCTTCTTAGGTGTGGACTCACTCTCGTAGATGGTCTTCATTTCAAGCTCCTAAATTTCGGTGCTTTTGCTTGACGAGACCATGATGCGGCCGCACCGAGATGTTCTCAATGGTCCCTCGAGCCCCTTTCAGCGACCGACGGTATACCATTCGCTGACCTAAAGTTCTATTCAGGCCGAGAACATGACATACTGGATTCCACTATGGAAAGGACGCCCTATGCCCCCATGCAATAAACAGCAAACTATTGAGCTGGACAGTACGACCTGGACCGCCCTCAACGAGCTCGCACTCGCAATCCACGCATCACACGGTGTCGATATGCTGCAAAAGGAGACCCTCGAGGGAACGACAGGACTCGTGCCTCATCGGATCGCCATGTTCGACCTGATCGAAGCGGCAAGCAGTGATGCGCCACGCTACGTCCACCCCGCAAGCAGCGGAATGGACGACCGCGCGCTGAGCGACTACTACAACCGCTACGCCGCGATGGACTATACAACATGGAGCTTTGACCTACATAAGGTCGGCGTCTACCGCGACCTCGACCTCGTCGACGTCGAGCGACGCGACGCCACGCCCATCTATCGCAAATGGATGGAACCGCAGGGCGTCTACTTTGGCTGCACGGCCACGCTCGCGCACAACGACAGCCCGCTGGGAAGCATCACCCTGTTTCGCGAACGCACGGCCGGGGACTTCACCGACACCGAGCTCGCAATCCTGCCCGAAATCGCTCGGCACGCGAGCCTCGCGCTCGCCAACCTCTATCCTCGGGGCATTAAACTCACCCAGACCGAAGACACAAACCATCTGAACGCCTTCATTACAGAACACAATATCCAACCGCGCGAAGCCGAAGTCATGCGGCTCATGCTCGGCGGCAAAACGAACAAACAGATGGCAAACGAGCTATTCATAAGCGAGTCAACCGTCAAGAAGCACGTCAACGCCATCTATCGCAAGCTCGGCGTCAGCAACCGCCTGGGCCTCATGACTGCCACGCAAAACATCCCGCGATAAAAAGGGCGCCCTCCATACGGAGAACACCCTTTGATTTCGCCATTTGAATTATTGTCGGCTCTGGCTCAAAGAGTAGACAGGTTTATTTTGGCAGGTTTTATCTGGGCAAATGTCTGTCGCCACGAGGGAGCTGCCTTCCATCGCGGCGGTCTTCTAGCAGAAAAACCAGGTGAGTAGGCTTTTTGTAGGAGACCAAGCACGCCCCAAAACGCCACAGCTCTGACCTGCGGTTTTATTGAGTATTTGTTGCGATGTGCTCGGTAAGTTCAAAAAAGTCTACTCACTTGCATCTGCTCATCACCTTTGTGGTGGTTTGAAGCTCTCCGCGGCGGGATGCTAGACTTGCGGCGTATACATTCACGCCAAAACACGGGTCGCATGAAGAAAAGGAGATGCCATGGCGCCTATCGCACCGCTCAAGATGCTCGTCGCTCCTGCAGCCAAGGCCATCGCCCGCCTGAGCGACTCACTCACCTACGACGATATCCCCTGTGTTGTCGACGAACGCACGGACAGCTGCCCTTACCTGGGCCACGTCCCCTACTTTGCGCCTAAGCTCGCTTCTGATCCCGAGCACCGCGAACAGTAATCCAAGATGCATCAAGCGCCGCGCAACTCGCGGCGCTACTATTTTGATGCAAAGTAACCTGACTCCCTTGCACCGACGCCGGGATTGTCGACACTGCGGCCGCGGCGCGATATGAGGCGCGAAACCTCGCCCAGCAACACGCCGATCACCACGCCCATGAGGATCGGCATCTTTGCCATCTCGGCGGGTGAGCTGTTGAGCGGCACAATCGTGGCAACAATCGAAAGCACGAGCTCCACCACGGGAATCGCAAGCGCTACCGCAAGCACCTTGCCCTCGAAGGGCGCGCGGAACACACGTGGGCGGTCGTCGTATTTACGCAGGCGCCAAAACGCCGGGAACATCGGGATATAGCTCATGAGCAGAAAGACGACGTTCATCGAGAAGAAGACCCAAAAGACGTCGGAACCTTCGCCCAGCGGAATCTGAAGTAGCAGCACCAAGCTGGCAAAACAACCGTTAATGAGTGCCGAGCCGTTGGGCATGCCGGTCTTCTTGGACACCAGCGCAAAGGGACGCGGCATGTTGCCATGGCGCGCGGCATAGCTCGCCACGTTGTTGACGCCAAAGCTCCAACAGATCATGTTGGCAAACAGCGTTACCAAAAAGGTCATGCCCACAATCATCGTCAGCGGGTGAGCGCGCCCCACCATGGCGGCAACCGCGTCCACAATGCCCGAATCGAGCGAAAGCTGCTCGGTGGGAACCGCAGCCCCAATGCCGATACCGCAAATGATGTAGATTGCCGCAATGGCAACGCCGCCGGCGATAACCGCCTTGGGGATATCACGCGACGGGTTTTTCATCGTGCTGGCAAAGGTCGCGACCACCTCAAAGCCCATAAAATTGAAGAGGATGATCGAAAGATACGTCAGTGAGTTAGTGTCTCCCAGATCGGGGACAAAGGTCTTAAACGACATATCGTTGGCAAAGCCGTTATTGCAGGCAAACCAGATGCCGACGATTCCCACCACGGCGGTAATGAGCACCTTGATGACGGCGCCGCCATCCATGACCCAATCGGCCTCGGCCACCGGCTGCATTGCCATGACCGTGACGCTCCACACAAAGGCAAGCTCGATGGCAATTCGGACCCCGAGCGAAAACTCGACACCCCATACCGCATTGATGACACTGGGGAACATGCAGGCGATACTTGCCACCCACAGTGGAAAGTTGACCCAATAGCACCAGGAGCAGCGGGCGCCCCAACGGTCGCCCAAGCCCAGGCGAACCCAATCGTACAGGCCGCCCTCGGAATCGAACGCCGTACCGAGCTCGGCCACCACCAGGCCATAGGGAAGCAAAAACGTAATGATGAGGAAGATCCACCAGAAGAACTGCACGTTACCCATGGCAGATGCCGGAGCGGCCGCCTCGATGGTAAAGACAACGCAGATAACCGAGAGGATGACCTCGAACAGGGAGAACTTTTTACCTGCCACGGCACGCTCCCCCTACAGCAAAAAGGATGGCATCTGTACCGAAGGCGCAGCCCAAGGTAGGGTTGCAGGCCGCGTCACCGGTGCAGGTGCCATCCCAAAGAGAAGAGAGGATGCAATTGTTGGACCAACGCTCGCGGAACAGGCGCGTGTAGATAACGATACGCTGGTACATAGATACTCCGATCAAAACGGTCGCGCTCGCAACCGGAAACTATCAGCAATTGAATACGCGTCTGACCTGGGAAATTCAAGCGAACAATTGGCCTAACCCGCAATAAATCCCAGATCAGACGCGTACTCAATCAAAGAGGCGGGCACTCCGAAGTGGAGGCAACGGAGTGCCCAAAGAAAAAACCCAGCCGACCAAGACATCAAGTGACCAGACCATCAATGCCCCGAGATGGTCACGGTGCGATTCACCGACTGTCCGATTGATCGGCTGGGTTTCTGAGGTGCGGCAGATTCCCGTGAAAGAGGAGCGCCGCGTACTTTGGTACGCAAGCGACGAATGAACGGGAAGGTGCCGTGCCTCAGGAAGCCAGACAATTACGCGGACGGCTCCTGCTGCGTGATGCAGTGGATGTTGCCGCCGCCGAAGACGACCTGCTCGGACTGAACGCCGACGCACTTGTAGACGCCCTCGCCCCAGACCTCGTCGTAGATCTTCTGGAGCGTGTCAACGGCCAGCTGGTCGTTCTCGTCGCCGTACTGCGGGACGATAACGCCGTGGTTGGTGACCAGGTAGTTCATGTAAGAGGCGATCAGCGGCTCGTCGGGGACGCGCGGCTCGGCGTTCTCGTCGGCGTCGATGGTGTCGCAGGAAGCCTGGTCCATGAACAGCGGGTTCACGGGCATGCAGAGCTTGTAGACCTTCATCTTGCGGCCCTTGGCGTCAACGGCGTTGGAGAGGGTCTCGTAGGCAGCGTGGCACTGCTCGTAGAACGGATACTCGGGATCGTCGGTCCAGATGCAGGCCATGACGCCCGGGGCGATGAACGTGGCGACGTCGTCGATGTGACCGTTGGTCTCCTCGGGATCGATGCCCTCCTTGACCCAGATGACCTTCTCGACACCCAGGTAATCCTTGAGGTGCTCGTCCATGTAGGCGCGGAGTTCCTCGCTCCAGGGCTCAAACTTCTTGTGGTACTTGGGCCAGATGGACTCGGGATCCTCTTCCTCCTCGAGCACCGCAGAGCAGGTGCGGCCCGGGGAAAGCAGGCACTGGTCGGTCACGACAAGGGTGCCCTCGCCGTCGACGGTGATGGAGCCGCCCTCGAGGATCATGTCATCGGGACGATAGCGGCGGCAGCCGGAGAGCTCAGCCATCTTGAGGGCGATCTGCTCGTCCTTGTCCCACGGGAAGTACAGGCCGTCGACGAGGCCGCCGTAGGCGTTGAAGTGCCAGTGGTTGGCGCGCTTCTCGCCCTTGCCGTTGATGACGTAGGTGGCGGCGGTGTCGCGGAACCAGGCGTCGTCGGTGGTCATCTCGATGACGGTGACGTTCTCGTCGTTCTCGAAGACGGCCTTGCAGTTGGCGTAGTCGACCTGGTTGGCGCACATATAGACCGGGGTGAACTCGGAGATGGCGCGGGCGATGGCGGCATACTGCTTCTGGGCCGGCTTGGCGCCGTGGGCCCAGGTGTCGGTGCGGTGGGGCCAGCCCATCCACACGCGATCCTGCGGGGCGAACTCGGCGGGCATGAAGAAGCCGTCGGCCTTGGGGGTGGACTCGGACTCGGTGATCGTACGCATAAGATTTCCTCCAAATCGAACGATCGCTTGCTGCGGGCGGGTTACCCGCAGCCTAAAACCAAGAGATGGTAGGCGCCCGTTCCCCGGCAAAGGTCGGGGCGCCCGGTGCCGGTTTTCACGGAATCGCACCGGCAAGCGACGACGTAACCAAGTGCGCGGAGACAAAACGCACGAAGGATACGGAAGAGAGATTGGGGTGGGCGGTGGTTACCGGAGCTATCGCTCACACCCACCCCGGGGGAATGGTTAGCAAACCTGTCGCTTGGACACGCCTCCGAAGAGGCTAGAGTGCCCGGAGTCGGGAGCGACAAGCCCGACGAAGCGCGCGTTGGTACACGAGGAGGGTTGGAGCCCCAGAACCGGGTGCTCTAGTTCTCCTCGGCCTCGGCGGCCTCCTCAGCGAGACGCTGGGCTGCGAGCTCAGGGGTCAGACCCTTGTACTCGGTCTCGCGGCCCTTAGCGCTGACGACGCGGACGACCTCGCCGATGAGCACGAGCACGATGAAGATAACGATCATCGGGAGCTTGTCGCCAATCTCGGCGGCGGAGAACGGCACCAGCGTTGCGACGATGGCCAGGACCAGCTCGATGCAGGGGATGGCCAGCATGACCTTCATCATGGCGCCCTTAAACGGGAACGTGAAGATGCGCTCGCGGTTGGGGTCGTTCTTACGAAGGTTGAGGAATGCCGGGAACATCGGGATGTAGGTAAGCAGCAGGAAGACAACGGAGGTGCCGAAGAGCATCCAGAAAACACCGTTGGAGATGGCGTCGATGGGAACCAGCTGCAGGCACAGCACCAGAGAGGCAACGATGGCGTTGACCAGGTTGGCGCCGTTGGGCATATCGTCATCCGAGATCATCGAGGCGAAGACCTTGGGCATGTTGCCGTGCTCGGCAGCGTAGCGAGCGACGGAGTTAACGCCGAAGGACCAGGCGGCCATGTTGGCGAACAGGGTGATCAGGAAGGCGATGCAGATGACCTTAAAGATCATGGAGTCGCCCACCATGGTCTGGACTGCGACGATCATGCCGTAGTCGGGGTCGATGGAATCGGCCGGCACCGCAGCGCCGATGCCAAAGCCAGCGAACAGGTAGATCACGGCGATGGACAGGCCACCGACGATGATTGCCTTGGGAATGTCGCGAGCGGGATCGGCCATGTCGTCGGTCATGGTGCAGATGACCTCGAAGCCCATGAAGTTAAAGATGATGATCGACAGGTAGCCGAGTGCGTTGGTGTTGGTGAGCTCGGGCAGGAAGGTGGTAGCGGACATATCGTTCGCAAAGCCATTCTCCATGGCGTACCAAATGCCCAGAGCACCGACGACCACGGCAACAGCGACCTTGATGATCGCGCCGCCGTTAAGGACCCACTCGGAGTCGGCCGCCTTGGAGCGACCCATGAGGTATACGATCCACACAAAAGCAAGATCGATACCCATCTTGGCGATCAGGTTGAACTCGACGCCAAAGACCATGCCCAAGATATCGGGGAACATGGTGGCCAGCGAGGCAATCCACAGCGGGTAGTTAACCCAGTAGTAGTACGAAATGCGGGCGCCCCACTTGTCGCCCAGGCCATCGCGTACCCAGTCGTAAATGCCACCCTCGCCGTCATAGGTGGTGCCGAGCTCGGCGACGACCATGCCGTAGGGAAGCAGGAAGGTCAGGATCAGGAAGATCCACCAGAAGAACTGCTGGTTGCCAATAGCAGCAGCAGGAGCGGCGGCCTCGCAAACGAAGACGACGCAGATGATGGTCGAAATGACCGTCAAAAAGGAAAGCTTTTTCTTTCCGTCGCTCATGATGAGCTCCTTTGCTCAGTCTTGGACAGATCCGAGGCCCAAGGCACTAAGGCAATCGCTTGAGCCTCGGTGAGCGGGCGACAGGAGACGAGCATCCGCCGCCCGCAAACGTGCTTTTAAAAGCCTTGGGGCTTAGAGCTGCTCGAGCGCCTCGAGAGCGGCGTGGAGCTCAGCCTTGGCGGAGTACTCGACACCCTCGTCGTTGAGCGGGGTGCGCTTGCCCAGAGCGGCAAGGAGAGCGCGGATGGAGTGCTTGCGGTTCTCGGCCTCGACCCAGCACAGGGAGCGCTCGGGATCGTCCATGACCTCGTCGACGACTTCCTCGTTGCGGGTGGCCGGCAGGCAGTGCATGAACTTGGAGTTAGGACCGGCGAAGTTCATCATGTCCATGGTGACCTGATACTTGGGATAGAACACGTCCATGTAGTTCTCGCCCGAGACCTCCTCGTCGTACAGGCCGTACCACACGTCGGTGTAGATGAAGTCGGCGCCCTTGATGCACTCGATGTCGTCGGAGATGACGATGGAGCCGCCGGAAACCTTGCAGTTCTCCTCGGCGATGGCCATCATCTGCTTGCCGAACTCGGCGCGCTCCTCAACGGTGCCAACATGCAGGCCACCGTCGGGAATCTGATGGCCCTTAGGTCCAAACTGGACGAACTTCATGCCGACCTTGGAGGCAATGAACATGAGGGAGACGCAGACCTGGGTGGCGTCGCCGATGAAGGCCAGGGTGCAGTCCTCGATCTTCTTGCCCTCGGGGAGGTTCTCGAGCATGGTCATGAGGTCGCCCATCTCCTGCGTGGGATGGTTGAACTCGGACATGCCGTTAATGACGGGCACAGCGGAGCCCTCGGCGAGGCCGACGACGTCCTTGTGACGGTCAACGCGGGCCATCATGATGTCGAGCAGGTCGCCCATGACGCGGGCGGTGTCACCCAGGGACTCGTGGCCACCGAGCTGGATGGTACCAGGGCCGTAGAACTGAGCGTGGCCGCCAAGGTCGCACATAGCGGTCTCGAAGGAAAGACGGGTGCGGGTGGAAACCTGCTGGAAGATCATGCCAAGGCTCTTGTTGCGGAGCAGGTGCGGATAATAACCGTCAACCTTGATGGCCTTCTTCATTGCCAGGCCAAGATCCTCGATAGCCAGGATCTGCTCTTTGGTGAAGTCGTTGGTGTCGATGAAATCCTTAGGCAGTGCCATGTCGATTTCCTTTCCGCCGGTCTTGCCGACTATTACTGAGAGGCGCTCGTACATCACGCCTCGTGTTGACAACACCATCATTCACCCGTATGCAATTTTTACCTAGTTTATTCGGGATTAAAGACCGTTCACGGAGTTACATCCCCTCTAATCCAATATAAACCCGCAGGTCAAGAGTTTACAGGGGGTTTACTATCTAGAACCGCGAACGGTATGCGGCTATCCTGTATCTCGGCGCCTAATCCGCAATGGAACGAAGGGTCGAGACGTCTATACCCCACAGGATATACAGGGTTCGGCCATAGATTAAATGAGATGGGACGGTGACAGATGAACACTCTGATGTTCTTCTATACCCTAGCAATACTCGTAATCTGTATTGTGACGGCAGTGCTTTCGCTTGCCGCCTATGCCTCGTCTCGTCGACGCTTCTTTATCTATGGCAGCGGCGTATTTATCTGCTATGCCATCGAGATGACCGAGATCTTCTTTTTTGAATACACATTGCAAAACCAGAGTTTTCCGGCCAGCGACTATTACTCAATTACCATGCCTGTAATGCGAACCCTTGTGGCGACCGCTTCGCAGGCTTTTATTTGGCTGATTGCCATGGACCTGCTCGACAAACATTCTAAAAAGCAGTTCGCTATCCCCGTCTTGACGTTTTTGCTGTGCGAGTCGCTGATTATCGTCGCTGTCCCCTCCGGCCCCATGCATCAGTGGCTCTACTACACGATGCGTCAGGTATTCCTTGTCTTTGTGGGACTGTATATCTTTTGGACGGCTCATAAGAGTACAAAAGTTGAGCTGAAGGCACGCGTTAACAACCAACGAAAGCACCTGATTATCGGCGCAATTCTGGTCGGTTGCATCGTTGCCGAGGATTTCTACAACATCCTTGTTGTCCCCATGAGCCTGGCGCCCTCTTGGCTGCAGCTATATCTGTCCGAGCGCAACTTTAGCGAAAACGTCTTTGCGTGCTACTTTGCAATTCTGCTGATTATCTACTCCTACCACGTGCTTTCGATCCGCATGCAGGAAGCGCCCGAGGAAAAGAACGTCAGCGATCTTGACCGGCATATCGAAGAGCAGATGCCTTTCTATCGCAACGCCTACAAGCTCTCCAACCGCGAGACCGAAGTCATGCGCTTGGTTGTGCTGGGCAAGTCGAACCAAGAGATCGCTGACGAGCTATTCCTTGCCGTGGGCACCGTCAAGACCCACATCCACAACATCCTGGTCAAAACCGAGCAGCAAAACCGCACCACGCTCATCCTCCACTTTTGGAAGCGATAACCTGCCAAAAAGGGACAGGTTTATTTTGGCAGGTTTTATCTGGGCAAACGCCAAAAACCGCCGCGAGGGAGCTACTTTCCCTCGCGGCGGTTTTCTAGCAGTAAAACCAAGTGAGTAGGCTTTTGGCGGGATGCCGAGCACACCTCAAAACGCCACAGCCCTGACCTGCGATTTTATTGAGCACTTGCCGCGATGTGCTCGGCAGATCCAAAAAAGCCTACTCACTTGCATCTGAGATGCTCTAGATACGCAAAATACCGCCGCGAAGGGAGCTGGACTCCCTTCGCGGCGGTTGTTCGCACTGGTTTTGCGACTGTTTTGCCCGCCTGCTACTCGCTGTAGCGGGTGGCGATGGCGGCTCGCACCATGCCGGTGCTCATGAGGTACGTCACCAGGAAGTAGCCGCCGTAGGCCGCCAGGAAGATCGCACAGGTGAGGCCCACGGTGCCGCCGATGCTCATGTTGCCGAACGTGCTCACCAGCTCGATGATCACCTTAAGTGCCACAAAGGAGTGCGCCAGGCCCACTGCCAGCGGGAACAGGAAGAATACCGCTTGCTGCGCCATCACCGAATGACGAATCTGGCGGTCCTCACAGCCGATCTGTGCCAGCACACGATAGCTGCGGCTGCCGTCGGCCACGTTGGAGAGTTGCTGGATCGACAGAATCGCCGCGCATGCAACGACCAATACAAAGCCGATGTAGATGGCTAGGTAGCTAATAAGACCGTTCATTTGCGCTGCTTGCGCGTACATCTCGGAGCGTGTGATGAAGGTTCCCCACGACCCCGGCTCCTTGCCGTCAACGAGCAGATTGTCGAGCACAGTGTATTTAATACTCTCGTCTGCCTCGGTCGTATCCATCCCCTGTTTGTAGTTAACGAGCAGGCTACTGGAATACGGCTGCAGATTAAGTTGGGACAACAGCTCGTCGGCAACGACGACGGTACCCGGATTACTGCCCATCGCCGAGTTGGCGATGGCCGCCGCATCTTCGTCCGACTTATCGGTTGCGGGCTTGAGCGTATGCCCGCCCAAGGTAAGGGCATGGCCGCCAGCCATATACTTGGTGTACAGGTCGACCAGCTCGCCGCCCATATCACACGTGAGCAGATACTGGTCGTGACCGATGTGCACCGGCTCCTCGCCCATCATCTGACGCAGTTTGTTGTACTGGCTCGCCGGCGTCACAAACAGACCCATCGTATCGGCATTGCTACCCCCGAACGCCTTGGGAAGCTTTTCGCCCATGGCCTTGCACATTTCACTTGGAGTCACCGAAGGATCCGAACCGCCAAGCGGGTAACTCAGATACGAATCGATCTGCACATGCTCACCGGCAACATCGGCAATATTGACCTTCTTGCCGGTCTCGTCGTTGTTGTCCGCCGACTTGCCCTTACGATCGCCGTGCCATGGATCGCCGTGCCATGCGGAGTACAAATCGACCGTACTATCGGCCAGCACCATGCGATCGGCTTCAGACGGATTGACATATTCTTTGTAGTAGTCGAGCGTATCGGGCGTGTAATAGACATACGTCTGTGACACGTCAACAGGGTTATAGCGCTCCAGGTTTTCGTTCATCACGTTGGCAATCGACATACCGCACGTCACCGAGGTGATGGCCAAAAACAGGAGCATCGCGATGACGCCCATCGAAAAGCACACCGTGTTGACCTTGGCCGCAAGCTGGCGCACGGTAAACATGTTGAGGCCGCGCCAATACACGCCGCGCAGGCTCTGCAGCAGCTTGATGAGCATGCCCGAGAGTCCCCAGAACAGGGCAAAGGTGCCCACGGTAACCATAGCGGTCGTAATGCCAAACTGGTTCATGGCCTCTTGCAGCTTGCTGTCCGTCGCGGTTAGCGGGAACCCATCACGTAGCAGACGGTAATAGGCCACGCCCACAAGCACCACGCCCACGGCAAAGATGGCAATCGCAATCCAGGGGTTGCGCGTCTTGATGCTCTCGTTGCGACGCTCGGCACCCATAAGCTCGATGAGTTTGGTACGACGCACGGCGCGAAGGTTCAGCAGTAGCGTGAGCACAAACATTACGAGCATGCAGGCAAGAGTCAGATTGAACGCATGCACCGAGAAAAAGAAGTGGAAATTGGCAATCTGTGTCTTAAAAAGCGAGGCCGTAAAGAACGTCATGAGCTGGGAGAGTCCCACACCCAGCACAATGCCGGCGACAAAGGCCACGACCGAGACAATCACCGTCTCGAGCGCCATGATCGTGGCGACGCGTCCGCGCCCCATGCCGAGCACCTGATACAGGCCAAACTCCTTCTTGCGGCGTTTCATGATGAAGTTATTGGCATACACCATCAAAAAGGCCATGACACCGGCCAAAAAGTACGTCAGGTCGCCGAGCATGCTGCCCATAACCTGCGCCAAGCCCTCTTCATCGATTCCGGCGATGTCGACCTGCATCGAGATGGTGTTAAAGGCATAGAAGACCGTGACGCCCAGGGTGAGCGTCAAAAGGTAGACGAGGTAGTCGCGGCCGGCGCGGCGGACGTTGCCCCAAGCGAGTTTACAGAGCATCGGAGCCCTCACCGCCCATCATGGCAACGACCTCCATAATGCGGTCGAAGAACTCTCGGCGGTCGGTGTCGCCGCGGCGCAGCTCGGTGAAGATCTTGCCGTCGCGGATAAACAGCACACGGCTCGTGTAGCTGGCGGCAAAGCTGTCGTGCGTGACCATGAGCACCGTGGCGCGTAGGCGGCGGTTAAGGGCCTCCAGGCTCTCGAGCAGCAGACGAGCGCTTTTAGAATCGAGGGCGCCGGTGGGCTCGTCGGCCATGATCATGGTGGGGTCGGTGACGAGCGCGCGAGCCGCGGCAACGCGCTGCTGCTGACCGCCGGACATCTGATAGGGGTACTTGTCGAGCACCTGGCTAATAGACAAACGCGCGGCCACATCCTGCACGCGGGTCGAGATCTCTGCCGAGTTTGTGCGGGCGATGGTGAGCGGCAGGGCGATGTTCTCGCGCGCCGTGAGCGTATCGAGCAGGTTGGAGTCCTGGAAGATAAAGCCGAGCTCCTCGCGGCGGAACTGCGAGAGTTTGGCCTGCTTCATGCGCGTAACGTCCTGGCCGTTGATGCGAATGGTGCCGCTCGTGGCGCTATCGATGGTCGACACGCAGTTGAGCAACGTCGACTTGCCCGAGCCCGAGGCGCCCATGATGCCAACGAATTCACCGCGGTTGACGGTAAAGCTGACGTCGTTGAGCGCGCGGGTCACATTGCCCAGCGCTCCATATACCTTTTCGAGATGCGCGACCTCCAGTACCGGGGTCGCCATGTGCGTGGTTTGCATACCGAGTCCTTTCTTGCGATTAGTCTACGGCATCTATAGTCGCAAGAAGCCGAGTCGGCTACCATCGATATGGCTTACGCTTGCCTTACCGTTGTGTAAGGTACGGATAGCCACCCTGCCACGTGTTGATGTTGAGAGAGGACTCCTGTTGAAGACTGTTCATGTTGCCGCCGGGATCATTCGCAAGGATGGATCTGACGAGCTGCTTGCCGTGCAGCGCGGCTACGGCGACATGCAAGGACTTTGGGAGTTCCCGGGTGGTAAGCTCATGCGCGGCGAGTCGTCCGAGGACGCCGTACGCCGCGAGCTCATGGAAGAGCTGCAGGTAAAAGTCACCAACCTGCGCGATTTCTATACCGTTGAGTACGACTACCCCGATTTTCATCTCTCCATGGAGTGCTACTACTGCTCGCTGGCCGATGAATCCGATGAGCCTCAGAAGCACGACCGCCAACTCGATATCCGCTGGATTCCACGCACCTCACTTGCCACGGTGGAATGGATGCCCGCCGACAAGGGGCTCATTGATGCCCTGATTGAGCTGAAGGAAGACCGGCTCGAGGCCAACAGCACTGCCAAAGATACCAAGGCCGCCACAACCGAACACCCCGCCACCAAACCCAAGCGCGCGCCTAAGCGCCGCAGCAAAAAGCGCCCCAAGCCCGGCCTGCTGGACGGCATCGATACCTCGGACCTTTCCGCCGACGAGCGTGAACTGGTGCGCCGTCGCGCCGCCATCAAAAAGTCCATGAAGGGCAACAAGCGCGCCAACACCAAGCCCGAGCTGCTCGTTCGCCAGCGCCTGCGCGCCGCGGGCCTTACGGGCTATCGTTTGGAATGGAAGGTTCCCGGCAAGCCCGACATCGCCTTCCCCGGCCGCAAGATCGCCATCTTCGTCAACGGTTGTTTTTGGCATCGCTGCCCCAAGTGCAACCCCAGCCACCCCAAGCGCAATGTTGAATTTTGGGAAGCAAAGTTTCGCCGCAACGTCGAGCGCGACCGCGCTGCCGTGGCAGCACTCACTCAAATGGGCTGGACACCCATAACCATCTGGGAATGCGAACTCAAAAAAGACCGCATCGACGCCACGATGGAAAAGGTCATCGAGCGGGTGAGGGGCGCGACCCCGCAGCGCTAATACGAGCCATTCACAGGTCCCGCACGTCCACGCCACATCCGCATCACAAACCTTAGAAAGCCCTTAAGCTCAAAACCTTACAAGAGTGTTACTCGATAGCCTTGACCTGCGGTTTCATCGTAACACCAAACCAGGTTAAGCCTTTCTTTAGCGCTTCTTTGCAGCAACCGCGGCATAATACTGCCAGCGCACGAGACCTAGCAGCACACCCCGTGCGCAATCTTTTGGTGGACATCGAGGAGGCCGCATAAGCATGCATTCTTCCAATGCCGTAGCACGGCAGCCATCCCTAAAACATGCAGACCTTTTTTCCTTCCCCCCGACACAGAGAAACGGCCTCCTCGACTCCCCCACCACAAAAACCAACCGCTCAACCAATCAGAGCCTCAACTTGCGAACATCGTTCGAAAAGCTCCAAGCATCCCTAGACAAGGCGTTCCCCGAACAGGCAAGGGCAATCTAAGCCCATCGCGCTTTATACTGATGCCATGCGAAACATGGATCACATAGAATTGCACCGCGGAGGACGCGAGGAAGCGTTTCCCGAGACCGTCGAAGACTGGCCCTATATTGCCGAACGCGCAGAATTCGCTCGCTATCCGGGCAATTCCGTCCCCTGGCACTGGCATTCCGAAGTCGAGCTTTTCTACATGGAGCAGGGAGCGATTGACTATCGCACGCGTGCGGCTCATGAGCACATGCGCTTTGAGGAAGGGTCCGCCGGCTTTATCAACGGCGGCGTTTTGCACAGCACGCTGCAATCGCCCAATTCGGCGCCAGCCATTCAAATGCTGCATATCTTTCAGCCGTCGATGCTCGGCGATCCCGCGGGACGCCTTCAAAAGCGCTACATCAATCCTTTACTGCAATGTCGAGGCGTCGATGTGCTCAAATGGTCGCCCACCAACCCCGACGATATGCCCTTTATCGATTTACTGAAGAGCTCCTTTAGCCACGACCTTCAACAGCCGCAGAACGAGATGGCGCTTCGAAATAGCCTGTCAGAACTCTGGGTTCAGATCTATGCCAAAGCTGAACCGCTCTTTTCCTCCGACGACGCCTCTTGGATGACCAGCCGCGACGTACAGTTCAAGGCAATCCTGGACTTTATCCGCTCAAACTATGCAGACACCATAGATGTGCCCCAGATGGCATCTGCAGCCGGCGTTAGCGAAAGAGAGTGTTACCGCATTATCGAAGCTTGCGCAGGAACGACCCCAGCGGCATATCTACGCGTATACCGCATCAACCGTGCTTGCGAACTTTTGGCGCACACCACGCGAACGGTGCAGGCAATCGCTCGGCAATGCGGATTTGCGACAGCAAGCCATCTAGGCCAGGTATTTAAAGAACAAATGGGATGCACTCCTTCGAGCTATCGAGCAGTGAGGCAGAATTTCGATAGTACCAGGCAGAAATCCCGCTAGTCCTTCTTTTGTCACTGCATCAAACTTGCAGGCAAGCAACAGATAGGAGCAACCATATGAAGCACTTTGACCATATCGTGTTTGACGTTGATGGAACATTGGCAGATACAGAAGAAAGCGTTCTGTCATCGCTTGCCCAGATTGTCCAAGAAGAGACCGGCAAAACGCTCCCCCGAAACGAGCTTGAATTTGCCCTCGGCATACCCGGCAAGGATGCTCTTGAGAAACTTGGAATCTACTCGCAAGCAACGTTGGATCGCTGGTGCCAAGTTGCCGCCAGCTTTAAAAGCACCATCAGCGTGTTTCCAGGTTTGCTTGAAGTCATCGCAAAACTCGCCGATAGCGGTTGCAATCTTGGCATTGTCTCCTCACGTGCGCGCAACGAATACGCAGAAGAAATAGCACCCCTTGGCTTCGACAAGTATTTTGAGCACATCATCCTTGTCGAAGACACAACCGAGCACAAACCCGCACCCGCACCCATGCTCGAATATCTCCGACGCACGGGCGCAAACCCCAACAGCGTCATCTACGTTGGCGACACCGTCTACGACGAACAATGTGCAACTTCAGCAGGGGTCAATTTTGCCCGAGCAGCATGGGGATCACACCAAGACATCCCAAACGCCACCTACAACCTCAAAACCCCCAACGACCTACTAACCCTAACAACCAAGTAACTCCCACGCTCCACCCTTTCAGCCCCAACGCCACAAGGGCGATTGAGCAGAGCCGTCCGGAAACGGAAAAGGGCCTATCTCTCAGAACATTCCGCAGGACGGAGGAAGCCCCGCAGCGCATAGCGCGCGGCGGGGCTTCCGACATGTCCGAGGACGTTCTGAGAGATAGGCCCTTTTCCGTTTCCGGACGGTCCGGTGGGATCAGAGTACCCTTGCTGTTACTCTGCTTTGCCCACAGAGTTGAGGTTGGTCATGCGGATCTTAACCAGCTCGGTGATCTCACGCATGCCCTCCTTGGCCGGCTTCTTGGGGTCGAAGCAGGCAGGGTTCTCGGCCATGTAGGCCATGAAGCCCTTGGTGTAGGCCTGACGCAGCTCGGTGGCGTAGTTGACCTTGCAGATGCCGTTCTTCACAGCCTCGGCAACCTGCTCATCGGGCACACCAGAGGTGCCGTGCAGAACCAGCGGCACGTCGACGGCGTCGCGGATGGCCTTGACCACGGACTGCTCGATGTGCGGATCGCTCGTGTACACACCGTGGCTGGTGCCAACGCCAATGGCCAGCGAGGTGCAGCCAGTGCGCTCGACGAACTCCTTGGCCTCGGCGGGGTCGGTGTAGGGGCTCTCGCCCTCAACCGCGGGACCGTCATCCTCCTTGCCGCCAACCTTGCCAAGCTCGGCCTCGACGGGCACGCCCATGGCGCGGCCAGCGTCGGCGACGGACTTGGTCAGGGCGATGTTGTTCTCGAAAGACTCGTGCGAGCCGTCGATCATGACGGAGGTGTAGCCAGTGCGGAAGGCCTGCATGCAGCGGTCATAGCCATCGCCATGGTCGAGGTGCAGAGCGACGGGCACGGAAGCGCGCTCAGCGGCAGCCTTGACCATACCGTAGAAGTAATCCAGGCCAGCGGTCTTGATGGTGCCCGGGGTGGTCTGCATGATGACGGGGGACTTGGTCTCCTCGGCAGCAGCCAGAACGGCCATAACAAACTCGAGGTTCTCGACGTTGAACGCGCCGACGGCGTAGTGGCCGGCCTGAGCGTCCTTGAGCATCTTTTCGGTGGTAACAAGTGCCATGAGCGTTTGCTCCTCTCCCTCGCCCGCATCTGGACATCGGGCGTAGTTGTTCACAAGGCGTTTTACCTTGCGTTTTGCTGCGCTCATTGTATGAAATTCAGCGGCTTTGCACGTGCGAGATATTGTCATCGCGCGAGGTCCGACTTCATTTTTGAAAAGCAAACGGAAGGAATCGAACCCGAGCGCGCGTGTTCGATATTGAGTTTTGAGCCTTGATCGTCTTTCTTTTATAGAAAAGATAAGTAATCGAAAGGCGTTTTCTTACTTAAAAAGAAAATGAACGAAAATAGACTCAACACAATTCCTGCAAATTTCAGACGATGATGGAGCAGATATGGCCCACGCAACAACCCGAGCTTTCGCCGACGAGCGTCGTTCCGCCATCATGGAGATGCTCGAACATAACGCCTCGGTGCAGGTGGCAGAAATCGCCCAGACCTTTGGCGTGTCCTCCGTTACCGCCCGCGCCGACCTGGACGCGCTCGCCGAGTCCGGCAAGTTGCGCCGCACGCATGGAGGCGCTGTGTCGCTCCAGAAGCGACTGACCGTATCCACCCAGGATCGCCGTATCAACGTCAATGTTGCCGCCAAGCAGGCCATCGCACAAAGCGCCATCGAGCTCGTCAATGACGGCGACACGCTGCTCGTCGACTCGGGCACCACGGCGCTCGAGTTCGTCCGGCTCCTCGACCAGCGCGATGGCATCACCG
>JAIIWC010000093.1 GCA_022745215.1 Collinsella sp. | reverse complement strand
CGAGATAGTCGAGAAGCGCGGTCTCAAGAAGGAGTAACATCGGGACTTGCAGCGACGGACCTCAGGACGCTCTTACACCACGTCTGCGCGCGCGACCTTCGCGCAAGGGGCAGTGGACAAAAAATGCCAAATATGAGTACTGTTGCTGCGTTGGTCACATATGTTTGCACATAATAACGGGCTCCTAATGAGAGCACTTCTCGTTAGGAGCCCATTTTATTGAACATTTGGGAAGCTACGTCAGCTCGTGCAGCTGGTCGTCATGCCTACAAGCATCAAAAATGCCCCGAATCGCTGCTACTAAAAAGGTAACAGTACTCATATTTGATGTTTTTTGACCACAGCTATTTGCAGACCACCAAGGCTACTCATTGGGGACACTCATTGGGGACAGACTTAAATGACTAGTTGTTGGGGATCAGTCATTGGGGACAGACTTAAATGACTAGGTGTGGCTGCTTGGGCTAGGCTGTTAGGTCGAGTTCGTAGAGAAAGCTTTCACGCGGCATGTCGTGACGGCGCTCTTCGCGGTTGGCGCGGTGCGTGGCCGTGCGCTTAAAGCCGTGCAGCTCGTAGAACTTCCACGAGCAGTTGGAGTCGGTGTACAAGTGCGCCCTTGTCGCCCCGCGCGAGGACAGGTACGAGACCGCGGCATCGAGCAAAACCGAGCCAACGCCCAGGCCATGGACATCGGGATCGACGGCGAGCAGCGTGACCTCGTTGTCATGCGGCAGTGGGCTTTTCTCGAGCAGGCGGTTGTTGGTTCGAATGGTGGCGCGCACAAACGAGAGATACTCGGCGCACGACTCGGGTTCTAGCTCACGCATCTGCGATAGCAGCGCGCGTTCGGTATCCATCCAATGTTCCTTAACGGTGGCGCCGGAGCTCTGTCCCACACGCGCGAGCGAAATGCCACGCGCCTGACCGTCGATTACGGCAACCTGCGAAAACGTCGATGACGAAAGGCAATAGGCGAGGTCGCACGCGGCCTCAAGGCGGTTGTACTTATCGTTATCCGAATTGTTATGCCAAAGCTGCTGCAGAATCAGCGCGATGGCGTCGAAGTCTTCGGTATCAAACGGTCGGTAGAGAACCCGCGAGACCATGGTGCCTCTTTCTTTTGCGGATGCATATCGAGCACAGTTCTACCACGCTATTGGCATCTAATTATGGTGCCCCTGTGTTCCATGAACTCACCGTGCCCGGTGCCGTGCCCATCCCCTCCGCTCGCAAACTTTTTCTGCACATGCGCTCGTTGCGGGGTGCATCGATGCGCTCGATGCGCTACATTGAATCAGTATTTTCAATGCCGCTGCGCGAGCGCTGCAGATCGACGTATCACCGACTCACAGAGCACGGCGGCGTACCAGACAGGAGGACTGCATGGGATCTGATGTGAAGATCGCACGCGCGTTGATCTCGGTTACCGATAAGACGGGCGTCGTCGATTTCGCACGGACGCTGGTTGACGACTTTGGCGTCGAGATCATCTCTACGGGCGGCACGGCTCGTGCCATCGAGGACGCGGGCGTTCCCGTAACCCCCATCGAGGAGTTCACGGGCTATCCCGAGATGATGGACGGCCGCGTCAAGACGCTGCACCCCAAGGTCCACGGCGCGCTGCTGGCCCGCCGCGATTCCGAGCAGCACATGCAGGAGGCCGCTCAGCACGGCATTAAGCTGATTGACCTGGTCGTCGTCAACCTGTACGAGTTCGAGAAGACCGTCGCCAACCCCGAGGTCACCTTTGCGGATGCCATCGAGCACATCGACATCGGTGGTCCCTCCATGCTGCGCTCCGCTGCTAAGAACGCCGCGAGCGTTACCGTCATCTCCGACCCGGCCGACTACGATGCCGTCCTGGCCGAGATGCGCGAGACCGGCGGTTGCACCACGCTTTCCACCCGTCGCCGTCTGCAGGTGAAGGTCTACCAGACTACCGCCGCCTACGACACGGCTATCTCCCGTTGGCTTGCCGCCCAGGCAAGCGACGTGGCGGACACCTCTGCCAAGCTCGAGATCTCGCTGGAAAAGGTCGACGACCTGCGCTATGGCGAGAACCCGCAGCAGAAGGCCACGGTCTATCGCTTTGCCGAGGGCTGCGAGAACACCGCGAGCTCTCAGTTCCCGCTCGTGGGCTCCGAGCAGATCCAGGGCAAGCCGCTCAGCTACAACAACTATCTGGACGCCGATGCCGCTTGGAACCTGGTCCGCGAGTTCGACGAGCCGGCCTGCGTGATCCTCAAGCATCAGAACCCCTGCGGTTCCGCCGTTGCCGAGGACATCACGGCCGCCTACGACCGCGCTTTTGCCTGCGATCCCAAGAGCGCCTTCGGCGGCATCATCGCCTGCAACCGTGAGGTTCCCTTTGAGCTGGTTGAGCACTTTGCCGATCAGAACAAGCAGTTCGTCGAGGTCATCATCGCCCCGAGCTACACCGATGAGGCACTCGAACGCATGGCTAAGCGTCCCAACCTGCGCGTGCTGGCTACCAGCGGCGTGGACCACGGCGCCCAGGTGGAGCTGCGCTCCATCGACGGCGGCATGCTGGTGCAGGAAGTTGACCACGTGACCGAGGATCCCGCGACCTTTACGTTCCCCACCGACCGCAAGCCCACCGACGCCGAGATGGCCGAGCTTGAGTTTGCCTGGAAGGTTTGCAAGGGCGTTAAGTCCAACGCCATCCTGGTCTCCAAGGGCAAGGCCGGCATTGGTATGGGCCCCGGTCAGCCCAACCGCGTGGATTCCGCGTTGCTGGCCTGCGAGCGTGCCGAGGACTTCTGCGAGCGCGAAGGCGTGGAGAAGGGCGGCTTTGCCTGCGCAAGCGACGCGTTCTTCCCGTTCCGCGACAACGTCGACGTGCTTGCCGCACACGGCGTGACCTGCATCATCCAGCCCGGTGGCTCCAAGCGCGACGACGAGAGCATCCAGGCCTGCAACGAGCATGGTATTGCGATGGTCTTCACGGGTGCCAGGCATTTTAGGCACTAGGGCTTTCCCAAGCACCCGACCTTGCCCCTCAAACCGTCGCTTGCGTACATTTAGTACGCGGCGCTCCTCTTTCGGGGCAATCTCGGGCACTTGGAAAACCCTTAATGGGATGTTGTTCTATCCCATTAAGTTGATCGGTCGCCTGACCATATCGTCAAAATAATCTCTGCAAAAGACGGCTGCTCCGTTTGGAGGGCCGTCTTTTTGGTATAAGAGGACGGAATGACTAACACGAAAGGTACAACCATGTCCCAGATTGATGATGCCGAGCTGTTTGGCAATGCCGAGGATCAGCGTGCGTACGAGGACTTTTGCGCCAATCAGGAGGCGGTCGAGAAGTTCACGCTCGACAAGCCCGCGCTTGTCTGCCGTTGGCGCATGTCCAACAAAAAGGTGCCCATGCTCAACCGCCACATCCGCGCGCTGTCCGAGCGCCTGGTGCAGGGCGAGCCACTTACCCATAACATGCTCAGCTGGGCCAAGCAGCACGTTGAGTGGTCGCTAGCCGAGGGCGACTATACCGCGCACGACGGCGTACTCATGCTGGTGATCGACATCAACGGCAACGCCGCCATGACAGTGGGGGAGTACGAGCCGCTCGCCGATACGTCAGCCAAGGCGCTGCGTGCCCGCTCTGCCGAGGCCCGTTCCGAGGCCGACGAAACCGGCGTGGCGCCCGAGCTGCTTGCTGCCGTCAACGACGGCGAGCTGGCCTTTGTGGCGCCGGCGGACGAGCGCCTGTGCGGCACGGCGACGCTCATCGAACAGCTGGCCCAGACCAAGGACATCCCAGTCACGCGCGTAGACATTCCCGCACAGCTCAAGGGCGCCTTGTTCCTGGTAAGCGACGAGCACGGCGTGGTGCCTGCCGCCGACGCCGACGCCGCCGAGTCTGATGCCGCGACGGTCGCCTTCTTTGCCGACGGCTACGAAAAGCTTCGCGCCCGCCGCTAAATGATTTTTCTGGGACGTGTCTCTATAGTTTTGTCAACCGCGCGCTTCGCGACATTTCGGCACGACGCATCCGGGCGCCTTGCGCCCCCGCCTCCTCTT
>JAIIWC010000002.1 GCA_022745215.1 Collinsella sp. | reverse complement strand
GGTGCAGCACCAGTGGCGGCCGTGGGATTGAATCCCGCAGGAGCAGGCTTCTTCTCACCCGGGAGCACAAACGTCAGGACATCGTCGGCATCCTCGTCGGCCCACTCGCTGGCATGACGTGCCGCCCAATAGCCAACGGCGCGATACTTGAGCATCTTGCCAAACACATTCAGGAACACCGTGACAAAGGCAACGATCATCAAGAACAGGATGAGCACGATGCCACCGCCCTCGATGATTGCCTCGATACCCGACGGGCGAGAATAGTAGCCGTAATAGCCGTAGCTGCTAATTCCCAGCGCGGCGATAAAGCCAAAGACGGCAGTGAAGATCCACGTGATGATGTTCGACACGATGCCCGTCAAGAACTCGGGAAGAATCGAGGCGCAGAACAGCTTGCCCAGGTTGGCCTTATAGGACTTCCAAACCTTCTCGAGCGAGAACGCGCTCTCGACGCGGCCAACGACCGCAAAGTGCATCACAGCGGCATCGCCGAACATCTTAAAGAAGATGCCCAGCACCACCGACACAATCATGGCAAAGACGAGCAGGCCCATCGAGCCGATGAGTGCGCCCTCGAGACCGCTCGAACCGTAGTAATAGTACGAGCCGACTGCGCCGATCACGACACTCTCGATAGCCGAGAAGATTACGCCGATCACCGGGATAATGGCAACGAACTCGAGCACACCGGTAATAACGGACGAGAAGATGCCCAGGCCAAACGAAGTCGAACGCAGCAGCGGACGCTCCATACCGTTATCATCCTTGAGCGACAGGTCGCGACCCCACTCGATGGCAAAGCCGGCACCGCACACGCTTGCCACGTACGCAAGCAAAAAGCCGATAGCCGCCGCGATACCGCCGATAACGGGAATGAACAGTACCAGCACCGACACGACGCAAATCAGCGCCGGCAAAAAGGCAATCTGACATACGCGAACCAGGGCGCCGGGAACCTTAAGCATATCGTTGAAGGCCTGCGCCATGCAGCCCTTGGGCACGTTCATAGCCGGCTGGGGCGCAACGAACGGTTGGGGCTGGGGCTGGACAAACGGCTGACCCTGCGGTTGGGGTTGAGCTTGCGGAGCGGGGCCGGCGGCCTTGACCTCGGTATTAGGGGCACCGCACACGCCGCAGAACTTGTCGTTATCGCCCATGGGGGCGCCACACTGCGAACAGAACATCGAAATCATCCCTTCGTATCTAGAGCGAATCACCTGGATCGCAAACGATGTCTTTGGCAACATTATCGCCCAATGTGGGGACAAATACTCCAAGATGACCGATTTGCAGCGTAGGCGGCCTTATTCAATGATTCGAAAGGTGCGTCCGCGCTAGTTCGTGCCGCGGAAGCCCTTGCCGACGATTTCGGAGCTATCGACGATGGTGATGAAGGCGCCAGGGTCAATCTCGCGGGTATAGCGGCGCAGTTGCACTGCCTCGCGACGGCTCAGCACGCTCATAATCACCGTGACGCACTTGCCCGAGAAGGCGCCGTAGCCACGGCTGATCGTTGCCGTGCGGTTGAGATGCTTGACGATAAACTCCTCGACCTTAAGGGGCTCGGAACAAATGACTGTGCAGACTTTGCGCAGGTGAATGCTCTCGATGGCCTTGTCGACCACGAGCGTCTTGGCAAACAGGCCGAGCACGCAGTACAGACCGACGCGCGGGCCGTACAAGAAGGCCGCGATGGTCACGATGCCGATGTCGACCAGTAGCAGGGCGCGGCCAATCTCGAGCGTCGTGCGACGTTTGAGGATCATGGCGAGAATGTCCGTGCCGCCCGTCGAGGCACCAATATCAAAGACGATGGCGCTGCCGAGCGCCGGCAGAATCACGGCAAAGCACAGGTCGAGCCACATATCGCCCGTCATCGAGACATCGGTCGGAATAAAGAGCTCAAACAGCGAGACGTAGGCCGAAAGCGCAAACGAGGCGAAAACGCTCCACAGGATTGCCTTGCGCTCCAAAAAGATAAAGCCCAGAACGACCAGGACCGCATTGATAATCCACATAAAAACGCCGACGGGCAGGGTCGGGAACAGCGTGGACAGAATGACCGACACGCCCGAGGTGCCGCCAAAAGCAAAGTGATTAGGGGTTTTAAACGCAACGATGGCAAAGGCCGTGAGGATCAGGCCCAAATTGAGCTCAGCAAAAAAGCGCGGAAAGCCCGGCTCCTGGCTGCGCTTGCGACCAGCGCGCTCGCCCCGCTCGATAACATCGCGATCGACCACGCGCTCCATCGGCACCACGGGAGGACGATGCACCTCCTCGGCAGCACGCGACGCCGCCTCTGCCGCAGCGGCCTCAATCGCCCATGCCTTGCTTTCTGTTTCGTGCTCGTCGGCCATTACGGCAACTCCTCGTTAACAATTTGGAAACAATGCGCCCATTAGAGTAACGCGGAACGTAGGGATTGCAACCCCCAGTTAGACGAGCGGTATGACTACATCGGGAGCGTATAAAAACGGCCGGCCACGCTTTTGCTTGCGCGGTCGGCCGTTTAACGTTTTCGCAGATAAAACCTGCCAAAACAAACCTGTCCCCTTTTGGAAGGTTATTCGTGCTGGCTGGTGCGGTGCTCGTACTCCTCGGGGGTGATGACATCCTCGATGCGCAGGTTGACGCCCGCCACCTCAAGGCCAGTCATCGCGGCAAGGCGCTCGGTGACACGTGCCTTGACATCGTCGAAGATCGCGGGCGCATAGGCGCCGTACTCGATGATGACGGAGATGTTGACGACCACGCGATTGTCATCGGTGACCTCGACCGTCACGCCCTTGGTCAGATTCTCGGCACCAAACTGCTCCTGAACAAAGTGCATGAGGTTACCCTTCATGCCCAGAACGTGCGGAACCTCGCGGGTGGCCATGGCAACAATCTTCTCGATCACGCCGTTGGAATAGGTCAGCGAGTCCTCGGACTCGTCTGCTTCCCCGTCGTCCTCATCCGTATCGGACTCGGCCTCGACGAGAGCCTCGTCCTCGAGCGTCACATCCTCAGCTTCGGCGACGACTGCCTCGTTCTCCTCGAGCTCGGTATCGGCTACATCGACCTTCGTATTAAAAGCCATGGTTCCTCCTTATGCCTGCCGCGGATGCGACAGTCGAATACATATTAGCGGCCGCTAAACAGACGGCCGAAGAAGTTGACGATCCCGTTCTCGCCGTCGCGAATTTGGCCGATCACAGCGCCGATCAGCACGAAGAATGCAATGACGAGCGTGTCCCACAGACCCAACGTGAGCACCAACACGGCGAGGATAAAGCCGGCGACGGCGCCGAGCGTGGTGTTGGGATGACGCACAGCATAGCTCCAGATGGCAGCGCCCGTACCCTTGATGAGACCCATAGCCTCGTCAAAATCCGCGGCTGCCGCGTCTTGTAACTCGGTTGCCTCCGCTTTGGAGTCAACAGGTTCGCTCGCCGGCGTGGCGCTCTGGTCAATCGTCAGGCGCGGCGTACGAGCGGTCTTATCTTGATTGGTATCACTCACCGGAAACCTCCACGGTCTGGACGGTAGTCTTGGACGGCAAAAAACGGACACGCGCGGTCGTACCCGGCGTGCCGAGCATGGTGTCGCAAGCTTCCTCGATGCGCTGCTGCATCGCGGTAGCCAGAGATGTCACGTCCTTATCGTCAAGCGCGATAGCCTCGACCTTAAAACGGACGTGCGAATCGTCGGAGCCTTGGACGCGGGCCTCGACATGCTCGACCATCACGCGGTCGTCGCGCTCGGCAGCAACCCTGGCGCACGAAGAAAGCGCCGCAAGGGTAACCTCGATATTGCGCTCCCCCGCCGGATGCACGCAGGACGGCTCGCGACGGGCGAACATCAGGCGGAAAAAGCTCAGCAGTACGCCAAACGCCACGACGCCGGCGCACGCCGTCACGACGATGCGCGGCATGGGGTCGCGCATCAGCAGCATAAAGCGATACGTATACGGCCCCCAAAACTGGCAGACAAGCGTACCCAGCGCCACGATAGTGGCGGCAAGATACACGATCGCTAGGGCTCGTTTGAGTACGCGCACGCGGCGCTCCCTTCAAATCTCGGCTCTCGAAATGCAAAACGGTTCGCATCATTATAAAAGAGCCGGGTCCGGTGCTCTACGCACGCGGATCCGGCTCATCTATTCCACGAGGCTTGCATGCTCGCTTCATTATGCCCAGATATGCACGGCTCAATCCGTGCTGGCGCTACTCCTCCTCGAGGGCAGCGATGACCTCGTCGGTCATGTCCATGGTGCTGTAGACGTCCTGGACGTCGTCGAGCTCCTCAAGACGGTCGATGAGGCGCTGAACCTTCTTGGCGTCGGCGCCGGAGACCTCGGTCGGGGTGGTCGGGACCATGGTGGTCTCGGAGCCCTTGACCTGGACGCCCTGCTCCTCGAGTGCCTTGGAGACAGCCATGACCTCGTTGGCAGTAGTCCAGACGATCCACTCCTCGCCGGCGTCCTCGTAGTCCTCGCCACCGGCCTCGGCGATGGCCATCATGAACTCATCCTCGTCACCGGCAGCACCGTTGGCGATCATGGTCTCCTTCTTGGCGTTCTCGTCCAGGATCTCCTTGGCGACGACGATCTGGCCCTTGCGCTCAAACTGGAAGGCGACGGAGCCGGAGGTGCCCAGGTTGCCACCAGCGTGGGAGAAGGCGGAACGGACATCAGCGGCGGTACGGTTGCGGTTGTCGGTCAGGCAGTCGACGTAGACGGCGACACCGGCGGGACCGTAGCCCTCGTACACGATGTTCTCGTAGACGGCGGCGTCAGCCCCCGAACCAAAAGCCTTGTCGATAGCGGACTTGATCTTGTCCTTAGGCATGGACTGAGCCTTGGCCTTGGCAACGGCAGCGGCGAGGCTGGCGTTGTTCTCGGGCAGCGGGTCACCGCCGAGACGGGCAGCAACGGTGATGTTGCGGCTGAGCTTGGAGAAGAGGGCGGAACGCTTGGCGTCCTGCGCGCCCTTACGATGCTTGGTTGTGGCCCACTTAGAGTGTCCGGACATACGTGTCTCCTATCGGTTTCGACCTAAAGCCCAGCGCAGATGCTCGGGCAATATAAACAAACGTCGTTATGATATACCTACTAGCCTGCGAGATAAACCCCAAAATGAAGGCGTCGTGATGATGGCCCCTTTGGTGCAAAGAAACCTGACCTCAATGCACCAAGTTAGAACCAGAGGAAGTCGCTACGGGTGACGGTGGCGCCGATGGCGAAGGGCATGCAGGCGATGACCGGATACAGGTAGCGCATGTAAGTCGAGCCGTTGCACGGGCCAATCAGGCACACGGCGAGCACGCCCAACAGCGGCACCCAGATCGCCAGCGCACGCCATGAATGACGACGCAGCAGGTAGACCACCACGGCGATCATGATCCACACATAGGTGGCCGAGCTCATGGTGAGCGAAATAAACGGGATGCGCTGCACCGCCACACGGTACAGATTGATCAGGTGGTCGCACCAGCGCACCATGTTGCTGTCAACCGGATGAAAGTCGAAGTACTTGAGGTTGTCGGGACGCGCCATGATCTCGGCACTACGCGCCGTGCTGTAGACCCAGGCATCGCGCGCGCTCGGATAAAAATAACCATAGTAGTTATTGATAAGCGCCGAAATATAGCACTCGGGATCCTTCTTAAACATCTGAGCCCATACCTCAAAATAGGCATCGATGTCCTCCTGCGAGGCGTACTCGTTAAAGCAGTTCTTGACGGCATCGGACTTGTCGGGGTTGTAGCGGCGGCCCAGGTTCTCGTACTTGAGTACGCGATCGATCACGGCACGCTCCACATCGGTCACCGAACCGTCGCAAGGAGCCTCCACGATGGTGCCGTCCTCCTTAACCGTGGGGTTGACGCCCGAGTTGAGGCCGTCGTGCTTTTGGACGAAACGAGCCGTCTGCTGGAACGGAATCGAAAGGATTTCGCGCTTGGAGCCGGGCGTAATGTCGTGCGCGGGCATAAAGACCTTGGTGAAGTACATATTAGAGGCAAGGCAGAGCGCGAGCACCGCGAGGACGCCAACCCAGCGGAAGCGCGGCGTGGCGCATGAGACCGCGGTGCCCGTCTGCTTAGCCGCACGACGAGCGACATGTACATCCCATGCGCAAAACGCCGCCGCAATCACGCAGGCCGCCAACGGAAAGACCAGGCCGCCATTGCGCAAAAACGTGGAACCCATGGCAGCCAGCGCAAGCAACAGCCAGTCGTGGCGCGCAAAGAGCGCGGGGGCTTTCTCGCCCGCTCGCTCGACATTGGCATCACGACGGGGCAAGCCACATGCCACGAGCTTGACGGTCTGTACCAGCAGCACCAAAAACGCGTCGGCAAAGAGCACGTCTTTGGTGAGCAGGGCCGCGTAGTTAGAGAACATCGGCATAAACGCAAAGAACAGCAGGATCGTACCGCGAACCGGCAGGCTCACGCCCAGTTTGCGCAGCGACGAGATGGAATAGGCCATGCAGGCGGCCGTAATGACGAACTGAGCGCAGGTGTAGATGGCAAGCCCCGCATTGGCGCTGTTAAAGACCGAAAGCCCCAGCTGCACGCACGAGCCGATGATAGCCGTGTGCACGACCGGATGATGCCCGTTGAGCAGCACGTTGGGGTTGAGTAGGCGCAGGTAGTCGCTCGTGCCGTTGGGATAGTTGAACCACTGGCGAATCTGCGCACCCGTATCTCCCATAAAAAGGCCGGGCAGCGAAGCGATAAGCGTGGGGGCCCAGGCAATCATAAGCACCAGGAAGGGCCCGGCGAAGGGATGAACCGAGAGCACGGCGTGAGCCACACGCCATATACGGCCAAAGTGCGCCTCGGAAAACGGGATGCGTCGGGAGCTCAGCCAATCCAGGCACTCAAAAGCCAGATAGAAAGCCACGATCGCTAGGAGCATCCAGCCCGCGCCGCCAATCCAGGCGCAGATGATGCGGGCTTTGTCGCCAAGGACAATCTCGGCCGAGTCGGTGAGATCGTAGCTGCGGCCGAACACCATGCAGATGGCGAAAAACAGCGACGGCAGAATGATCGACGGACGCCAGGTGTCGCCACGGCCAAAGAACACGTAGCGAAACGGCAGCGTGAGCAGGCAGGCAAGCGCAAGCAGCATGACCGCGTCGGTATGGCCGGCAAACGAGAGGAGCACCTCGTAGCACACGTACAGCATGCCCGAGGCTTTGGGGTCAATCGCCAGGACCGCATTGCTCGACACCGGGGCGGGATCGATGGAAAACGCCGTGGTCGCCAACAGCGCGAGCAGAAATGCGATGAGCGTCTGCTTGGCGGGGTAGCGCTTAAACCAGACGATGCGGGCAGCGTCGCGCGCAGCCGTTGTGGAGAGATCGGAATCCTTCACAGTCCGAAAGCCTTTCTAGAAACCTGCCAAAAAGGGACAGGTTTATTTTGGCAGGTTTTATCTGGGGAAACGTTACGGTTCTGTCATCGTTGCCCAGCAAACCACCGCAAAGGCGCCTGTCCCCTTTGTGGTGGTTAGGCGTCGAGGTAGATGCGCTGGGGGCGATTGCGGTGTCGGGCAAAGATGACGAGCGCCAGGCCGGCGATCACGAGCGGAAGGCTCAGCAGCTGACCCATCGTGATGACGCCGCCCAGCAGATAGCCAAGCTGGGCGTCGGGCACGCGCACGAACTCGACGAGGAAGCGGACGATACCGTATCCCATCACGAACACGCCCATAAACGTACCCTGGGGCAGCAGCGGCTTTTTGCGGCTGAGCACCTGAAGAATGCAGAAGAGCACGATGCCCTCAAGAAATGCCTCGTAGAGCTGGGAGGGGTGACGCGGCATATCGCCCGCGGTGCCACCGAAGACCACGCCCCAGGGCAGATCGGTCGGCTTGCCCCACAGCTCACCGTTGACAAAGTTGGCACAACGGCCCAGGCACAAGGCCAGCGGCGCGCCTATGACGGCAAGGTCTGCCAAAGTCCATGCGTCGAGTTTATACATGCGGCACACGATGATGCCGCCGATAATGCCGCCCACCAAACCGCCATGGAAGCTCATGCCGCCCTCGTTGGTGGCAAAGATCTCGAGCGGATGCGCCCAGTAGTAGCCGTCGCCGTAGAAAATGACGTAGAACAGACGGGCGCCGATGATAAGGCCAAAGACCACGCCGACCACGACACTCGTCAGGTCGTCAATCGTGATGTTAAAGCCCCAGCGACGCTGCGTGCGGTACATGACGACCGCCGTGAGCAGGGCGCCGACCACATAGGCCAAGCCGTACCAGTAGATGGTGATGGGCCCCGCCGAAATCGCGACGGGATTAAGCATATGGTAGAAGTCGTTGAGCATGTCGACCCTCCTACTCCCTACATACAAATGCGGCCGCGGGCCTTGCGCTCGCAGCCGCATATTTGGGCGTAACGTCTATGCGGAGTATGCCGTCCGCAGCTTTCGCATCTTAGAACGGCGCGTACTCGTCGTACAGGTCGTCGGTCTCGCCGGAGGCATTAACCTGCTCGACACGGGTAACGCCGGGCACATGCTCCTTCAGGATACGCTCAATACCCATGGAAAGGGTTAGCGAGCTCATGGGGCAGCCGGCGCAGGCGCCCTGCAGCTCCAGCTTGACGACGCCCTCGTCGTCGACGCCCACATACTCCATATCGCCGCCGTCGGCCTGCAGGTTGGGGCGAATCTCTTCAAGAACCTTCTTAAGCAGCTCTTCGTTAACAGCCACAGGGGCTCCTTTCTCACAATAACGCGGGGCACGCCCGCGGACAGAAGCTATGTTACTACAGCCATGTACCCGCTCACGAGCCGTCCATGCGCGCAGACGCGACTTTCACGAGTAGCCAATTTGGGACGGGGCTCTTTTGGCTGTTTTGCCGCCAGTTGGCGTTGGCACGCGCTACTGCTGAGCTTGTCCCTCGGTGCCGATGTGAACATCGACGATGACTTGGCGGTAGCTGATGCCGCAGGAGTCGAGAATGCGGCGGCTGATACGGCCGTCGTCGGTATCGGCATACTTGTTGTCCAGGTAGACGACCTCGCCCACGCCCACCTGCGCCAGGATCTTGGCGCAGTCGTGGCACGGGAACAGCGTAACGTAGACCGTGGAACCCTCAAGGTCTTTGAGCGAGCCACGGTAGTTGAGCACGGCGTTGGCCTCGGCATGGACCACGTAGTTGTGCTTGTCCTGCAGCGGGTCGTCGCTCGTACCCCACGGAAAAAAGTCGTCGTTGAGCGCCGAGGGCGTACCGTTGTAGCCCACCGAGAGGATGCGGTGGTTGGTGCTGGCGATGCACGCACCCACCTGCGTGTTGGGGTCCTTGCTGCGGCGCTGCGCGGCGATGGCCACGCTCATAAAGAACTCGTCCCAGCTAATGACGTCCAGGCGCTTGCCTGACGAAGTTTGATGAAGATCGTCCGACATGGCAGACACCTCCGTAATCGCAATAGTTTGACCCATTGTAGCAGGTGAAAGGTGGGGGCGTTTGTCCCACCGGCGCCCTCACCTTTACACGCGGCGGGGCTTTTGGTTGATGCGGTAGAGCTCGGCCAGTCCTCGCAACGTCAGCGCGTCATCGACCGTCAGACTGTGACCGACCAACGCCGCGAGCGCCTCGGCATCATCGCCGGTGATGATGATGGGCACGCTGCCCTCCCCCGCAGCCTTGATCGAACGCATCTCGGCGAGCACCATGTCGAGCATGCCGTCGATGCGGGCTACCTCGCCCAAGACCACGCCCGAGCGCATGGCCTCGCGCGTGTTGCGGCCGATCACATGCGTCGGTGCCGAGGGCTCGACCTGAGGCAAACGCGCCGCAGCCGCCGAAAGCGAGCGGGCACCGAGCGCCAGACCTGGCGCGATGACGCCGCCGACAAAGGTTCCGCACGCATCGATGACCTCAATATTGGTCGTAGTGCCCAGGTCGATCACAATGCACGGAGAGCCGTAGACGGCGCGTGCCGCCACGGCATCGGCGATGCGGTCGGGACCGATCTCTGCCGGGTCGTCGTAGTGCACGGGCATGCCGGTCTTGAGACCCGGCCCCACGGTGAGCACGCGCCCCGTGCAGGTGCGGGAAAGCGCCGCTTTCCACGGGCGCTCGAGCGCCGGCACCACGCAGCTCAGCACTGCGGCCGCAGGAACGAGCGCGCCCGGCATGCCCGCATCGGCTGCCAGTGCGCCCATGACCTGCGCGAGCCTCATGCGCGCCTCGTCTGCCGTGATGCTCGACGGCGTCGTGATCTCGCACGTCGCAAGCGGGCATTCCTGCGCCGCGGCCGAATCCTCGGCAAACAGGCCAAAGCGAATGAACGTGTTACCCACGTCGACCGTCAATATATATGCGCACCCATTAAGCATCGTCGGCGCTCCTTTCGTCTGCCCAGCAGTATATCGCCTACCTAAACCAGTCATCCCAAAATGACTAGCTTGCGGCTATACTGGTGCGCGGTCGTTTGCGAGCTCACGCGGCGGCCCTTGGTAACCCGACTTCCCGCGCCGTATCCGTAACGGCGCTCCCGGGGGAAGCGGATATACGCAAAGGAGTTTTATATGAGCAATCCCTCGAACCGCGCCTCGATGCGCGGGCAACTCACGTTGCGCGGCGTCGTCATCGGCGTCCTTGGCTGCGT
This sequence comes from Collinsella sp., assembly GCA_022745215.1. Classification (GTDB taxonomy): domain Bacteria; phylum Actinomycetota; class Coriobacteriia; order Coriobacteriales; family Coriobacteriaceae; genus Collinsella. The sequence goes on along the minus strand of JAIIWC010000002.1, from coordinate 46,708 downwards.
GATTATCACGGCAAGCTCGGCCTACACCGCCCTCAAGATGGGCGCTCTCCCCTGGCCGATCGTCTTCGCTGCCGTCATCTCGCTGTTCTTCCTTAAGCTCATGGGCAACGCCAGCCTCAACGAGGCAAACGTCACCCACACCATCATGTCCGCGGGCGCCATGGTCGCCGGCGGCCTGGCGTTTACCATCCCGGGCGCCTGGATGCTGGGCTATGCCGACCAGATCAGCTGGCTCGACATGTTTATCGTGGCACTCGCCGGCACCATCCTGGGCCTGCTGGCCACCGCGCTCATCCACCGTCACTTTATCGTGGACGCCGCGCTTGAGTTCCCCACCGGCAACGCCGCAGCTCAGACTTTGCGCGCGACCGAGGCTGGCGGCAAAACCGGCAAGCAGCTCTTTGGTTCCATGGCCATCGCCGGCATCTATAGCGTGCTGCGCGACGCCCTGGGCATTGTGCCCAGCATGCTGTGCACGCTCAACATTCCCGGCGTGACCTTTGGTATCTACAACTCGCCCATGCTGCTCTCCGTCGGCTTCCTCGTGGGCTTCGCCCCGGTCGCCTTCTGGTTTGCCGGCGCGCTGCTGGGCAACTTTGGCATCATCGTGGGCGGCACCGCTGCCGGTCTGTTCGACGTTGTGACTGCGCAGGGCATCGTCAAGTCCCTCGGTATGGGCCTTATGATGGGCTTTGGCGTCGCCGTCGTCCTCAAGGACATCCTGCCGCAGGTCGCCGGCATCGTCCGCGGTCTTGCCGCCGACAGCTCCACCGACACCGACGAGCAGTCGCTCATCTCGGGCTCCCTTAAGCTCGACGCCGGCATCATCGGCCTGGGCGCCGCCGCCATCGCCGTGATCGTCGCCATCGCGCTCGACCTTGGCCCCGTTCCGGCTGTCATCGTCACGCTGTTCACCTTTGTCACCACCATCATGAGCGCACAGAGCTGCGGCCAGACGGGTATCGACCCCATGGAGATCTTTGGCCTCATCGTTATGCTCATCGTGGCTGCCTTTGCACAGATCGCTCAGGTCAAGCTGTTCTTTATCGCCGGCATCGTAGCCGTGGCGTGCGGCCTTGCGGGCGACGTCATGAATGACTTTAAGGCCGGCGCCGTGCTGGGCACCAACCCGCGTGCGCAGTGGATCGGCCAAGCCATCGGCGGCATCGTGGGCGCCCTGGTCGCCGCAGCCGTCATGGTCGCGCTCGTCACCGCCTATGGCCCGGACGCCTTTGGTCCCGACAAGAGCTTTGTTGCCGCGCAGGCAAGCGTCGTCGCCACCATGGTCTCGGGCATCCCGAGCGTGCCGTGGTTCGTTGGCGGCTTTATCGCCGGCATCGTCATGTACTGGCTCGGCATTCCGGCCATGATGATCGGCCTGGGCGTGTACCTGCCGTTCTACATGTCACTCACGGCATTCCTGGGCTCCTGCGTCAAACTCGCCTACGACAAGTGGTCCGCCCACCGCGACGCCACCGCTGGTCTTTCCGACGAGGAGAGGGCTGCCAAGGACGCCGCCTTTCAGGAGCAGGGCCTGGTTGTCGCCAGCGGCCTGCTGGGCGGCGAGTCCATCGTCGGCGTTATCCTGGCGTTTGTCTCCGTGGGCTTAAGCCTACTGGGCTAAGCTGAGCAGCTGCTCGACAGCAACCATATTGTCTACGGCTTGCCCGGTCGGTAGCTTTCGCGGCTACCGACCGGGCTTTTTGATACCAACGCAAAGAAAGGCCGGCGCACTGCGTTTAACAGCGCGCCGGCCTTATCGGTTTAGCTATCGAAGCGTTCCTGCTATGAACCGAAGTTCGTTTGCAGAATCTACGCCCGAAACGCTACATCTGCTTGCGACGACGATCGCCCAGCGTCACGCCCGCAGCCACGAGCGTAATACCGCCGATAACGAAGACCTCGCCCGCAAGCGCGGAGGTATCGCCCGTCTGAGCAAGTGCACCGTCCGTGGCCTTCTTCTTGGCGACAGGAGCCTTTGCGGCAGCCTGCGCAACCTGAGGCTTGGCCTGCGGCTCAGCCTTGGGATGATACTTGTCGTACTCGGCCTGCGCGGCAGCCAGGGCATCCTTGGCATCGCCAAGCTCGGCAAGCGCGGCGGCATAGGCGTCGTTGGCATCGGACAGCTTGGCATCGGCATCGCTCAGAGCAGCCTTGAGACCAGCGGCGGCATCGACGGCAGCCTTATAGCGAGCGTAGGCAGCGTTCAGCTTGACCAGCTTCTCGTTGCCCGTCGTGCCCGCGGCAAGGGATGCCTTATGCTCGACAGCCTCAAGATCGGCCTTGAGTGCCTCATCGCTGGCAAGCTCGGCCTTGGCCTTGACGATCTCGAAGTTCGCATCGACGACGGCTTCGTTGGCGGCCTCGAGCTGCTTCTGGGCATCGGCGACACCGGCGACGGCAGCGTCATAGGCGGCCTTGGCGTCGTCGACCGCCTTCTGGGCGCCGGCGAAGCGCTCGAAGGCCTTGTTTGCGCCGGCCAGCTCGCCCTCGGCGGCCTTGGCCTTCGCCTGTGCGTCGGACAGGGTCTGCGTCTTGGCGGCAACTGCCTGCTTGGCGCCCGAAAGAGCGGTCGCGGCGTGCACATCTGCGGCCTGAGCCTTGTCAACGCCAGCCTGGGCAGTGTCGTCGGCCTTCTTGGCATCGTTAAGCGTGCCCTGCTTGTTCGCAAGATCCGTCTTGGCGGCATCGCACTTGGCGGCAAGGTCCTTGACCGAAGCGGTAGCGTTGTCATACGCCTCGTTGGCCTGATCGGACTTTACCTTGGCGGCGTCGCGGGCGCTGCGAGCCTTCGCCTTGTGAGCAGCGGCATCGGCTGCCTTCGTCTTGCTGTCAGTAAGCGTGGCGTTTGCCTTATCGAGAGCTGCCTGGGCAGTAGCGGCCTTGCTCTTGGCGGCGTCGAGCTTGGTCTGGGGCGTTTTGACGTCGATACCCTTGAGTTTGGCTTCGGCGGCGTCGTATGCCGTCTTCGCGGCGGCGGTGCCGGACTTGGCCTTCTCGTACTCGCCCTTGGCGGTGTTCATGTTCGTGTCGGCCGCGGTATAGGCGTCGCGAGCGCTTTCTTGCTTATCCAATGCGTTAGAATAAGCCGTTCCGGCAGTCCCGAAGTTCTTCTGCGCCTCCGCTAGCTTATTCTGTAGCTGCTTCAGCTGCTCCTTCTGCTCCTGCGTGCCGCCTGCGTTGTAAGCGGAATCGATATAGTCGTTGAGGAGCTTCTTGAACTCTGAGACAGTGAAATCGGCCTGGGTATCATCAGCGCTGTAATCGAAGATGGTTACCTCGGAATCGGTGTTCTTACCGCTACCGGTCGCGATGCCGATAGCCCTCGTACCGGCATCGATGATGTTGAGATAATGCCCACACTCTTGATAGATGCTGTTGTAGTTCTGGGAGATATAATAGGCCTCATATCGGTATTTGCCGAGTTTGTCGCCATACTGCGCGACGTACTTATCGAATGCCTCTTTCTCCTGGGTGTAGAGACCGGTATAGGGCCAACCGAGGGTGTCCTCGGTCTCGCCTCCGGTATATGCGCCGCCGCCGCCGGCAAGATTTTCACCGTTATCATAGTAGCAGCCCGAGTGCCCCCAGATGTTCGATGAATACGATGTATTGAGGGCAGCTGCCGCAGTCATGCGGAGGCTGACGCTGAGCGCCGACTGGCCGTTCGCCTTGCGGAGGTTGTTCTGGGTGTCGAGATATGTCAGGGCGTTGCGCATCTGCTCCAAGGAAAGCGGGTTGGTGTCGCGAGACATGTCATGATCGACGTACTTGTCATACCACTCGGCCTTGTCATCGGCACCGGTCAGCATCGATACGGCGTCCTGGGCGTTCTGTTTCTGCGTGGCTGTGAATTGGCTGCCGCCGATGATGTAGTTCATGAAGCCGAACATGCCCTGGCTGATAACATTCTGGTCTACGGTCATGTTTGACTTGAGGTCGGCAATCTGCTGGTTAAGCTTGTCGACTTCAGCGCTCGCGGCATCATAAGCGCTCTTTGCCGATGTAACTTCGGTGCAAATTGCATCGTATTCAGCACGCTTCTGCTGACGAACCTCGACAAGTCGGTCGTACTCCGCCTTCTTGTCGGCCTCGGTCTGCTGGGCCTGCTCGTATGCCGTCTTCGCGGCGTCGCGCTCGCTGGCGGCGGCGTTGTACTCCTTGTTTGCCGCATCGTATGCAGACTGGGCAGATGCCACAGCAGCGTTGGCGGCGTTGGCCTTCTCCTGCGCGGCGGTGACGGTAGTCTGCGCAGCCTGCAGGTTCGCCTGTGCGGTGGCGTCGGCATCCGTCGCGGCATTGAGCTCCGCCTGCGCGGTCGCGAGCTCGCTGGCGGCAGTGGTCTTGGCAGCCTTGAGCGCGTTCAAATCGATACCCGTGCCCGAGACAGCTGCATCGAGTGCAGCCTGCGCCTGGTTGAACTTCTGCTGGGCGTTATCGCGCGCGGTGGTTGCGGCTGCGAGAGCAGCGGCAGTCTCCTGCTTCTTGGCCTGGGCAGTCGTCAAAGCTGCCTCGGTATTCTGCTTTTCCTGCTGGGCGCTGGCCTCGGCAGCCTTGGCCTGGTCCAGATTGTCCTGTGCAGTAGTAACGGCCTTATTGGCGTCATCGAGCTTTGCCTGCGCGTCCTCGACGGCCTTCTTGGCGGCCTCGTACTCGTCCATACCCATGGCCTCGAGCTTGGCCTGGGCATCATCGAGGGCTTTCTTGGCCTCATCCTGCTTTGCCTTGGCGTCCTTGAGCGCCTGGGTCTTATCCTCGACACTCTTGTTGGCCTGTTCGAGCTGATCGTTCAGGTCGCCCAGCTTCTTCTGCTGCTGCTCGGTCTTTTCGACGGCTGCCTTAAGCTCGTCGATCTTCTCCTGAAGCGCGGCTACCTCGGCCTCGTTCTGCTCGGCGGCGTTATCGGTCACGGCCTGCGAGGCCTGATTCTTTTGCTGCTGCGCCTGCTTTTGAGACTGGCCCGCCGCGTCGGCCTTCTTCTGGGCGGCATCGTAGGCGGCCTGAGCGTCCTTGAGCTGCTTTGCCGACTCCTCGGCCAGCTGGGCAGCCGTCTTTACGACCGCTTGGTTGCCGGCGGCAACGGTATTCTCTACAGAACTACCCCCCCCCTGAACAGAATTGCCGTTACCGGTTGACGGTGCGGCGATTGCCACCAGCGGCGACATGAGCGGCTGAGCGATGAGGCCCGCCGTCAAAACGGTTGCGACGGCGCGGTTGGCAACGCCCTTGACGTTGACGGCCTTGGCCCGAGGCTCAAAGTGCTGTGGACTGTAGTTTGCCATGGCTTTCTCCCTTTGACACGGATGTATCCATACGCTTCAAAATGTAGGAGCTGATTTTTGAATTCTGTTGCGCAACATTGGTCACCAGCGGATTTTTTGAAATTCGCGCTCTCGTGCTTCACAATTTCGTCACATATGTAGGAGCTGGTGCATCATATTCTTGCGGGATCGAATTGAGCCTGTGATTTGTATTTGCTCCCGCGTCATCCGCCCTATCGGATTCCGCATCCAACAGACACCCCGCCCGCCACGGTGTAGAGTTAAGACAACGGGCGCGTTGCGCGGACCGCGCTGGAACGAGGTGGACATGGAACTCGACAAACAACAGATCAAGCGACTACGCGAACGCCATCACCGGCGCCACGGCATCCGTCCCGCCCATAGCGAGGCTGCCGAGCAGGTTGGTCGCTTCCTCAAGCGCGCGTTCAACATTCGCGAGGGACGCGCGCCCTATCACGTGATCCGCAAGCGTTTTGTAAACGGGGCGCGTCTGACTGGCTCCCACCTATGCATCCTCATCATCGCCATGCTCATCGCGAGCATCGGCCTCGATATCGATTCGGACATCGCCATCGTGGGCGCCATGCTCATCTGCCCGCTTATGGGATCGGTCCTTGCCATGGCATATGGCATCGCCACGCTCGACCGCGAGATTACCGTCGAGGCCGTCGCCGGCCTTGCGCTGCAAATGGCCTTTTGCCTGGTCACATCCACGTTGTACTTTAAGCTCTCGCCCCTTGGCGCCACCACAGCCGCCATTATCGACAACTCGACGCCCACCGTGTGGGACCTCGCTGTCGCACTCGCGGGCGGCTTTGCGGGCGGGCTGGGCAACTCGCGCGACCAGGAGCCCGCCACGCTCATCGCCGGCGTGGCCGTGGCGACCGCGCTCATGCCGCCCCTGTGCGCTGCGGGCTACGGCATCGCCATCGCGAGCGGGTCGCTGTTCCTCTCGGCGCTTTACGAGTTTGGCATCAACGTGGTCTTTATCGCACTCGCAGCCGAAGCCGTACTACTTCTATTGCGCGTGCCGCTCAAGCGCGACCTCAACGGCGACGGCATTGTGACCGCCGAAGAAAATGCCGAGGCCGACAAGCTGTCACGCAAGGTGCGCCGCCGCATCATCGTGGGTACGGTGATCTTTGCCATCCCCTGCATCGTTATGACCGCGGGATCCATTGGCTCGGCGCAGGCCGGCGTGCAGGACGGCTATGGCGTCACCGAAACTACGCGCGAGCTTGCCGCGGTACTGCCGGGCTTTAAGGATTACACCGTCGCCGTCGAGACCTCGGCCACCGAAGGCGAGGAGGAGGGCCTCGTCGAGCGCGAGATTGTCGCCCATGTGACAACAAGCGAGGGGCTCGGGGAGCACGACCGCCGCGTTGCCCGCAAGCTCATCGATCTCAATGTGCCCGAACTCGATCGCGTGGAATTTGACGTAAAGTGATGCCGGCGCAGGATGAATACACGCACGGACGCAAGTTACGACGAGGCGCAGACGCGATACGGACACGAGCAAATAGCAGGGTGCAGTTCACACCCGCGCCCCGCTCGCCGTTTTATTGCCGTGAATCAACTGGCCGGATCGACATCGCCAGACTCCACCGTAAACGCAGGTTTGGTGCTCACCAGATAAAATCGGGTCACTTTGCTATCTCTAGATAGATAGAGCTGGCCCTGCTCGCGTCGGCGTGACAAGTACGCCACGTGGACCGTACCGAATTCTTCACCGTTTTCCTTCTTTAATATCAGGATGTTGGGGTCATCCGTACGCTTAAACTGCCCGTCTGTGCAGATTCCGTCTTGGTCGACCAGCTGCCATCGACAGTTGTCCTCCTCAAGAAAAGCCAGGGTTTCCCGACTCGTTTTGTCATCCCGATAGTAACCATCAATGGCGAAGCCTTCGGAAGCACATTCCTGCATATAGGATGTTTCTCGACTTATAGCGAACTGCCCTATAGCGCCTAGGAGCACAGCTAGGCAAACCACTGCAAGGGTTATTGAGATAGTGCGGCGGCCCATGCTAGCCAGCCCGATACTTGTTTAACGGAGCGCGAAACATACTTGGCACCTCCGATATCAGAGCAAACGTCACCCGCAGCCCGACGGCAGTCATATGTTTCCAACATCAAACCATATGGCTGCCACTCGCAAGAGGAGTATCGGCGAACGGTGCATTTTTGCACTCCATTGGTCAAACGTCAACGCGCGCTACAGCTCTTGCCCGATCAATTCAGATTTTGTCGCATACTACCGTAGATCCCCAACGCTTCCACCCCCCCGAATTACTCAGGGCGGCCGCGATGGCGCTCGATCCAGCTCACGGCAAAGTCGACAAGCTCGCGTTGGCGCATAAAGCGGATCATCCCGTTACCGAGAGGCGCCGTACGCACCAAGCATTCACGCTCAAAAGCAGCGCCGATTTCATCGAAATCCTCGCCATCGACAAAGAGCGTACGGTATTCCTTCCATACGCGTCGACCGTTTTCCACAATCGCACTGTGCTCCACACAGTCGTGCTTGCCAGGGTATTCCGCACGGGCGTCGGCCAAATGCAGCGACGTATTCTTGTCGTAGCCCACGCCCACAAGCAGCACGTAGCCGTCCAAATCGTACAGGCGCGCGATGGGCGATCCGTCGCCAAAGATGTTGCTCAGGTCGTGGCTTTCCGTCAAGAATTGAGCATGCCGGCCGTTTGCCGCCACCGAGCGCGCCGGATGGTCGCTTCTATGCGTACCCGGCCACATGCGAAACATCTCGGCCACAGCCCCCATCGTATTGGTAGGCGTAATGCGCTTGTCATAGGCAGGCCAGTTATCACGAATCAACTGCCACCATTCCTGAGGTTCCTGCCAATGAACGCCGCTCTCGGGGTCCAGGTTTTTCCAGGATTGCGTCGGCATCATGATGGTGCCGGTCTCGCCCACCGTCTGGAGCAGCGCCTCGATCACCGGCTGCGCGCCGCCGCACACATATCCAAGCGAGCTGAGCGAGCAATGGACCATAACCGCCTGCCCCGCGCACATGCCGACGGCAGAAAGCGCGTCGAGGATATCCTGCTTGAGCACGATTTGTCGATCCATTGCCATTTCCTCGCTATCCCCGCAGCCCATTTGTTTTAGCGTCATGTGTCGAAATGGCACACGGGCTATGCGGCGTATTTATGCTGCAAATGATACGCTCCCAATGTCCCAAGGGATCTTTTTAGTACTTGAAGAAGCCCTCGCCCGAGCTTTCGCCCAGCTTGCCTTCATCGAGCATTTTCTTGAGGACGGTGGCCATGGCCTTAAAGTTGTAGGGCATCATCATCTTTTTGAGCAGCGGGCTCACCAGGCCCGGGACCTTCTGATACTGCATAACGATGTTGTAGGCCGTCTGGATGCCCACCGTGTCGAATACGCGGAACGGGCCCTTGGGAGCGCCGGTGCCGCGCGTCCATGCGAGGTCGATGCTCTTAGGGTCGCTGACGCCCGAAATGTACAGGTCCAGGCCCGAAAGCAGCCATGGCACCAGCATAGAGTTGAGCAGGTAGCCGTTCTTTTCCTTGTTGACGGGAAGCGCCAGCATGCGAATGTCGTTGGCGAAGTCGACGAGCTCGTCGAAGTAGCGCTTGTCGGTTTGGTCCTGCGCCATGACCTCGGTCATGTTGTTCTTCCAGATGGAATTGGCAAAGTGCAACGACAGGTACTTCTCGGGGCGGCCGGTGTACTTGGCAAAGGTGCTCGGCAGCAACGTGGAGGAGTTGGTCACGACGACGGCCTTTTGCGGGAGGACCGGGGCGAGCTTCTTGTAGAAGTCGATCTTTGCCTGGGTGTCCTCGGCCATAGACTCGATGACCAGGTCGGCGTCGGCCACGGCCTTGGCAAGATCGAGCTCCAGCTTGAGTGTGGAGTAGGCACGCTCAACGGCGGCAAGTGCCGCCTCCTTGTCGAAGGGCTGATCGCTATCGGCGATACCGGCGCACCACTCGCCCGTGCCATCCGCCATGCCCTCGATTGCCGCGATGTACTCCTCGCGCACATGATCGATCTTGGGCTGGGTGCGGCCGATGCTGCCCTCGCTGCGCAGCCAAATCGTTACATCAAAGCCGCAGTAAGCAGCCTGAAAGGCAATCTGGCTTCCCAACACGCCGCCACCGGCAACGCAAACGGTCTTGTAGCTCATGGAAACAGTCCTCTCTTGCGTAATTCCATAGATGTGTATTTATTCAACCGTATGGAGGCTACGAGCCGGGGGCTGGTTCTATAAACGGACGGTAATTTGCGGCGAGCGGCAACACCTGTTCATTATCTCAGGGTTCCATGTCCAGCAAAAACGGGTGGTAGCCGATACGGCTACCACCCGCTTGCCTCATATCTAGCCCTAAGCAGGCCAGTTATTTCTTAACGCCGCGTCCCAGGCGCTCAGCGACCGACGCCACGGCACTCTCGTCGACCGAGCCGCAGCTCACGCAGCCATCATGGGCACGCATCTGGCCGGTGACCTCGTCCATTGCGAGCGGCGCCACCTTCTCGAGTTTAAAGCCCTTGCCGGCGCGCATGTTTTCCTTGGCCACGCTGATCATGAGCTTAATGCGGTTGAGCTGGTTGACCTCGGACGCGCCGGGGTCGTAGTCCACCGCGACGATGTTGCTCTCGGGGTGCTGGCGGCGCAGCTCCTTAATCACGGCCTTGCCCACCACGTGATTGGGCAGGCACGCGAAGGGCTGCGTACAGATGATGTTGGGCGCGCCATGGTCGATCAGATCGAGCATCTCGGCCGTGAGCAACCAACCCTCGCCCATGTTGTTGCACACCGAAAGCACCGTGCGGGCCTTGTCCGCCATGGTGCCGATGCGTTCGGGCGCCTCAAAGCGGTGGGACTTTTCGAGCATCTCCTCCACCGGCGTACGCATCCAGTCCACGAGTTTGATGAGCGCCTGCATACCAGCGCGCGTGGTAGCAGAGCTACCCAGCTCGTCCTTCTGCAGCTCAGCGTTGCTCATGGAGTACAGGAAGAAGTCGAGCAGGCCCGGCACCACGGCCTCGCAGCCCTCGCGCTCGATGACATCGACCACGTGGTTGTTGGCCGTGGGATGGAACTTGACCAGGATCTCGCCGACAACGCCCACGCGCGGCTTGGTGCCCTCCCCCACAAGCGGCATGGTGTCGAACGCGCGAATGGCCTCGCGCGCAAGCTTGGTGTAGTTATGCCTGTTGAACTTGGGCGCCAGCTTGCGGGCGCGCGCCATGTACTCCTCGTAGAGCGCGTTGGCGGCACCGGGTGTGGCCTCGTACGGGCGGCAGCGATAGAGCATCTGCATCATGACGTCGCCAAAGAGCACCGCGTAGACCGCCTGCTTGAGCAGCGCCGGCGTAATCTTAAAGCCGGGGTTATCCTCGCCAAGCGCCACGGCCGAAAGCGAAATCACCGGAATCTCGGGGTGGCCGCTCTCGCACAGGGCCTTGCGGATGAGCGCGATGTAGTTGGTGGCGCGGCAGCCGCCACCGGTCTGGCTGATGACCACGGCCGTCTTGGACAGGTCGTAGCGACCGCTCTCGATGGCCTCCATGATCTGACCCGTCACCAGAATCGACGGATAGCAGATGTCGTTGTTCACGTAACGCAGACCTGCCTCGACGGCATCGTGGTCGGTCGAGGGCAGCAGCTCTAAGATGTAGCCGGCACCGCGGAATACCTCTTTGACCAGGTCAAAGTGGATCGGCGCCATCTGCGGGCACAGGATGGTGTAGCCCTCGTCGCGCATCTGCTCGGTAAAGGGCACCTTGGGCCACGCGGTCGAAGCGCTCTCGCGCTGGGCCTCAAACGTGTACTTGCGGCTCGCGAACGCGGGGGCATCCGTGGAGGGCGCCACCGGCGCGGCATCGCCCTGCTCGTAGGCCTCGCCCGCGGCCGTGGCCTCGACGAGACGCTCGGCCTCCTGATCCTTGAGTGCTGCCATGAGCGAGCGAATACGGATACGCGCGGCGCCTAGGTTGGACACCTCGTCGATCTTGAGCACGGTATAGATCTTGCCACTGGCCTCCAGAATCTCTTGCACCTGATCGGTGGTCAGAGCGTCCAGACCGCAGCCGAAAGAGTTGAGCTGAATCAGGTCCAGGTCGTTGCGCATCGTCACAAAACGGGCGACGGCGTACAGGCGGCTGTGATACATCCACTGGTCGACGACACGGATCGGGCGCTCGGGCTTTACCAGATGCGCGAGCGAATCCTCGGTAAAGACGGCAAAGCCAAAGCTCGAGATAAGCTCGGGCAGGGCGTGGTTGATCTCGGGGTCGTTGTGGTAGGGACGGCCGGCGAGCACGATGCCGTGACCGCCGTGGTCCTCGACCCACTTAAGGGCCTCCTCGCCCATGGTCTGGATGTTCTCGTGGAAACGAGCATCGGCCTCAAAGGCAGCGTTGACGGCGGCATCAACCTCGGAGCGCGTGATCTTGGGTCCGCGCACGCGACCGCGACCGGCCTCGGCGTCGGCCACGCGGTCAACGGCGAGCACCTGGTACAGGCGGCGCTTGAGCTCGGTCTTGTCGTGATAGGGCACAAACGGATACAGGAACTCGATGTTCTGCTCGCGGATCTCATCGATGTTGAGCGCCAGCGCCGTGGGGTAGCTCATGACGATAGGGCAGTTGTAGCAGTTACCGGCGGTCGGATCCTCCTTGCGCTCCCAGCGCACGCACGGCATCCAAATGAAGTCGACATCGCGGTCGATGAGGTTCATCACGTGGCCGTGACTCATCTTGGCCGGGTAGCACACGCTCTCGGACGGCATGGACTCGATGCCCGCCTGGTAGGTCTTTTTGCTCGACTGTTCGGACAGCTGCACGCTAAAGCCCAGGCGTGTAAAGAACGCGTGCCAGAAGGGGTAGTTCTCATACATGTTGAGCGCGCGCGGGATGCCCACGGTGCCGCGCGGGGCCTCGTCGGGGCTTAGCACCTCGCGGTTAAAGAGCAGCTCGTTTTTCTTTTTGAAGAGATTGGGGGCCTCGGTCTTCTGCTTTTTGTGGCCAGCGCCCTTCTCGCAGCGGTTGCCGGTAATGAAGCGCCTGCCGCCGCCAAAGTCGTTGACGGTGAGCTGGCAGTTGTTGGAGCAACGGCCGCAGCGGACGTGTTTTTGCGTCACGGTGAGGTGCGCGATGTCCTCGGCCGAAAGGATGGTCGAGACACCGTCGGCGCCGGCGCGATCGCGGGCGAGCAGGGCCGCACCGTAGGCGCCCATGCAGCCGGCGATGTCGGGACGCACGGCATGAACGCCGGTGAGCTGCTCAAACGCGCGCAGCGTGGCATCGGACATAAAGGTGCCGCCCTGGACGATCACCTGGCTGCCGATTTCCTTGGGATCGCGCAGCTTAATGACCTTGAACAGGGCATTCTTGATGACGGAGTAGGACAGGCCGGCCGCGATGTCGCCCACCGTGGCGCCTTCCTTTTGCGCCTGCTTAACACGCGAGTTCATAAAGACCGTGCAGCGGCTGCCCAAGTCGACGGGGGCCTTGGCGTGGATGGCGGCGTCGGCAAACGCGCGCACGTCCATGTTCATGGAGACGGCGAAGCTCTCGATAAAGCTACCGCAGCCCGACGAGCAGGCCTCGTTGAGCATGATGTGCTCGATCACGCCGTCCTTGACGCGCAGGCACTTCATGTCCTGGCCGCCAATGTCCAGGATGAACTCGACGCCGGGCAGGAACGCCTTGGCGCCGCGCAGGTGCGCGACGGTCTCGATCTCGCCGGAGTCGGCCTTGAGGGCCTCGATGAGCAGCGCCTCGCCGTAGCCCGTGGTGGTCACGTGGCCGATGGTGCAGCCGGCGGGGATATGGTTGTAGAAATCGGCCATGATGACCTTGGCCGTGCCCAGGATGTCGCCGTTATTGTTGCCGTACCAGGTGTGCAGCAGCTGGCCGTCCTCGCCCACGAGCGCGGCCTTCATGGTGGTGGAGCCGGCGTCGATGCCGATAAACACGCGGCCGGTGTAGCCATCGAGCTTGCCCTTGGGGACGACCTCGGTATTGTGGCGGTTCTTGAACTCGGCATAGTCCTCGTCGGTGGCAAAGAGCGGATCCAGGCGCTCGACCTCGGCACCCTGCGTGTCGCCCAGACTATCAATAGCTTCGATGAGCTGCGGGAATGTGCTGAGTTTGTTGGACTCGTGCGCCATGGCGGCGCCGCTCGCCACAAACAGGTGGGCGTTTTGGGGCACGATGCGGTGCTCCTCGTCCAGGTTGAGCGTGAGGTAGAAGCGGTGGCGCAGCTCGGAGAGGTACTGCAGCGGGCCGCCCAGGAAGGCGACGTTGCCGCGGATGGGACGGCCGCACGCCAGGCCCGAGATGGTCTGGGTCACGACGGCCTGGAAGATGGAGGCCGCCACGTCCTCGGGGCGGGCACCCTCGTTGAGCAGCGGCTGCACGTCGGTCTTGGCAAAGACGCCGCAGCGGCTGGCGATGGGATAGATGGTGGTGGCGTTGGCCGCGAGCTCATTGAGGCCGCTGGCATCGGTGTGCAGCAGGGTTGCCATCTGATCGATGAACGCGCCCGTGCCGCCGGCGCAGGTACCGTTCATGCGCTGCTCGATGCCGTTGTCGAAGTAGATAATCTTGGCATCCTCGCCGCCCAGCTCGATGGCGACGTCGGTAGCGGGGATAAGGGTCTCGACGGCGCGCTTGCTGGCGATGACCTCCTGGACAAACTCCAGGTCGAGCCACTGGGACAGCAGCAGACCGCCCGAGCCGGTGATAGCGCAGGTCATCTGGGCCGTCGGCAGCACGGTCGCGGCGCCCTCGAACAGGTCACGGGCGCAGGCGCGGACGTCGGTGTGGTGGCGCTGGTACTTGGCGTAGACGATCTGGTTATCGTCGTTGAGCACGGCGAGCTTGACGGTGGTGGAGCCCACGTCGATGCCCAGGTGCAGGTTGCCATGGGCGACCTCGGGATTGAAGATCGCGCCTTCGGGGGCCTGGGCGGTGGTGGCGGCTACGGACTCGGTGGCGTTGGACGTGGCTGCGTCGGCGGCGTGTGTCTCCCCCGCCGCATTCTTGGCCTCCGCGACTGCCTCGGCGACCTTCTCGGCAGCGGCAGTCGCGGCCTTCTGCGCAACGTCCACCACGGCGGGCGCGGCCTCGCGCGCGGCAGCGACCATGCGGTCCTTAATGCCTTCGACGAGTTTGCTCATCTGTTTCTCCTCTTAGTTGTTGGACTCGACGGTTGCGGCGGTGTCGACCGCGTCCTCGAGCTGCAGATTCAATAGCTTCATGCCGTATTCCGGCACGTTGATATCGATGGGTTGGCCATACAGGTCGCCAGGGCGCACAAAGGCGATGACCGTCATGATGCGTGCCATGGTCTCGGGCGATTCGGAAAGGTCACGCTCAAACCAACGTTGGATCATGCCGACTTCGGCGCTCACGACATAGGTGACGTAGTAGTCAAAGAACGTGCCCAGCGCTAGGCCCAAAATGCCCGTCTGTGCACGCGGCACCACGGCCTCGCGCGCCGTATCGATGATCTTTTTAATGAAGGCGGGGTCGCCGCCAGAGCCCAGCAGGGCACCGATAAGATCACGATTTGCCGCAAGATAGCGCAGTAGCTCAACCGAACCGGGCGCCGGCTCGAGCTCGTCGATGTTGCGATAAAGATCGGGCAGCTGAGCTGCCGTGATGAGCTCTACGCAATCGTGGATCTCGGTCAGCAGACCGTCCTCGATCTGGTTGATAAAGTCGGGAATATCGCGATAGTGCGAATAGAACGTGCGACGAGTGAGGCCGGCACGCTCGGTGAGCGACGCGACGTTAATGCGCGAAAGATCGCCGCTTTCGGCAAGCTCGCTGGCAAGCGCCTGGCGAAGGGCGCGCTGCGAGCGAAGGGATCGGCGGTCGCATTTCTCGAGCTGGGACAAGCGTCCTCCTTGTTACTCAGTCTGTGCGCTATTGCACAGTCCGAGTATTATTGCACACCGTGTGCATCAACACGTAAAGGCAATATTTTGGATGTGACGAGGGGGCAGTCCCTTTGTCACATTCAGCGACCGCCTGGGTCGTGCCGGTTGTGCCTGGCTTTTGGAGCGGCATTACCGATTGTCCAAAATGTCATTCGTGGGTAGAATAGTGTCGACGGCAGCCCAAGTTGTAGCTGGCTGGGCAGCGCCGTTGTTTGCATTAGGGGGTCAACGCCTTAGCGGCGGCGACCCCTTCTGTTGCGCTTCGAACGCTGCTTGAGTGCCTCGGAAAGGCCGACAAGCGCCGTGAAGAACGAGACCAAAGCGGTCAGAAGTCTCACGAAATCAATCAAATCGGTCATGGGCATCACCTCCCATCAAATGGAGGGCGCTGCCCGGCACATGGAACTGCCGTCAACAGTATCAATTCTATCAAAGCGCAGTTAGATATGCGAATATCTGTTCGTATTTCAGGAGATCGATGCTTGCATGTGGCAAAGGGACGGTCCCTTTGCCACATTCGGCGTTGCTGTCGAACCGCCACCTACATTTTTCGAGTTGTTCGGCCTTTCGCTGATTCCATGCAGCTGCTGCCGAAATAACTTGAGTGATTTTGCTCCTATTTGTGCGCTATTTGATCTATTTGTGTGTGACCCTCGCAAAATCAAACAGAATATGGAGCGCAGATAATCTCGAGCCGGTATTTACGGCCTTTTGACTGCCTCCCAGAGGCCGAATAACTCGATTTTTGTTGGTGGCCGAAAGCGTAACAGGCCTATGCGCCAAAAGCCGGCGCCCAACATGTGACGAAGGGACTGTCCCTTTGTCACATTATTCGATTACGGTGCGGGAGCTTTGGTTGCGCATGGTGGCGAGCATGTGCTTGGGGACAGCATGGGTTGCACAGCTGCCGATAGTCGCACTTGCGGCGGCCTTGGCTGCATCGCTTGCGTTTTTGGTCGCGTAGCTGTGGCGGAAACGCTTGAGCATGGCGATGTCGTTGCCGCCGTCGCCGTAGACCGCGACCTCGTCCTCGGCAATGCCGTAGTAGTTCGCCAGCCACGCCACACTCTCGCCCTTGTTGCACGCCACGTCGGTAATCTCAAACATCACCGGGTCGAACGGCGCGTTCACCACGCGGTCCGAGCGCTCGGCAAGATACGCCTTAAGGTCGCGCTCCAGCTCGGGCGAGGTCACGCGGCAGTTGATCTTGCACACATCGTGACGCAAGATATCGCCGATCGACTGGTCGAAATACTGTTCCTCGTGATAGCCGCCACGCGCACGCATGCCGCGCATCACAATACGCTTGATGGGGCTGTCCTTTTTAAAGCCCGCCTGGTGCATCTCGAACGATCCACTCGAAAACATGCCATCGGGCGTAGAACAATCAAAACAGATATCCGGAAACTCCTTGAGCAGCTCCTCGGTAATCTGAGGATCGATGGTCCAGGTCTTAAGCACCTCGCCATGGCTGTCACGAACGATGGATCCGTTGGAGCAGCAGGCGTCGAGCGCCAAACCTGTAAAGCCATGCTCACCAATCGGCAGCGTCGAGCGACCCGTTGCAGGAACCACGTGCAGCCCAGCTTCGGTCAGCTCGCGAATGACACGGCGGATGGTTCCGTCGGCCTCGTGCAGGGCGTTAAGCAACGTTCCGTCTAAGTCACTCGCGAACATCTTGATCATGGGCATGCCTCTCTTTCGTCTGCACGATATTGTAGACGAAGGAGAGGCATGCTCTCATATGGGCCCCACACTGCAGCGATTGCTCCCGTTAAACCGCTGCGCCGCTCACGTCACATTGTTTGTCGTGAGCGACTTTTCAAGCGATAAAACAGCACCGTCGTCAGCATCAGTACCACCAGCATAGCTGCGAGCACAGCCGCCGGCGCCCATCGATCATATGCGAATCCGTATGCCAATTGGCCAATAGGCGTTGCGCAGGAAAGGACCATGTAAACGACCGAAAGCACTTTTCCGCAGAGCTCAGTCGGCGCTGCCCGCTGAACAAACGCGATGATTTCAACCGACGCAATGCTTGCCCACACCATGACCCATGCCGAACCGACTGTAAGCGCGGCAAACACAATTACGTCAACGCCGATCGGTAGCGTGACAATAACCGGCACGACTCCAAGGCAGATCATCGCAACATATCGGCATATGCCATTGAAAGAAAAGCGATTCGGCCAAATACCGACTAGGCCGCCGCCTACAAGGCCGCCCAGCCCCATAGCCGCCTCAATAATCCCAACGCAGAAAGATTGCATGCCGAGATGCCTTGTAACAATAACGGGCGCACCAATCGTTAACCCAACCAACGCAAGATTCAAAACAGCCGTAAGCAAAATCACAGCGAGCAACGAGGTGTTTTGAAGCAGATACCGAATCGCCGACAGAAAATCGCTTTGGCATGCCATGCGAGTCGAGCCATCCCCCGTCACTTCAGAATGGACATTTCGTTTGAGTGCGGCCCAAAACAGCAGCGACGACATCGCAAACGCCACCGCCGCGATGGCGCAAAGGACGTCAATTCCAAAGCATCCGTAGACGGCTGTTCCAACCACGGGGCCTAGAATATTGCTCGCCATGGTCGTCTGTGACACTAATGCGGTGGCCCGCTCGACCTTTTCCTTGCCGGCTATGCGCAGCGTCTCAATTTGAAGTATCGGCTTCAGAATAGATTGAACGGCGTATTGGACGCCCAGCATCACCGCCACAATGGCCGCGAGGGGCAACGAGCACTTCATGGGGACAAACAGCATCGCTGCAACCATTAAAACAATACCGAGAGCTGCTAAAACGCTGCGATGCCCCTCTCGATCAGCCAATACTCCGCCAGCCGGAGTCGCAAGCACGCCCGGTATAAACGCTATCGCCGCGACGGCGCCATATAACGTCGACGAGCCACTGCGGTCGAGCAAGTAAAGCGGGCACGCAAAGCACAGCGCCGACAACGTCGAATACACGCACAGCTGCGCAACGAGAAGACCGACGAGTCTTATGAAGAGCGCCGTCTTTGAAGCTGACGCGGTGTCGAAATCTCTCATCCCGTCCATAGCCTTGCCTCCTATACATACTAATGGTATGTATTTAATGACTTGAAAAGGGCGGCCGTAGCCACCCTCTTACATCAATCTACATACCGTTAGTATGTATATTACCACCCTGCACGGCTCCAAACGTCCCAAATCTGAGCCGTTGTCTGAAGCACTTCTTCCCCCAAATCGAGCCCCACCGCGGCCGCCATCTGCGCCAAACATTGCGCGCGAGCGACCATTCGTTCCTTAGACTCAAGCGGACGAAACAATGGCAACAGCCAAAGATTCGCCAACAACGATACGGCCTCTGCCGCCTCACGCGGGCATTCGCACACAATGGAGCCGTCGGCGATGCCCTCCTCGATCACCGGCAATAAATAGCCATCCGCCGATTCGTCAAACGAGCCCTGATACTGCAACGCCAACAAACGCGAACTCTTTACCGGATCTGCCGCCGGATGCATGCGGGCCCAAAGCTCAATTTGTGGTACGACGGACTCAGGCGCATAAAGTCGCCTGAGCTTTTGGGCGCCTGTCATATTACCAGCACCGAGCGTCGCGCGGCGGCGCTCCACAACGGGAGCCATCGCCCGATCAAATGCGGCGTTAAAAATCTCTTCTTTGCTCTTGAAGTGATGATAGATAGCGCCCTTGGTCATGCCATCGAGACGGTCAACGATATCCTGGATGCTCGTTCCCTCATAACCCTGTGCGCAGAATAGCTCCAGCGCCGCGTCGAGAATCTTCGCGACCGTCTCCTCGGGATATTTATTGCGACCCATAATCCGTCCATCCGCAACACAAGCCTTATGCCTCACTGCAGTATTTTAACGTTGCAGATGACAGACGGTCGATTCTACACCGCGGCGGGGCCGTGTTCGCCGGTGCGAATGCGGATGACTTCCTCGACCGGCTCGACCCAAATCTTGCCGTCTCCAACGGCACCGGTGCGGGCGGCATTGCAGATGATGTCGACAATGCCGTCAACGTGCTCATCGGCGCAGATAAGGGTGAACTGCACCTTGGGGATCGTGTTGACGAGCAGCTCGTTGCCGCGCACGTACTCCTTCCAGCCGTGCTGCGCACCGCAGCCCTGCACCTGGTTAATAGTCATGCCGCGAACATCAGCAGCAAACAGCGCGTCCTTAAGAACCTCAAGCTTCTCAGCACGAACGATCGCCGTAATCTTCTTCATAGTGAATTCCTCTCTTAAATAAAAGAAATGAATTGCCATTCAATGCGGCGGGTTTCCCAGGTGCCGCAGATTGGGTTGATAGAGGAGCGCCGCGTACTTTGGTACGTAAGCGACGGTTTGAAACCCAAGGTGCGGTGCCTGGGGAAGCCGCGCGACGGTTTGAAGGGCAAGGTGCGGAGCCTGGGGAAGCTGCTAATCGAGTCCGGAGAAAGAAGGATAGGCGCTTTCGCCGTGCTGACTGGCATCCAGACCCAGCGCCTCGTCGGCCTCGTCCACGCGCAGGCTGCCGTGGAACAGCGCCTTGACCACCGCGGCGATCACCAGGTCGAGCACCAGCACGATGACGACCGTCACCACAATGCCCAGAATCTGCGAGATGAGCAGCGACACATCGCCCGTGTAGAACAGGCCACCCTTGCCGGTCCACGAAAGCTCCGGCACGCAGAACAGACCCGTGAGCACGCCGCCCAGGATGCCGCCGATGCCGTGGCAGCCAAACGCGTCGAGCGCGTCGTCGTAGCCGAACTTGGTCTTAAGATGGCTGATGGCGAAATAGCAGACGGGCGAGACGATCAGGCCCATGACCAGCGCCGCCCACGGCTCGACAAAACCAGCACCCGGCGTGACCACCACGAGGCCCGCAACCAAACCGGTGCTGGCACCAACCAACGTGGGACGACCGGTGTGCACGCGCTCGACGGCAAGCCACGAGACCATACCCGCCGCGCTGGCCGTCACGGTGTTGAGGATGGCAAGCGCCGCCACGGCATCGGCCTTAAACTCACTGCCGCCGTTAAAGCCAAACCAGCCAAACCAGAGCAGACCGGCGCCCAGTGCCACAAACGGCACGTTATGCGGTCGATAGCTCACCATGCCAAAACCGCGACGACGGCCAAGCATCAGGCAGAGAATCAGGCCCGTCAGACCGGACGAGATGTGCACCACGTCGCCGCCGGCAAAGTCGAGCGCGCCGATGATGTCGCCGATAAAGGAGCCCTCGCCGCCCCACACCATGTGGGCAAGCGGCGCGTAGACCACGAGCAGCCAAATGCCCAGGAAAACGGTCATGGCGCCAAACTTAACGCGTCCGGCCAAGCTGCCCGTAACGATGGCGGCGGTGATCATGGCAAAGGCCATCTGAAAGGCGATGTTGATGATCTCCGGGTAGACGGCGCCATCCGTTGCGGTGCCCTCGGCAGACTGCAGCACCTGGTTGAGCACCGGCAGGCACAGCAGCTGGTCAAAGCCTCCAATAAACGGATTGGAACCGTCGCCGCCGTAGGCCAGCGACCAGCCGGCCACAATCCACAGCACGCCCACCAAGCCAATGACGCCAAAGCACATGAGCATGGTGTTGATGACATTTTTGCGCCTAGACAGGCCGCCGTAGAAAAACGCCAGGCCCGGTGTCATTAAAAACACGAGCATGGTGCAGATGAGCATAAACGTTGTCGATCCCGTATCGTACATTCGCTCCCCCTTGGTCGCATGAACGTTGTCGGCGCCCATGATGGAGCCGAGGGGCAACTGGTGTAGACCAGATACGGCGTTGTTAAACGCTGCGTTGTCGAATGGAAACGGTGCCGCAATCTTGGAAACGGCACGGCAACGGGCGCGAAACGAACGGGAAACGTGCGGGCGAAAGGGGCGCGCCCGGCCCGGCCCCGGCTAGCGACGGAACAGCTCGCGAGCGCGATCGCGGAGGTTGGTGGCTCGGATGACGCCCTCGTAGCGGTTGATGCGCAGGCGCGGGAAGGCGTTGAAAAAGCGCAGGTCACGGCGGCTGAGCGAAACACTCGGCACCGGACGGCTCGCGCGTCTGCCGGCGCGGCGACGACTAAGCGACGGGCGCGGCATGCTCGGTGCGGCATCGGCAACGCGGCGAGCGGCAAGCGCCAGGCCGCGAGCACCGTCCGAGATAAACGTCGGCACCGAGGCCTTCTCGCGCAGGGCATCGAGTGCCGCATCGCCCAGCTCTGCCAGCCACGCGTTAATAGCACGACCGCGGATATGCGTCTGAGACACCGAATCGATCGCCGAGTCGGGAATGCGCTCGAGCATGGAGTCCGAGGCGTCGGCCAGTGACTCGTTGATGCGGTCGGCAAGGTCGGCGCGCACGCGCTCGAGCTGGTCGGACAGACGGCGCCAGCTCGCCAGCGAGCACAACGCGTCCACGATCATCGCAACGGCAACGGCAAAGGCCGCCAGCCGCACGATCAACACCGGCAGATGGCCGAGCAGCCCCAGCAGCGCTGGCTCTACCAAGCGACAAATGCACAGTGCGCCCAGGCCAAACGCACAGGCCCAGTACAGGCAAATGCGTCCATGCAGGTTAAACGGCAGGTGAGAATAGTCCCAAAAGCGGGCGCCAGTTGTTTTTTCGAGCAGCACGCCCACGCTGTATTCGATCACGCTGCACACGAGTGCCGCGGCGACAAACTGGCTCGAGGCGTCCGGGATCCCGCGCAGCAGCAGCCAGCAGGCGATGCCGCCCGCGCCGTAGATGGGGCAGCACGGTCCCAGCAAAAAGCCGCTGTTGGCAAAGCGTCCGTGGTTGAGCATGGCGCAGACTGTCGACTCCCATGCCCAGCCGCAAAAACCGTAGAAGGCAAACGAGAGCACCAGCGCCGAGAGCGGGCAGGCGGCAAGTGTCGCGCCGCCAAATGCCATGTCGATCGCGGTTCCCACCGTCTACCCTCTCTTCTTGTCGCTCGAGCCTTCGTTCAAATCGTTCATGCCGCCTTTGCGCGGCAGACGACCGGCAACCGTCTCGCACAGCGCGCACCACTTATCCGCCAAGCACACAATCCAGGCTTCGCGACACGTCGGCGGCACCGGTACCAGCGGAAACATATGGCGCACGATGATATTCCGCTCGCGCGGCGTCAACTCAAAATCTTCCTCGGCGCGCGCCAGGGCAAAAAACGGATGCCGAAACCCATGCAGTCGATGGCTCGGGTCGGGATCGTGCCAATCGTAGAGAAAGTAATCGTGCAGCAGAGCCCCACGCAACAGCGAGGCGCGGTCGACCGAAATGCCAACACACCCCAAGCGCTCGGCAAAGGACAGGCTTGCCCGTGCCACCGAGGTCACATGCGCGTACACCGTCACCTCGCCATGCTGGATAAACTCGCGCGTCAGGTCCAAACGCCCCGTCAGCGCCAGCTGGCAGGCGGCATGGTCGACTTCACGCGCGATCCTCTCGGCACGAGCGGTTTCTGACATGCGACCTCCTTCCAGCGGCTCACGGCGACAAACTACAGCCTGCGCACAATCAATAGAATCATCATGGAATACACCAGTATGGCATCGGACAAAACGTTTTGCCCCACCAGTTGTCGAATTACCGCGCCGCCGTCACATATCAAACGCCAAAATGTGCGAGACTGTCTTGTGCAATTGTGCCGGCCGAGGGAGCGCCGGCGCTCGATTCGCATGGAGTAACCAACAACGATGCTGCTTACGCAAACGACAACGCCCGAGGACGTCAAGGCTCTCGATCGCGCCGAGCTTCCGCTGCTCTGCGGCGAGATCCGCCACGCCATCCTCGAAAGCTCCGCCGCCGTCGGCGGACACGTTGCCCCCAACCTGGGTGTCGTTGAGCTCACGGTCGCGCTCCATCGCGTGTTCAACTCTCCCACCGACAAGATCGTCTTTGACGTGTCGCACCAGACCTACGCCCACAAGGCGCTGACTGGGCGCGCGTACACTTATATCGATCCGGAGCGTTATGGTGAGGCTTCTGGCTTTGCCAATCCCGACGAGTCCGAGCACGACCTGTTCGCCATGGGCCACACCTCCACGTCGGTGAGCCTTAGCTGCGGCCTGGCGCACGCTCGCGACCTGGCAGGCGATACGTACAACGTCATTACCATTATTGGCGACGGCTCGCTTTCGGGCGGCCTGGCGTTTGAGGGCCTCGACAATGCCGCCGAACTCGATAGCAACCTGATCATCATCGTCAACGATAACGACCAGTCCATCGCCGAGAACCACGGCGGCCTCTACCGCAATCTTGCCGAGTTGCGCGCCAGCAACGGTGCTGCCGAGCGCAATATCTTCCGCGCCATGGGGCTCGACTACCGCTATCTGGACGCCGGCAACGACGTGTTGGCCTTGGTCGACACGGTGCAGGAGCTGCGCGACATCGACCACCCCATCGTGCTGCACATCTCGACCGCCAAGGGCAAGGGCTTTGAGCCGGCCCAGAGCGACCCCGAGCGCTGGCATCACGTTGGCCCCTTTGACATGGCGACTGGGCGCAAGCTCTGCCCGGGCCATCCGAGCGAGCCTGCGCCGCGCACCTATGCCGATATTACGGGCGAGGCGCTCAGCGCCGCCATCGAGCACGATCCGCAGGTCGTGGGCATCACGGCCGCCACGCCCTATATCATGGGCTTTACGCCCGAGCTCCGCGCTGCCGCCGGCAAGCAATTTGTCGACGTGGGCATTGCCGAGGAGCACGCCGTCACCTTTGCCACCGCGCTCGCCCGCTCGGGCGCCAAGCCGGTCTTTGGCGTGTACGGCACGTTTTTGCAGCGCGCTTATGACGAGCTGTGGCACGATCTGTGCCTCAACGACGCCCCGGCGACCATCCTGGTATTTGGCGCGTCGATCTTTGGTACCACGTCCGAGACGCATCTTTCGTTCTTTGATATTTCCATGCTGGGCGCTCTTCCCAACATGCGTTACCTGGCGCCGGCCTGCATGGAGGAATATCTGTCCATGCTGAGCTGGTCGCTCGATCACCGCGAGCACCCCGTGGCAATTCGCGTGCCGGGCATTGGTCTGGTAAGCCGTCCCGACTTGGCACCTGCCGAGGACGCCGATTACGGCGCCGTTCGTTACAACGTGGTGCGCCAGGGCCGCGACGTGGCCGTGCTCGCGCTCGGCGATTTCTATGAGCTGGGCGAGCGCGTGGCAAACCGCTTGGCCGCCGAGTACGGTATCGAGGCCACGCTCGTCAACCCGCGCTTCGCGACCGAGCTCGACCGCGAATTCCTCGACAGCCTTGCCGCCGAGCACCGCGTTGTCGTGACCATCGAGGACGGCATCTTGGACGGCGGCTGGGGCGAGCGCGTGGCATGTTATTTGGCCTGCACGCCGCTGCGCGCCCGCACCTTTGGCATCGCCAAGGGCTTCCCCGACCGCTACGACCCCAACGAACTGCTCGCGCAGAACGGCATGACGGTCGAAAACATGGCCGCCGAAGCCGTAAGGCTACTGAACGAGTAAAAAACCTCCGCAAGGGAAGCACCCCTGCGGAGGTTTTTTCGCGACGCAATTATCTTGATCTGTAACATCTAGAGGCAGAATTTGCGTCTAGGTGTTACAGATTGAGACGAGACGTTTAAGCCCCTGATGTTTATCTCAATCTGTAACAGTTAGGGGCCAAATCCTCGTCTAACTGTTACAGATCGAGACATTCGAATTCCCCTGAAGAGAAAATCTCAATCTGTAACAGTTACTCGTCAAAAACGGCTGCAGATGTTACAGATCGAGACAAAGCAGCAAGGTAGTTAGCAATAGCTTCGCTTGAGGATCTCAACGACGTCGGGGTCGGTCAGGGAAACCGGGTCATGGCCGAACAGCGCGGCGTTGGTCGTCACGGCATTGCGCGCGATGGCGGGCAGCTCTTCGGCGGTAATCCCCCACTCGCTCATGGCAAGATCCGCCACGTGGCACGCCTCCATCAGGCGGGTAAGCTCAATTACAAAATCGTGCGGGTCGCTCGCCTCGGCATTCCCCATCAAGCGTGCCATGTCGATATAGCGCTCGGGCGCGGCGCCGTGATCGATCATCCACGTGTGGTAGGCGCGCGCGATCATGATGAGGCCGGCGCCGTGCGGCAGGTCATGATGATGTGCACTCATACCGTGCTCAAGGCCGTGGCATCCCGCGCAGCCCGAGCACACCATGGCATAGCCGCCGAGCGTGTTGGCAAAAGCGAGCTCGGCACGCGCATCCAGGTCGTCGCCGCTGTTCACGCATGCGGCCAGCGAAGCCGCGGCGCGTCGAATACCCTCGCGGCAAACCATGTCACCCATGGGCGTGTTGGTATTGGCGATATAGCACTCAACGTTGTGGAACAGGGCATCGAAACCCTGGTATGCGGTCAAGCGCGCCGGAACGCTCGTCATAAGCTCGGGGTCGACGACCGAAAGCACTGGGAACAGGCGCGGGTCGCCCAGGCGAAGCTTCTCGTCGTTCTCCTCGCACGAGATCACGCCGCCCGCATCGGCCTCCGAGCCGGTGCCGGCCGTGGTGGTCACGCACACCAGCGGCAGCGGGTCGTTGGGGATGGGCAGTCCAAGCGCAGTGCCGCCGACAACGAAGTCCCAGATGTCGCCGGGGCACTCGTTGCCCTCGACATCCGCATGCGGGTTCGCCGCCACCGCACAAATTCCCTTGCTGCCGTCCATGACCGAGCCGCCGCCGAGCGCCAGCACAAAGTCGCAACCATGGGTGCGCGCCATCCAGCCACCTGCGTTGACGGTCTCGCGCAGCGGGTTGGGCTCAATGCGGTCGAACAGCTCGTGTTCCACGCCGGCACGGTCGAGCTCGGCCTCCACGCGCTGCAGATATCCAAAGCGCTTGACCGAGTTGCCGCCGGTCGTGACGATGAGCGCCTTGGTACCGGGAAGCCTCTGTGCGCCCAGCTCGCTCAGCTTGCCCGCGCCAAACAGCACCTTAGTCGGCGCGAAGAATGTATAGCCATTCATGCAACGATCTCCTCACGTATATATGCGTCGCGTTGCCGCCATTATAGCGACCGCCGTGCGCAGCCGCCCCGGCCGCAAGCTACCGTCCCAACAGCGACAACCGACGTTTGCCCAGATAAAACCTACCAAAATAAACCTGTCCCTTTTGGTAGGTAGAATAACCCATAAGGCAAGTATGTTTCTGAGTTATTTCGTGTTGACCCTTTTGAGCGAGATAGGGTATAACTCTACTCAACCGCTAGGGATTTTATTGAGAAAGGTGTTCTACTATGAGCAAGAACCTCTCCCAGCAGGTCGTTCTCGACCGCCGCGGCTTCGTTGCCGCCACCTTCGCAACCGTCGCCGGCCTTGGTCTTGCCGGCTGCTCCGACACCAGCGCCGAGGCCGACAAGGGTTCCGCCGCCGGCTCCTCCAAGAGCTCCGAAGATACCGAGGCTTCCACCACGCTCGATGCCAAGGCATTCGACAAGCTCGTCGACAACGGCCCCAAGGCCGATGACGATGCCATCGCCGCCAGCACCTGGGCCACGGCCGTCAAGGACGCCGGCGTCTTTAAGATCGGTGGCGTCCAGACCTCCACGCTCTTCTCCCTCCTTAACGAGAAGGATGGCCAGACCCGCGGCTTCGATGCTGGCATCGCACAGCTCCTGTCCAACTACATCCTGGGCGAGAACAAGGTCGAGATTACCCAGGTGACCTCCGACACGCGCGAGTCCGTGCTGCAGAACGGCCAGGTCGACGCCGTCTTTGCCACCTACACCATCACCGATGAGCGCAAGAAGCTCGTCTCCTTCGCTGGTCCCTACTACTACACGCAGCAGGCCATCCTGGTGCTCGCCGATAACGACGACATCAAGAGCGTCGACGATCTGGCCGACAAGAACGTCGCCGTCCAGTCCGGCTCCAACGGCCCCGCCATCCTGGAGGAGTTCGCTCCCAAGGCCAGCCAGCAGGAGTTCAAGACCGACGAGGAGGCCCGTCAGGCACTTCAGCAGGGTCGCGTTGACGCCTATGTCATCGACAACAACATGCAGCAGAGCGCCCTGGTGCGCGAGCCCGGCAAGTACAAGATCGCCGGCAAGCCTTTCGGCAGCAAGGAGCCCTACGGCATCGGCCTGCCGCTCGATTCCGACGGCGTCGCCTTTGTCAACGGCTTCCTTAAGAAGATCGAGGATGACGGCACCTGGACCGAGCTGTGGCAGATCTGCATCGGCGACCGCACGGGCGACACCAACGTTCCCGAGCTGCCCGAGGTCGGCGCCTAGGCAGCGAGCCTAGTAACGGCCGCTACGAAACCATACGGAAACGCACGATGCGCTTTATTGCGCTAAACTGTTTCCTCACTGAGTTGTCGGGGCTTCCGTACACACGGGAGCCCCTTTCCTTACCGGCGGGAGGTCCGCATGAGTCTCTCCGAGCTCTGGTCGCTCTATGGCCAGAACTATATCGACGCGCTGCTAGCAACCTGGGGTATGACGCTTGAGTCGTTTGTCATCGCCATGGTGCTGGCCGTCGCCGTCACTGTGATGCGCGTGTCGCCGCTCAAACCGCTGCGCGTCTTTGGCGACCTGTATGTCCAGGTCTTCCGTAACATCCCCGGCATCGCGCTGCTCATTATCGTCGTCTACGCGCTGCCGCCGCTCAAGGTCGTCCTGCCCTACCGCACCTGCGTTATCGTCGCCACGGTGTTGCTGGGCTCGGCATTTGGCTCCGAGAACTTTATGAGCGGCATCAACACCGTCGGTGTCGGCCAGGTGGAAGCCGCCCGCTCGCTGGGCATGAGCTTCAGCCGTATCCTCGCCAAGATCGTGATTCCGCAGGCGCTGCGCTCGAGCGTACTGCCCATGACCAACCTCTTTATCGCCGTCATGCTCACCACCGCGCTCGGCAGTCAGGTGCCGCTTAAACCGCAGGAGCTCACCGGCGTGGTGAGCTACATCAACACGCGCTCGCTCGGCGGCGTCGCCGCGTTCTTTATCTCGGCGCTCGGCTACCTGGGCACGGCCTTTGTGGTGAGCCACATTGGCAACTATATCGATAAGAAGGTGAGGATCCTCCGATGAGCAAGCACTCCACCTCCGCGCTCACCATGCGCGATGCGCTCTACGAGGCTCCCGGCCCCAAGATGCGCGCCAAGATTCGCGTCGGCACCGCCATCTCACTTGTTGCCGTGGCCGCGCTCATCGCTCTGGTACTGCAGCGCTTTTATGTGACCGGCCAGCTTTCGGTCCATTACTGGTACTTCTTTACGCACCTCACCACCTGGAAGTTCCTGCTTGCCGGTTTTGAGGGCACCGTTAAAGTCGCGCTCACCGCCGGCGCCATCGCGCTGGTACTGGGCTTAGCCCTCATGCTCGGCCGTACCAGCGACATCAAGCCGCTGCAGCTGGTCTGCCGCGTGCTCACCGATTTCTTCCGTGGCGTGCCGAGCCTGCTGTTCATCTACTTCTTCTTTTTGGTGCTGCCTCAGTACAAGATTTCACTGCCGTCGTTTTGGATGCTCACGCTTCCCGTCGCGCTCGCTGCAGCCGGCGTACTTGCCGAGATCTTCCGCGCCGGCGTCAACGCCGTGCCGCGCGGTCAGGTCGAGGCAGCCCAGGCGCTCGGTCTCTCCAAGGCCAAAATCACCTTTAAAATCGTATTGCCCCAGGCGATTCGGTTTATCATTCCGTCGTTGATTTCGCAGCTTGTGGTCGTAGTCAAGGACACCACCGTCGCCTATGTCGTGAGCTACCCCGACCTCATGCAAAATGCCCGCGTGCTCATCACCAACTACGACGCGCTCGTGTCGGTCTATCTGGTGATCGCGGTCATCTACATCCTCATCAACGTCGCGATCAACAAGGCCGCTGTCTACGTTTCGCACAAGACCGGCGCGACCATCATCCGCTAACGCTTTACCATTTCGAGTCATAAGGAGCCGAGCACCATGGCACAGAGCACCTCTTCCACCGGCAATCAGCCGCTGATCGAGCTCAGACACGTCGATAAGCACTACGGCGATCTGCACGTCCTCAACGACATCAATCTCTCGGTCGACCGTGGCGAGGTCGTCGTCGTGATCGGCCCCTCGGGCTCGGGCAAGTCGACCATGTGCCGCACCATCAACCGCTTGGAGACCATCGACTCGGGCGAGATCCTCATCGAGGGCGAGCCCCTGCCGCAGGAAGGCAAGGATCTTGCCCGCATGCGCGCCGAGCTGGGCATGGTGTTTCAGCAGTTCAACCTGTTCGCACACATGACGGTGCTGCAGAACGTCATGCTGGGACCGGTCGACGTGCTGGGCGTGTCCAAGGAGGAGGCTCGTGAGCGCGCCATGGACCTGCTGAGCCGCGTAGGCGTTGCCGAGCAGGCCGATAAGGTGCCCGCACAGCTTTCGGGCGGCCAGCAGCAGCGCGTGGCCATCGCCCGTTCGCTCGCCATGCAGCCCAAGGCCATGCTCTTCGATGAGCCCACGAGTGCCCTCGATCCCGAAATGATCAACGAGGTGCTCGAGGTCATGGTGCGCTTGGCCCAGCAGGGTATGACGATGATCGTCATTACGCACGAGATGAACTTTGCCCGCCGCGTGGCCGACCGCGTCGTGTTTATGGCCGACGGCCAGATCGTGGAAACCGGCACGCCCGACGAGTTCTTCGACCATCCCCAGACCAAGCGCGCCCAGGACTTCCTCAACTCCATCAAGGGCCACTAACCAGCCACCCCGTGGGACAAATCCATCGGAAGCGTTGTCCCACGTCTCTCATGCGCCCTGTCACCTTTAGATTCGAAAGCAACACCTATGATCGGAACTCGCACTTCATCGTCATACACCCCGCACGTCGACGTCGATCCCGCCGACCGCCCGCTCATCCTCGTCGCGCCGCGCTGGGAAGAGGCGAAGCCGTTTTTAAGCGAGACGCTCTCCCCCAACGAGGAAATCGCAAGTGTCTTTGTCGATGCCATCCTTGCCGCCGGCGGCCTGCCGCTGCAGATGTCCATCACCGAGGACATTGAGGTCATCCGCCATTACGTCGATATCGCCGACGGCATCGCCATTCCCGGCGGCCCCGATGTCAATCCCAAACGTTGGGGCGATGATCGACCCTACGACCCCACGCTGTGCTGTGAGATCCGCGATAGCTTTGAATTTAAGCTGGTCGGCGAGGTACTCCGCGCCAAAAAGCCGCTCTTTACCACCTGCCGCGGCACGCAGTTGCTCAATGTCGCCACTGGCGGCACCCTGTGCATGGACGTGCCGAGCCTGGGCGCTCGCGAGGGCCGCACGCAGTGGCGCCATACCCACGTGCTCAACGACCCCGTACATCCCGTCGAGGTCGTGCCGGGCTCGCTGCTGGAGCGCGCGCTTGGCGGGCACAGGCTGATCCAGACCAACTCAGCACATCACTGCTGCGTCGACCGTCTGGGTAAGAGCACGCGTTTGGTCGCCAAGGCAACCGACGGCGTTCCCGAGTGCATCGAGGTCGAAGGCCAGCCATTCTGCTTGGGCGTGCAATGGCACCCTGAGTACACGTGGAAGACGCTCGAGACCGACTTTAACCTGTGGAAGTCGTTTGTCGAAGCAGCGGCCAAGGTAAAGCAGGCCCGCTAGCTCGCGAACCACTCAGGTTAAAG
Organism: Collinsella sp.; assembly: GCA_022745215.1. GTDB lineage: Bacteria > Actinomycetota > Coriobacteriia > Coriobacteriales > Coriobacteriaceae > Collinsella. The sequence continues at coordinate 15,923 of JAIIWC010000002.1, read as the reverse complement.
CCTCCTAAGCCAGGGGGGGCGGACACCAGCTACGGTGCCCGCCCCCCCCTGTATTTGATATGCTCGGTATGATTATCCCTCACAAACAATCAGAGAAATCTCGGCCGCAATCGGTCGACAGCAAAGCAAATGGCAAAAATGCTTGCTACGTTTATGAGGCAGTCAATTAAAATCCAAACGCATTGACCAATCCCCAACGGAGTCACACCGCAAATCCACATGAGCATCGAGGCCGGAAGCGGAAGCATGGAATTGGCCCCGAGCTGTATGTAGATCGCTACAACATTGACAAGCAGCAGCATGCCAATCGGACCGAAGCCGGACCCAAAATAGGAAACAACGATTACGCAAGATACCACGTATGCAAGGCAGGCAGCGGCAGCAAGAACAACTCGATAGCAAAATACATGCAGGTTGAAATACTGCTGAGCATCCAAAACGATCGCGCAGTTAAGACAGTACAAAACGACACTCGACAGGATAAACGCGCCCAAAAGGGCAAAAGAAGACAGCACCACTCGAGCAACGATAGCGCACGCCCGCTTCCCTCCCCGAGCCTCCGACAGCCCCCACGGTTCCTCAATAAAGTCCGAACTGACAAAGCGCGGCACGATACAAGCCGCGATAAACGGAAAGAACAATGCATGAGCCAACGGGGCTACGTTGAACAGCAGACTGCGAAAAGCCTCTGCATTACCAAATAGAAGGACGTCCTCTGCCGATAGCCGAAGCGTCGGGTCTGGGAAAAAGCCCAAGAAACTGTTCTCACGGAGGCTACAGAACCACATCGGGAAAGAATTAAGCTGCAATACCACCATACACGCATAAATTACCAGGATTAAGGCGTACGCCCATTTGCTCACATGCTTCAATTCTGACTGGAGAAGTCTTTTAATCTGACGAGCCATTGAGCACACCCCCAGCGCGAAAGCTCACGAGAGCGTAAATCAATACCGATAGACAGCTCGCTGCCACGCCATATCCCAGAAGCGTCAGCTGCCCCATATCGCTATACCCAAGGGCACATCCGACTCCAAGGTACGGCCCCGGAAGAAGGAAAATCCATCGCAAGGACGATATGGGCGTCTGAAGGTAAGTTCCGTAGAGCGTCAAGCTCATGACAAATCCGATAATTATCGCAGCCCCGCTCAATACAGCGCTGCCTGTAATCCGATAGATGGTCACCGTCTCCAGCGCAATCGATATCACCAATACGGCGTTAATCATCATTGCGGGCAAAAATGCAGCCAGCATGCCATGCGCATAGTTTTGCCCTCCACGTGTTATCGCGATTGCAAACAGAAGAAGGCAAAGCGCACTATATGCTGCGCCGATTATTAAAGCAGACGAAAGTACATGTGCCAGAGCCCCGTTAAAGTGGGCAAGACCTCTTGCTGAAGAAATTCGGCATCCCTCTTCATAGCCGCGCTCCTGTAAAATCGCCAGGCAAACGATGAGCGGAACGAACAGAGAGGTGCCGGCAAAGGCGCTACGCACAAGGGACTCATCGGGTGCAGAAGGATCGATTACATTCCAGCAGAAGCCAATATCCTCCCCAAAAACGCTATTGCCAAAGGCGAGCAACGTTGTTCCGTTTTTTAGAAAGATGCCGAAGAGAAGGCCGAACGCCAGCATAAGCGCAAGACCAAACTTCGCCGGAAACATCCTGTGCAAACGCATCATATCTGCCTTTATGGGATGGATCGCCCGCTTCATAGCGAGACCGCCTTCATCAAGCGCCTGTAATACTCTTTTAGGGATGGCGCCTCATCCCTTATGACGTCCATCGATTCCTTTTTCAGCAGTTCGCCGTCATGAAGAAACACGCAACTTGTTGCAACTGATGCCAACTCATCCAAATCATGGCTAGAGATGAGCATGGTCTTACCCTGTTCTCGATTCAATCGACCGATAAGGGCCCATATACTCTCGATGCCCAGCGGGTCCAACCCGTTTGCTGGCTCATCAACAATAAGCAGATCAGTGTCACCCAACAAAGCCGTAGCTATATCCAGTCGCCGTTTCATTCCCAGAGAAAACCTGCTCACGCTCTTTTTCTCATCGGCATCCAGTCCAACTAGGCTCAAAACGCGAGGAATCTCACGCTTCTCATCGAGCCCCCATTCCGCACATCGGATTTGAAGATTCTCAACCGCACTGAGAGATTGGTATGCTCCACTGGAATCTGGTACATAGCCGACACGCGTCCGCATCAGGCTCAGCTCTCTTTTTGACTTGCCTCCAAAGAGCTCCACGCTTCCCGACGATGGCTCACAGATGCCAAGGACGATTTTAATAAGCGTGCTTTTGCCCGCACCGTTTGCACCGACCAGGGCACAGAGCTCAGACTGATGCACCTCGAAGGAAACGTCATGCAAAACGCGCCGTTTCCCGTAGCGCTTTGATACTTTTGATAGCTTTATCGCTGATGCGTTCATTGGCCTCCCGTTCTGCTTGATAGCAAAACCGCTCATATCGCTCCGTCTTTCCTTTATCGTTTTCCATAGTTGTTATTGTTTTTCGATAACTCGTATTTGTCAAGATAATCTAAAAGAAAGAACCCGTGTTAGACACGAGTCCCTTCACGCTGATATTTCGTTTTAGTTGTTCGCCTTAAGCTACTCGTCACTCAAATCGACAGCGAAGACTGATGTCGGAAGCGACGCCTCGTTGCCTCCGCCATCCCGCATCTGTCTCACGACATTTTTCGCGCGCTCGACAATTAGCTCCTCAAGCTCTTTCTCGCTCACGCGCTGAATAATATCTCCCGGTTGACAATCAAGCTCATCACAGATATCGAGAAGCGTCTTTAGGCGAATAGCTTTTATCTTTCCGTTTCTAAGCTTTGAAATATTAGCCGGAGTATGCCCCGTGGCCCGAATCAGATCAGCGCTGGTCTTTCCGGTCTTAAGCAGCTGCGTCTCAAGCTCGATGATGAGATAGCTCATGTTCCCTCCTACACAAGCTCGTCAGACTGCTCTTGGAGCAGCGAGGCATAACTCCAGATCGCCGAGATAAACAAACAGACAACTGCGCCGATAAACGACCCCGCATCAAAGGTAGCGCCTTGGCAAATCTCAATAACGAAGGAATGAGGCACGATGTAAAGCTCCAGTCCGCCAATGGTGAGATTGACCGATCCATAGGCACCAACAAGCGAAACCGCGGCGTTAACAGCAAAGGCAAGCGCGAGAACACGGATAAGCCGCACATGCGTCTTGGTAAAGGGCGAGACGCCTCGCGAGATGTTACGGCTGATCCCGCGCAAAACGACAAGCGAAATACCCACGACGAGTGCCAGGCACAGTCCACTTGGAATAACGATGCACCCGCCATTGAGAAGCGTCACGACACCGAAAGAATCGACAGAAGCAACGTTTGCAACCGCATACCAGATCACGTAAACAACCAACGCGGCAAAAGCGACGAGCATCCCTGCAAAAACGGCTGCCATGCAAAAACCAAGCTTCCTGATATTTTCGCCCGCCTTGGCCATACGCTGAACGCTGTTGGACATACACTCACCCTCATCGACTCTATCGTTATTCGAACAGTTTATCGAACAACGATATGGATTGCATGTGGAAAGCCCCGCCAGTGCGCATAGGCCATTCACTAATCAGAAGGGGTGAGAGTGGATTTTTGGACACGTATCGAACGAGCGTGGATAATCTCCCACTTTGAGGCCGTCACCGGGCCTAAAACGGGAGATTATCCACTCTCATAGTCATCAAAGCTCGCGAGCTCTTACTCGGCCGCCTCGCGCAGGGCCGACATCGTAGCCGCATATTGCTGCTGCAGCGCGTGCATTCCCTCGTGAGCGTCGTCAACGGCATCGGCGCCGCGCAGCGCTTCGGTCACCACGACCGCCGGCTCGTACAGATTATCGAATCCCAGGTTCTGGCTCACGCCCTTGAGCGTGTGCGCTGCCATAAACGCACCTTCGGCGTCTCCTGCCGCCATGGCGGCCTCCAGCTTGTCCATGCTCTCGTCATCCAAAAACTTGAGGGCAAAGCGGGCAAGCATTTCCTCGCCCATCAGCCGAGCGCACGCGTCATCATAATTAGCGCCGATCTTCTCATACGCCTCACGCATGGAAATCATGGGTTAAAAACTCCTTTGGTCAAACTAAATCGTGGGAAACGCGACAACGTCGGCGGGGCGTGCCAACGTCTCGGCAATACGGTCTTGCACCTCGAGCAGGCAGTCGAGCAACAGCGGGTTAAAGGTGCCGCACTTACCGTCCAGGATCATCTGGATTGCCTCCTTGTGCGGGATAGCGTCTTTGTATACGCGCACGCTCGTCAGCGCATCGTACACGTCAGCCACCGAAACCACCTGCGCGGCGATGGGGATATCGTCGCCCTTAAGGCCATCGGGATAACCCTTGCCGTCCCAGCGCTCGTGGTGCCAACGCGCAATCTGGTACGCATATTCCATAAGCGCATTACCGGCGTGATGGCTACCCAGCTCAAGCAGCATGTCGGCGCCGATCGTGGTATGCGTCTTCATAATCTCGAACTCATCGGGCGTAAGGCGTCCGGGCTTGTTGAGAATCGCATCGTCAATCGACATCTTGCCGATATCGTGCAGCGCCGAAGCCAGGGCGATCGTAGAGCGTTCCTCATTGTCGAGGGAGACCGTGCCGCTACGCTGGACCAGACAGCCAAGCAGCAGCTCGGTCAGCTTCTCGATGTTCGTAACGTGCCTGCCGCTCTCGCCGTTGCGAAGCTCCATGACGCCGGCCATGATGTCGATGAGCATGCGACTGTTCTTGACGCGCTCGTTGTACTGCTGGGACAGCAGGCTCGTCAGGCGGCGCTGTTTGGCGTACAGGCGGATGGTGTTGCTTACGCGGCGGCGCACGATACGGGAGTCAAACGGGCGGTTGATATAGTCCGAGGCGCCCAGCTCGTACGCGCGCAGAACCATATCATCGGAATCTTCGCTCGAAATCATGATGACAGGCAGATTGTCGATACCCGTTCGGCGCGACAGATCGGCCAGCACCTCAAAGCCGCTTATGCCCGGCATGACAATGTCCAGCATCACGAGCGACAACTCATCGCCATAGCGGTCGACCATGTCGAGCGCTATACGACCGTTATCGGCCTCGAGGATGCAATACTCGTCCTTGAGCATCTCGCTGAGAATGGCTCGGTTCATCTCGGAGTCATCGATAATAAGCACCAAGGGCTTTTCGCTTTGGAAGGCCTCGATGGAATCGGCATCGGTCACGACCGTACCGGCTTTTGCCTTAGCGCGGCTCAATAACTGGGCAGCGCGGCCAACGCCCTCATCGACCGTCTCGCCATGAATGCGAACGCCACCAACACATGCCGTCAAGCTCACGTACTCATGGCCCGGAATAATCGTGGAACGAACGGCATCGGACACCTGATGCAGGCGACGGGTGAAGTCATCGGAGGGAATATTGGGCATGACAACCACAAACTTGTCGCAGCCATAGCGCACAAGCTCGTCAGTCGAACGAATTCCGCTGCGTATGGCTGTCGCCACAGCACCGAGCGCAAGGTCGCCGGCATGACGGCCACATGTATCGTTGAAGACCCTAAAATCATCAAGGTCGATCATCGCAACGCCGGCATTCATGCGGGCGCTTCGGAGCTTTTCCTCGTAATATCGGCGATTGCGCACACTCGTCAGCACGTCGGTGTAGACAAGGTCCTCTTCTGCGGCCTCTTGCTCATCGATCGGACGCACCATCAGCAAGACGTGAGGCTCGCCCTCGACCTTCAGAGGGCGCAGACGGGCGCGGTACTCAATACCATCATTGAGCAGCTGCTCCGACACCTCACCCGAATCTGCCAAGGCCTCAAGACTCGACTGACGCAGACAAGGGCAGCGATCGCCGGCGAGCAGGCAGTTAGGCTCACTCTTAATCTGATCGGCCGACAGCAAACGCACCACGGGGTAGGTCTTCGCGACGCGGGCGACCTCGGCGGCAGCCTCCTCGTCGGTTAGATTGACCTCGTGATTATTGAGCATATGGGGCCCTTTCGATAGTTTCGCATGGTAGCGGTGGGTTCCAAATGCTACAAGGGTAACACCTTGTCGATGCAGGTAAGTACGTGAATGCTGTTACAGTTTTATGAGTTGGCAGGCGGCGCGATTGAAGTCGCAGACGTGAGGTTTTGAGCACATTTGTTAACACGGCCGAAACGTTTGCGGATGGAGCCTGCTTTGGCTATTGCGGGTGCTAGAACCCCAGGATGCCACGGACAGTCTGGGCAGCCGCTGCCGGACGATCGCGCAGGCCGTTGTGCGCCCCGGGAATCGTTACGAGGGGGCAATCGAGATATTTGGCAGCCGCTCGCGTGCCAGCCTCGCGGGACGTGCCAATCGAGAGCTCGCCCAGGAGCACGGCGGCCACCGTTTTTGACGCGCGAACGCTATCCCAATCGGGAACGCAGGTCATAGTAATCCCGTATTCGTTTGCCATGAAACTGCGGCCGTTGCGCAGGGCATGCTTGGCTTCCGCTTCGGTCGTTCCAGGAGCCTCGGGATCCAAGTCGCCGAGGGCTCCCAAGAAAAGCCGGAGCGCCCTTGAAACCTTTCCAGCCGCAATCATATCGAGCAAAACCGGAGCTGCGCCCATGCCGACGCCTTCGGCCGACACAGCCGGCTCATGCAGAATCGCACGGTCGACGAGATGGGGTTCGGTACGAAGAAGCTCCAGCGCCACCAACGTACCGGCGCTGTGCGCAAGCACATTTGTCGGAGCGCCAACGTGTTCGATCACGGCTTGCAGATCGGCGGCCTGAGCGGCAAGATCATAGCTGCCGTCTGCCGCATCGCTGCTGCCACCACAGCCGCGGCGGTCGTAGGCAATTACGCGGTAGTTGCGACTGAGCTCACAAGCGATGCTGTCGAAAAATGTGCCGTCGACACAAGCGCCGTGCACGCACACCAAGGCAGGAGCATCAGGCGACACATCCGGGTCGGCATATTCGCGACAGGCAATCGTGGTGCCCGCATTCTCGACCGTAAAATCCATGTTGTGCCCCCATCATCAATGCTCATCCAGTTGCACGTCAGCACGGTTGGATGGACCCGCATTGCTTTACACCTTGTTAACAGATTAACTTTACCCGACCCGAGGCTTTTCATGGCACGGCATCATGAGCGACGTGAAAAAACGAAACTTGTAAAGCAAGAGCCCACACCTTGCTTTGGAGCCGATGCTATGCTTAGGCACAATTATCTTGAGGAGCATATGCCTATGTCTACGTTTTTGAATGCCAGCCCCATCTTTGGGCCCGTTCGCAGCCGTCGCCTTGGTCTCTCGCTCGGCGTCAACATGATGCCGGCCAGCGGCAAAATCTGCACGTTCGACTGCATTTACTGCGAAAACGGCCTCAACGCCGAGCGCCCCTGCCACGAGCCGTATAACACGGCTGCCGTGGTACTCGACGCGCTCGAGGCAAAGCTGCGCGAGATGGCAACCGAGGGCGAGCTCCCCGATGTAATCACCTTCGCAGGCAACGGCGAGCCCACCGCCGCACCGGAGTTTTCGCAGGCCATCGCCGGCGCCGTCGCGCTGCGCGACGAGCTTGCCCCAAACACCAAGATTGCCGTGCTCTCCAACGGCACACGCGCCGACCGTCCCCAGGTACACGATGCGCTCATGATGGTCGACGACAACATTCTTAAGCTCGATACGGTCGACCCGGCGTTTATCCAGCTGCTCGACCAGCCTGTCGGCCCCTACGACGTCGAGCGCCAGATCGAGACGTTCGCAAGCTTTGACGGTCACGTTATTATCCAGACGATCTTTTTGACCGGCGAGTATCAGGGCAGGCCCATCGACAACACCGGCGAGGAGTACGTTGCCCCCTGGCTCGCGGCGCTTGAGCGCATTCGCCCACAAGAAGCGACCATTTACACGGTGGCGCGCGAGACACCGATCGCCGGCCTTGCCAAAGCAGCGCCCGAGGTGCTCGACACGATCGCCGCACGCGTCCAAGCCCTCGGCATTCCCTGCCAGGTGAGCTACTAGCAAAACCACGCAGCAGCCAGTGCCCGCCATCCCGCTCCATCAGTTGCGGTGATATAGTTCCTGTTTGTGCTGTTAAACCGCTTAAATCGGAACTATATCACCGCAACTTTTATGGACGCGTGGGTGGGCTATACTAGCTGCGGATGAAAGGAAGTTAGCCATGTATGACAAAGGACCCGTGCCCGGCCGCAACGACGCTTGCTGGTGCGGCAGCGGCAAAAAATATAAGAAATGCCATAGCGCCTTCGACGAGCGCCTCGAGCGCCTGTGGGAGGAGGGCTGGGAGGTTCTGCCCCGTACGCTCTACAAGACGCCCGCCGACATCGAGGGCATCAAGCGCTCCGCCGCCATCAACGTGGGCGTGCTCGACTACGTAGGCGAGCGCATCGCCGCGGGCATGACCACCAACCAGATCGACCAGATGATCTACGACTACACCGTCGAGCACGGTGGCACGCCGGCCGACCTCAACTACGAGGGCTACCCCAAGAGCGTGTGCACCTCGATCAACGACGTTGTCTGTCACGGTATTCCCTGTGACACGGACGTGCTGCACGAGGGCGACATCATCAACGTAGACTGCTCCACGATCCTAGACGGCTACTTTAGCGACTCGAGCCGCATGTTCTGCATCGGCGAAGTCTCGGCCGAGCGCCAGCGCCTGGTCGACGTCACCCGCGCCAGCGTGGAGGCGGGTCTGGCAGCCGTCAAGCCATGGCTGCCGCTCTCCGTCATGGCCGAGGCCGTGCAAAAGACGGTCGAGGACGCCGGTTTTAGCGTGGTGCGCGAGTACGGCGGACACGGCATCGGTAAGGAGTTCCACGAGGACCCGTTTGTGGGCTTTACCACCGAGGCGCCCGATGTAGACACCATCATGGCTCCGGGCATGGTCTTTACCATCGAGCCCATGGTCAATGCCGGAGCGCCCGATATCAAGATTAGCAAGGGCGACGGCTGGTGCGTGCGCACCAAGGACGGCAGCGATTCGGCCCAGTGCGAGGTGCAGCTCGTGGTGACCGAGGACGGCTACGAACTGCTCAGCTGGTAGCTGTAGATACGCCGGATGCTGACGGGCACGTTCGTCTTGCATCCGGCGTTTTATTTGAACGTTTTGCCTGATAAAACCTGCCAAAATAAACCTGTTCTTTTTTGGTAGGTTGAGCGGAGAGGACTGCTTGTGAACATTCTGGTTTTGCTGCCCGTCAATGACCGCCATCGCGCAATTCTTGAGTCGAGCGCTCCGGGCGAGGACTTTATCTACACGAGCTCCGACGCCGCCACGCGCAAGCAGGTCGCCGATGCGGACGTGATCTTGGGCAACATCGACCCTGGCATGCTCACGGCATGCGAGCATCTCCAGCTGTTGCAATTACAGACCGCCGGCTATGACGATTACTTGGCCGCCGGCACCGTGCCAGCCGACGCTAAGCTTTCCTGCTCGGTGGGTGCCTATGGCCAGGCCGTGAGCGAGCACATGTTTGCCATGGTCCTTTCCATGATCAAGCGCCTGCCCGGCTATCACGACTTGCAGCGCAAGCATCGCTGGGAGGATTTAGGTCCGGTCACCTCGCTCAAAAACGCCAACGTGCTGGTGCTGGGCGCGGGCGATATCGGCGGCCACTTTGCCACGCTCTGCCGCAGCATGGGCGCGCACGTCCGCGGTATCAAGCGTCATCCGCTCGTCTACCCCATCGTGTTTGAGGACATGGACGGCATGGACGCCCTCCCCGAGCGCCTGGCCGAGGCTGACATCGTCGCATCCTTTATGCCCAGCACACCCGAGACCCGCGGCCTGGCGAACGCCGAGTTCTTCGCCGCGATGAAACCGGGCACCTTCTTTGCCAACGGCGGCCGCGGCGATCTTGTGGTCGCCGACGACTTGGTTTCCGCTCTGGAGTCCGGGCACCTCGCCGGCGCCGCAGTCGACGTCACCGACCCCGAGCCGCTGCCCGCCACAAGCCCGCTGTGGGATGCACCCAACATGCTCATCACGCCGCACGTCTCCGGCTGGTTCCACTTGGCCGCCACGCTCAACAACGTCGTCGACATCGCCGCGGAGAACCTGCGCCATCTGCAGGCGGGCGAAACCCTGCGCTGCTGGATTGAGCACTAATTTGTTCCGGCGTTTTACCGAACGCCGGAACTGCTCAACGCTACGAGCTCGCCGTTTGGCCAATCTGCCGCTCAATTTCAAAGGCGCGACCTCATCTTTTTCCGCCGTTCTAACGAACGGCGGAGCACTCGACGCTGCGACCCCGTCTGGACGGCAATCTGCCTTTCAATCGTCGGGCATGGCCAGAAGGCCAATGCCCCCCTCTTTCAAGGCACCTTGCTCGCCCAGACGGGCTCTCGCTGACTTTTGTTCGACCTACGGGGCCTAACCAGTGCTGACTCAGCCCGGGAACTCTCGCTGACCATTATTCGGCCAGTGAGGTCTAGCGCTATTTAAGCGTTGTTAGATAGTTTCTTGCGTTTTCGACGTTCATTGCTGCGACGGGTGCGTGTGAACAGAGTTTGGCATCGTTGGTGACCAGTAGATCTGCTTGAGCGCGCATCGCTGCCGCAATGATTAAATCGTCTTCGTAATCGCTATGGAGCTCACGCTGCCTACTCGCCATCCATATATCGCTCAGGTCACAGGGCACTGGCGTGGCAAGCTGCGACAGCACGCTAAGACAATCCCATGCAAGCGATGTCGCTGCCGCAGCGGCATCTTGGGAAAGCGAACCATGCTCTCGCCGATACCATGCCTTATGTTCGCTTGAAATCAAATAGAACAGGTCTTTGGACGATGTCGCCGCATACAGCAAATCCACCTGCGCCGTGCATGCATCGCGTAAAAACTCATTCGCCACCGAACGACCACGTCGTGAGGGAATGAAGTAATCGAGCCACACGTTGGTGTCAACCAAGATGCGCTTTGGAGTCTCACTCATAGAGCCAGCTCATCTCCTCGCCATAGCGATCCGCATAGGCATTCCGTTTGAGCTCTTCGTCGTCCGATGGCTGAGCCCTGACCATATCGATTCCCGACTCACGGCAAGCGGCAGCAAATAGCTTCGACCCCTGATCCATGAGCTCGAGCTTACGTTTGGCGGCCTTTTCGCGCTCGCGCTGTTCCGCCCGGGCGCGACTGGGCAGCAGGATATCCTCGAGCGCACCGGGGCGATCGGCCAGCGACGCTGCAAGCTGCCAGAGCGCTCGCACCGCTTGGCTCGGCGTCATACCGGCCTTGGAGAGAGCGGCGTCCCCACTCCTTTTAAGATCGGCATCGAGACGCACGTTGATCTGAGCGGCTGTTGTGGTCATGACCCCTCCTTAATACTTCCAAACTATCATAAAACTCTATGGTAGATACGTAAAGCATGTATAGCATTTATAAGCATTAGCCGTGCTCTGTACACAAAAAGCCGCCGAGGCACATTGCACCTCAGCGGCCACGTATCACAGATCTAGTTCGGTTTCACCCTTTGCATTCGCCCAGATTAAACCGGCCAAAATTAACATCCCTTTTTTGGCAGGTTTTAGAGTTCCACGCTTTCGGCGCCGTTGATGGTTAGGTTTCGCTCGTAGAAGGCGGTGAGGGCGCGGATGGCATACATCACGTCGCGCACACCGCCGGTCTCGTAGCTCGAGTGCATGGCCAGCTGCGGCAGGCCCACGTCCACGGCATGCATGCTCGCCTGCATGTTCGACAGGTTGCCGAGCGTGGAGCCACCCGCCATATCGCTCTTGTTGGCGAAGGCCTGCATGGGCACGTCGGCGTCATCGCAGATGGCCTGGAACACCGCGCGGCTAAAGGCGTCGGTGCAGTAGTGCTGGTTGGCGGCTTCTTTGATGACGATGCCGCCGTTAAGCACCACCTGGTTGCGGGCGTCGCACTTCTCGGCGTGGTTGGGGTGCACGGCATGCGCGTTGTCGCAGCTCACGAGCATCGAAGCGGCAAGCGCACGATGATACGACTCGTCGTCAAAGCCCAGCGATCCGTTAATGCGGCGCAGAGCGTCGGCCAAGAACGTCGACATGGCGCCCTGCTTGGTCTCGGAGCCAACTTCCTCGTTATCGAAGCAGCAGAAGACCGAGACATCGCGCGCGTTCTCGGCACCCAAAAATGCCTGCAGCGAGGTGTAGGCGCAGGCCAGGTCGTCGAGTTTGGGCGTCGAGATAAACTCATCGGCCCAGCCCCAAATACGCGCATCCTGTCGATTGACCAGGAACAGGTCGCGGCCCAGAATCTGCTCGGGCTCAACATCCAGCTCTTCGGCGATCAGGGCATCGAAGTCACCCTGCTTAAGCTCGCCGGCGCTGATGAGCGGGCACAGGTCGACGGCTCGGTTGGGAGCAAAGCTCTCGTTGACGCCACGGTTCATATGGATGGCAAGGCTCGGGATAATAGCGACCTCGCGCTCGGTGGCAAGCAGGCGGCTCTCAATGCGGTCACCCTCGCGCACCAACACGCGGCCCGCGAGCGCCAGCGGGCGATCGAACCAGGTGTAGTCGATCATGCCGCCGTAGGCCTCGGTGTTCAGGCGCAGCGTCTCGCCCGCGCCGTCAAGCTCGGGCACGGCCTTGACCTTAAACGTCGGCGAATCGCTGTGCGACGCCGTGAGCTGAAAATGATAGTCGCCGGCAACGCCGTCCTCGCCCCACGTCGCGGCCAGGTCCTCGCCCACCTTAAAGGCAACAACGCTCGAGGTGTTACGCTGCGTGTAATAGCGACCGCCCGGTTCGATGTCCCACGCCGCATTCTCGGGCAGGTAGGTAAAGCCCGCCTCGTCGAGCTCGGCCATAATGGTCGCCGCCGTATGGAACATGCTGGGGCATGCCTCGATAAAGTCGATAAGGTCGTTGGCAGCCTCGATATCGTCGGCCGTCACGTGCACGCGCTCGGGCGTTTCCTGATCCGTCATACTCTCCCCTTTCGCTGGGCTGATGATCCCCTCCAGCATACCCCGCCACGCCAGCGCCGCACTCTTCATTCCGTGCTTAATTCCGCGCCACTCACCAAGTTGAGCCATCATGCCCGCGCGCCTTTTGCGACAATTACGCTAACAGGACGAGAGGAGCCGTCATGAAGCCACGTAACGTTGCCATCGCCTGCGGTGTCGCGGGAGTCGCCGTCGGCCTTGCCGCTGCCACCGGTATCGTTTACCACAAGCAAATCAAGTCTGTCGCGTCGCTCAAACGCTTGACCGACCATGCGGATGGATACGACCTGTACGCGATCGATATCGCCTACGACTACGACCTTGACCGCATCATCGCCGCTGGCGTGCGCGACGACCAGGCCTACATCGATGCCGTGGTGGCGCAGGTGCTCCCCGGCGTGCCGGCACATGTCCAGGCGCCCCAGTTTGCCTGCAGCGCTTTTGTCGCCGTAGATGCCGAAGGCCGCGTGCGCACCGGTCGCAATTACGACTTTAAGGACGACACCTCGGCGCTGCTGGTGCGCAATCACCCACGCGGCGGCTATGCCTCCATCGGGTTTGCCGCCCTTAACAACCTGGGCGATAACACTCCGCTTGACTCCGTCACCGGACGCGCCGCCGCACTCATGGGCCCGTTTGCCCAGCTCGACGGTGTTAACGAATGCGGCGTGTCCATTGCCGTACTCACCCTGGATTCCAAGCCCTGCGACCAGGACACGCAACGCCCCGTCATCAATACCTCGCTCGCCATCCGCCTGGTGCTCGACCGCGCGGCTACCACGCAGGAGGCCGTCGACCTGCTTTCTGCCTACGACATGCACGCCATGGCCGGACGCGACTACCACTTCTTTATCAACGACGCCGCCGGTGACGCGCGGGTGGTGGAGTGGGATCCGCGCGATCCCGACCGTGCATGCAAGGCGACGCCCGTACGCCAGGTCACGAACTTCTACGCCTGCTATGGTGACGAGGTGCTCCCCAACCAAAAGAACGGCGAGCTGGGCCATGGTAAAGAGCGCACCGTCGCCATCGCCGATGTCCTCGACGCCCATACCGGCGCCCAAGATGAGGCAGTCGCTTGGAAGGCCCTACGCGCTGCAGCGCAAGAGCCCAATCCGGAAGACATCACCAGCAACACGCAGTGGTCGGTCGTCTTCGACAACACCGAGCCCGCTGCCGCCATCACGCTGCGCCGCCACTGGGGCGACGTCGACGCCTTCGCGCTGTAAGGAGCCAGGCCCATCGACCTTACGCTCGCCTGACGTTGCTTACATTTCTATACGCTTGAGCTAACACGTTTTACCCCCGTATCAACAGTGTGCGGGGGTAAACTTATGCGCATGTTATAACTTGCCCGGAAGGATTCATCATGCTTAGGATCGGTCTTCTTACCAGTGGCGGCGACTGCCAGGCGCTCAACGCCACCATGCGCGGCATTGTCAAAACGCTCATGACCAATAGCGAAGAGCCTATCGAGATCTATGGTTTTGAGGACGGCTACCAGGGCCTTATCTACAGCAGGTTCCGCGTCATGTCGCCCGCCGATTTTAGCGGCATCCTCACCCGCGGCGGCACCATCCTGGGCACGAGCCGTACGCCGTTCAAGCGCCTGGATGTTCCCGAGGCCGATGGCGTCGAGAAGGTGCCCGCAATGGTCCACACCTATCATAAGCTGCAGCTCGACTGCCTGTTTATGCTGGGCGGCAACGGATCCACCAAGACTGCCAACCGCCTGCGCGAAGAGGGCCTCAACGTTATCGCCCTGCCCAAGACCATCGATAACGACACCTGGGGCACCGAGATGACGTTTGGCTTTACGAGCGCTATCGACGTCGCCACCAAGTGCATCGACGACATCCACACCACCGCTTCGAGCCATGGGCGCGTGTTCGTCATCGAGATCATGGGCCACAAGGTTGGCTGGATCCCGCTGTACGCCGGCGTCGCGGGCGGTGCGGACGTCATCCTGATTCCCGAGATTCCCTACGACATGGATAACGTCATCAAGACCATCGAGCATCGCATGGAGACCGGCAGCCGCTTTACCATCGTGGCCGTCGCCGAGGGCGCCATCTCCAAGGAGGACGCGGCACTGTCCAAGAAGGAGTACAAGAAGAAGCTCGCCGAGCGTACGAGCCCGTCAATCGTGTACGACATCGCCAAGGAGATCGAGGCCAAGACCGGTCGCGAGACCCGCGTCGCCATCCCCGGCCACACGCAGCGCGGCGGCCAGCCCGACGCCCAGGACCGCATCTTTGCGACCCAGTGCGGCGTTGAGGCGGCACTCGGCTGCCTGCGCGGCGAGTTTGGCTACATGATCGCCCTGCGCGACGGCAAGATGTGCCACATGCCGCTCGAGGATGTCGCCGGCAAGCTCAAGTACGTCGATCCCCAAAGCGACCTGGTGCGCGAGGCCAAAGCGCTGGGCATCAGCTTCGGCGACGAATAGCCTCGGCTAGGACTGCTTCCATCGGAGGCCCCAGGGCTTACCTCCCAAATCGTCCTCGGACATGTCAGGACCCCGCCGTGCGCTTCGCGCGGCGGGGCCCTTCCGTCCTGCGGAAAGATTTGGGAGGTAAGCCCTGGGGCCTCCTGCGGCAACTGGGGAGGTCGAGGCTATTCGTCTTCTTGCTGCGGGTGCCTGGGGTGGGGTGCGGCGTGCATTTTTGGGAATAATCAGCATTCGGGGGCGCTTGCATGCTGGATTTTGGGCGAAAGGCGGGCGTCAAGGGGCGCATTCCGTAGAAAACGAGCGGTTCTCGAGGCACCGGGGGCTCAGGATCGGAGTCTTCGGCGCGGTTTTGCGCGCCGATACCCGCTCCCGTGGACTCCGGGATGCTGAATATTCCGGAATTTGCACGGTGCCGACTGGGGTACCGGTAGCGCGTAGAGATGTGGTGTAAGAGGCGGGGGCATGCCCCCGCCTCTGCCCTTTCTTGAAAGGGTTGGGACACCGCCTAGAATTCGTCGTTGGA